>JACPHX010000009.1 GCA_016188425.1 Candidatus Uhrbacteria bacterium | reverse complement strand
GAGTCACTAAACCCACTCAGTCAACTTGAATGGTTTTAGTTTTTCAGAGCTCATTGCATTTTGATCTATTGACTTTGCCTTTTCTGTCCAGTACAGTACTTGTACTGGACAAAAACAACATATTCTGTCCACTAAGATGTAATTAATATGCTTAAAGACATAGTTACTAACCAAAAACGGCAGAAAGAGCAACTTCAGGCTCTTTCCTACATAGATCGAACGAAGGAGCCATTTGCCAAAAAATGGCTGGACTCAAATTTGATAAAAGTCGTTCTGGGACCTCGTCGGGCTGGCAAGTCGGTATTTTCTCTGGTGCTATTGAAAGATCGTCCGTTCATGTATTTCAATTTCGATGACGAGGTCTTATCGAGCGCAGGTGGCATAGCTACCGATGAACTCATGAAGGAATTGCACGCCGCGTATGGACAGGTAAAGACCATTTTTTTTGATGAGATACAAAATCTTTCGAATTGGGAGCTGTTTGTGAATCGACTTCATCGGGAAGGATACAACTTGGTGCTTACAGGATCTAATGCCCATCTACTTTCAACAGAACTCGCTACGCATTTGACCGGTAGGCATATACCGATAGAAATACTGCCTTTCGATTTCAATGAATTTCTTCGCGCGAAGAAGTTTCAAATAGACGCTGAATATGGTGCCTTACCTCAAAAGCGGGGCGAACTGCTGAATCTTGTGGAGAGCTATTTACAAAACGGTGGGTTTCCCGAGGTGGTAGTAAGTAATCTTGACCCTAAGGATTATCTTGAAATCTTATTCGACGCTCTGCTTTTTAAAGACGTAGTCAAAAGACATAAGGTTAAATTCTCAACGCAAATAGGAAATCTTGGGGCACATTTAATAAATATTTTTGCCAATCTTTATACGGTACGCAAGCTGCTCGAGATTTTGAATTTGAAGAGTGCGTCTACCACCGAGAAGTACATAAAATATTTGGAAGAAGCATATCTTATCTTTTCTTTGCTCCGGTATTCGCCCAAGTCCGTACAGCGAATAAAATCACCTAGGAAAGTTTACGCTGTCGATAATGGTTTTATCAGCGCGAAAGCAATTCAGCATTCTCCGGACAAGGGCAGGCTCATGGAGAACCTTGTTTTTACCGAACTTGTAAAGCGGGGGGTTAAGCCAAATAGAGACTTGTTTTATTATAAAACACGAAACGGCCGTGAAGTTGATTTTCTTGTAAGAAAAGGAATAGAAGTTACGGAACTCATACAAGTTTGCTATGAAGCGGTCACTTTGGATGTCGAACAAAGAGAGGTAAAAGCACTGCTTGAAGCGAGTGAAGAATTGAATGTAAAAAAAATGACCGTGCTTACATGGGATGAAACACGAGAGATAAAAAAAGACGGAAGGGCTATACAGTTTAGGCCATTATGGGACTGGTTGCTTGAAAAAGTTCAAGATTAATATATGTCAATGGAAATCCAATCAAAACAAGAAATCCTTGAACGTCGGAAAGAAATCGAGCAAGAACTCGAAGATATGCTCAAGGAAACCGAGAGCGATTTTTCGCTGCAGGACATCAAGGACGCAATTTTCCATGAGGAAGACAACGACGACATGATGAAGATCGTGATGATGTTTGATCGCGGCGGCGACAGCTCTGAATTGAGCAATGTTCTTGAACTTGTGACGGACGCATGGAATTATTTTCCTCATGCGGCCATAGGAGGCAAGGCACCGGTTGAGATGCTGCGGTAAAATATGAAACCGTCGTTCGATTTAGACAAAATCAAGTTCGCCACAGATCAGCCGACTTATGAGAAAGCGGTTGATCTGTATGAGTCTGGAAAAGTCACGCGATTTGACGAAGGAATCGGTGCTTATTCGGCCGTAGTGCTCGGGTCTCGCCCTTATCGCGTTTCAATCGAGGCGCGGCGGTTTGGTTTGGGAAATTGCGAATGTTATCTTGGACAACAGGATACGCTTTGCAAACACATGGTCGCCTTATCAATTTGTGCCGTCATGGACGGCAAAAAGTTGACCAAGGAAGACAAGGATCGGGCCAGCGGCCCCGTTTGTAGCGGTAAACTCGGAGAATTGAGCAAAGAGGATTTGACTCAAACGAAAACGGCCATTACCTCGGCCGTGAAATACATCAAACCCTATAACGGACCTTCTCGCCTGTGGTTTTCCTATCAAAATTCGCTTGATGAAGGTTGTGCTCGCTTAGGGAAAATAGTTTCTGATTTGCCCGTAAGCGAGCAAACGTCCGCACTACTGGTTGATTTGCTGCTGCGTCTGGATAAAAAGTTGTGTACAGGCGGCGTCGACGATTCCAATGGCACGGTTAGCGGGTTTATGCAGGATGTCGTTTTAATGCTTCAGGAATACGCCAAAATCGATCAAAAATCCATTAACACGTTTGAAAAGTTGTGTGGTAAAGAGACCTGTTTTGGCTGGGAGGAACCGTTGGTGAGAATAGTCGATGAGGGTTTGAGTTAGGCCGCCAAGCACGCCAACCCGCGCAGCTTCGCCATGCTTACCCGCGCGGCGCTGTAGACCTCCAGCAATTCGGTAAACACGTATGCGTCGGAGCCATGAGCGAACGTGTGTGGCGACCCGCATGCGTTCAGTCAAAAAGCCATCACCTTCGTGGTGGTTTTTTGTTTAATCAGGTACACTGTCTCATATCAATCAAGATTTTTATGCGTGCACATCTGCTCGTTCTCGTCGCGATTTTCTCGCTCTCGCTGTTTGCATATCCTGCGCGCGCCCAAATGAGGGGCGGAACTTATACAGTAACGGACGACGGGCACACGGCTCGAGAGGAGGCCGAGGGGAAAGTCGTCGCAGAAAAACTCGCTTCGGGCGCCGTGATTTGCACCACGTTGTCCGCGGATGATTTTGAGCGTCTCGGCGAGTATTATATGGGGCTGATGGCTGGTAACGCCCACGTGGCGATGAATGCCATGATTGCGCGGCAGGTCGGGGAATCTGGGGAGGAGCAGATGCATGTATTGATGGGCGAACGTCTCTCGGGATGCCATCCGACCGCCGGGAACGATGGCGCCGTTTGGGGTTCCTCGTGGTTTTCCATGATGGGCATGATGAACAGCATTTCAGGATCGGCTTGGAGTGCAGGGATGATGAACCGTGCTGGCGGGACGTTGGGATGGAACCTCGTCTCTCTCATCACTACTCTGCTCTTCTGGACGGTTGGCGTGCTGGCGATCATTGTCCTGATCCGTTCTCTTTTCTCCTCTCAATCAAAGACGAAGACAAAGTAATAATTCCTTATCCTTAATCGGAAGACTATGAAAACGTCTCTTTCGGCACACGCGGTCCGGGTCGGTGGATTCTTTCTCATTCTTTACCTACTCTGCCTCATCTGGCAGATGTGGAGTACGGACGCCGCCGTGCAGGCATTCCACCTGACCTCGTTGAAGTTCCTGTTCCCTGGATTTAGCGGATTTACTCTGGCGAGCATCCTCTTGGGCGGCGCATGGAGTTTCGTCTATGGTTTCGTCGGCTCGTATGCGTTCCACCGCTTCCATGCTAGTTGCTGCACGCCGCAGAAGTAATCAACTCATTGTATGATGAAACAAAACCTCGGCAAGCTCGATCGCCTGCTTCGTTTCGCTCTCGCTTTCTGGTGGCTCGGCCCATGGGCGCCTCATTATGCTTCGGAACTGGTGAACTGGGGAATCTTCATTGTCGCCTGGATCGCCTTGTTGGAAAGTTTTACAGCTTGGTGCTGGCTTCATACGGCATTTAAAATCGAAAACAAGAATCAATAATCGCTATGGCAAAAAAATTTACCATTGAAGAGCCGTTGTTGATCAGTCTTGGCGTAGCTTCACTCGCAAAGGAACGAGCGGAAGATTTTCTTGAATTTCTCATGAAAGAAGGAAAACTTGCCGTGGAAGATCAGGCGAAGATGCGCCAAAAGCTGGCTGCCCAAGGGGAAAAAGAATATCAGGCGATGTCCAAATGGTACGAAAAGGCCGTTCGCGAGACGCTGAAAATTCTCAATATTCCTACCCGTTCGGAATTTGAATCACTCAAACGAAAGGTGACAGGAAAGAAGCGGTGAGGCTCAATTCGGCCCTTGGCGAACTTTCGCAAGAACGACAACTCCCAAAACAATTCCTATGACCACGCCGGCAAACCCCAAAGGGATGCCGGCGATGCTGTTTACGCCTTCCAGATGCAGGAGAACGGCGGTTGCCAGCAGGTCAGCGGTCAAAAACAACGTCAAGAACCGCACGTCAGATTGTCGGTCGATTTCTTTTTTGATCTCGTCGAAGTCGGTCGTATCGACTTTGATTCCGACCTCTTCGCGTTGCGCGAGTTTCATGAGCTTCCTCGCCGCTTCCGGGGCGTCTTCAAGCAAGTTTGCGGCATCGAGCACCGCCTCACGCCCGCGCTTTGCGAGACGTTCGGGTTTGAGGTCCATGGTGAGCAACTGCTGCAAGTAGGGCCGCAGCTTTGCCGCCACGTCGAATTTCGGGTCAAGCAGGAGCGCCATGCCTTCCATGGTCACGATCGCCTTGGCCAACAGGACGACGCTTGAAGGGAACGCCACCCCGTGCGACGCGCCGTTCACCACCAGGCGGTAGAAGGCCATGGACAGCCGTTCTCCGGCCGTCGGGGAATAGAACCAACGCTCCAAAATGACCGTCACATCGCGTCGGAATCCTTCGACATCCGACCGGCTGTCCGTGCGCGCCATGTGGAGTACGTGATTGATGGCGCCGTCCGCGTCTTTTTCCAGGAAGTCCACGAAACAGCCAATCAGCTCCCGCCGCGTTTTCTCGTCGATGCGTCCGACGATGCCGAAGTCGTGCAGGCACACGACGTTGTTGGGAAGGACGAAAAAGTTTCCCGGGTGCGGGTCGCCGTGGAAGTACCCGTGTTCGAAAAACTGGCTGTAGACAAGCTTTGCGCCTATCTCGGCCACGGCTTTTCGGGAACAATGGATCTTCCGGTACGAGGCGAAATCATCCATGTGAATCCCGTGGCTGAAATCGATGGTCAGTACCCGCGCCGTGGTATGCGTCCAATGCACGCCAGGGATGAATACCTGCTCGTCGTCTTTGTAGAGCGACCGGAAATGCTCGACGTTGACCCCTTCGTTAACGAGGTTGAGCTCGCGCAGCGTCCAATCTTGGAATTCATCGATCACCAAGCGAGGCTGATACGGGCGGGTGGCGGGCACGTGGTCTTCCAGAAGTTTCGCGAACCATTGGAGCAAGGCGATGTCCTCGCGGGCAAGCGCCTCGATATTCGGACGCAACACCTTCACCGCCACGGTCTTTCCGTTTTGTAACACCGCGCGGTGAACCTGTGCAAGCGACGCGGCACCGACTGGCTTTTCGTCGAATTCCTTGAAGAGTTTGCCGATCGGTTTCCCAAGTTCCTTTTCGATCGAGCGTTTGGCCTCGTCGAAGGAAAAAGGCGGAACCTTATCTTGCAGGACACGAAGCTCGTCTGCGACGGGCTGCGTTACGAGGTCGGCGCGCAAGCTGAACATCTGCCCCAGTTTCACATACGTTCCTCCCAACCGTTCGAACGCACGGCGAAGATTTACCGGCAATTCCGCGCGTTCGGCGATCGCTTCCGCCTCGACGGGACAGGAAATATTTTTCTCACGGTTGACCGCTCGCATCCACCGTTTGTGAATTGGAACGACAAACCGGAGCTTCATCCGGCTGATCCATGCGCCGAATCCGAAATCATAAAAAACGTTGACGACTTCGCGAACGCGTTTGATGTGCGGACGGTGCAAGGCGGCCATAGCGATTTCATGGTACAGTGTACCACAAAGCGCTCGGGCGCACTCATTTATTTATGAATCGTGCCGGTGTTGCCATAAAAACAGCTCTGGTCATCGTCGCTTTTATATTATCGGCGATCACTTTTGTTGGCGTTGTCTCCCTCTTGACCTCGTATCAATTCATTCCCAGCATAAGCTTGTCTTTATTCTCTGGAATTTCGATGATTTTTTTGCCATGTACGTTTCCATTGGTCTTCATTATCGTCCCTCTGGCTCTGTCGAAACGCGCGGGGAAAGGGCTCGCTCTGGCGTTGTCCTTCGGTCTCGGCCTCACTCTGACGTTCACCATCTACGGAATAGCCACGGGGCTGGTCGGGGGATATATCGGTTTAAGCAATGCCGTCAGGGCCATGCTGACGATCGGCGGATTTGCCGCGCTTTTTTTTGGCATTTCCGAATTGGGGCTGGTTCGTTGGAAATTGCCATTCAGAAACACGATCCTTCCGCAGCGCTTCCAACAGAGCAATGAGTACGTGCGTGGTTTTCTCATCGGATTTTTTATCGGAAACGCTGGTGTGGGGTGTCCAAACCCGGCATTTTATGTCCTTTTCGGCTACGTCGCGACATTGGGGGATCCAATCGTCGGCGCTTACCTCGGAGCGTTGCACGGGATCGGCCGCGTTATTCCTCTTCTTCTGCTCGTGACGCTGGCGTTGTTGGGAGTGAATGCCGCGCCGATTCTGACCAAATGGCAAGGAAAAGCGAAGCGAGCCGTGGCTTGGGTTCTTGTTGTCCTGGGATCGTTCATCTTGAACTATGGGATCTTCAGCAACACTTGGTTTGAAGAGTCAGCTATTCATAAGGCCTGGAATCTTGTGTTGGAGAATATCGTGCCGGCAATAGCCGAGTCGGAGGCCTTGGAGGCGCGCCTTGCGCTGCCGGAAGGGGTCGGAGGCATCGGGCCTTGGATGGCGTTTGCGGTAATCATTGCGCTAATTATTCTTTGGGATGCGGCGAAAAAACGCCAAACAACGAAAAAAGCCATATGATCTGGGAGCTGTTTCAAGTTGCCTCTGCTTCTGCGCATGAAGAAGGCGAAATGACCGTTATTTCAACGCAAGATTATTACGGCCCCCTTATCGCGCTCATTATTCTCGCCGCGGCCATTGTTGTCGCTCGGCGTTTACGTCGACGTCTATGAAGATAACCATGATCATTCCCGGCGATTGCGCCCATTGCACGGTTTTGGGACCGACCCTGGAAAAACTCCAAAAAGAATTTGACGGGCTCAAGGTCGAATACATCGACATGGCAACGGAAAAAGGACAGCGGCTGATCCAAAAGCACGGAATCATGGCCAGCCCCGGTATTCTGGTTGATGGCAAGCTGTTCGCGAGTGGCGGGGCAACGGAGGCGGACCTTCGAAAAGAAATTCACAAATCTTTGATCTCGAAAAATGCAAAAAATCTTAAGAAACCTCTGCAAAACTCCCTCTAAAAACGTCTGTCTGTCAGGGCATGAAAGTGGTAAAATGTAGCGGTAACATGCCTTTCTCTCCCTTGCGTGAAAACGGCCTTTTGTAGAGCAGGCAAAATAGACGAGCGGCGAGAAACCTCCGACGGTGGGTTTGGCACGGTTTCCTATATATTTTCATTGTTGTAGAGTGGATATCATGAGGAGGATCCGTTAATGTATAATACATTCTACAGTCCAATGTGCGATGAGTGTAGAGAGACGCTCAAACATGCCTGCGAGGGTTTTGGACCGGTGGAGGACCTGCTTCGGGAACAAATAAGGTTGAATCCCTTGGACTGGAAAGGAGTGAGATTGAGTCTCTATTATGGAGGGCTCAGCACACATCTGCCGGTTCAAGCGACGCTCCAAAAAGAAGACAGTGAATATTTCGGGGTTTGTGTGCACCCACCGTACAAAAAAGGGGACGCCTACCCAACCCCCGAGGCAATCGTTGCTCTCTTTCGTTCGGCGATTGAGGCGCAAGAGATACGTTCTTTTCGGCATCAAATAAAAAGTGACTCCTGATCGCTTCATAGCCAGCCGGTTTATGGTGCGATTTTTTTTCGTATTTTCCTTACACGAGAAACGCATCTAGAACCTCCGATGGGGTGCTCAATGCGGCGCGCGCGTCTGCGATCGGCCCGCCCCGAATTTTTAAGGGATCTCTGCAAACTTGGTTGGTGCTGGTGAATTCCAAAAAACAGAATACAAGGTTTGTATACTGATCTGGTATAATGCAGGGAGAGTAATTTTTAAAACATTCATGCTATGTCCCTTATTCGTTGGGAACCGTTTCGCGAGCTCGATCGGCTTTTCGATGAGGATTGGTCCACGATGCCGTTATCGAAAATCGGCACGGACCTTGCCGTAGATTTGTATGAAGAAGGCGACAAGGTGGTCGCTAAAATGCAGTTGCCGGGAGTTGATCCAAAAAAGATCGACGTTTCGGTAGAAGATCAGTACCTGAAGGTTTTTGGCGCTCGGGAAGAAGAGAAAGAAGAAAAGAAGAAAGATTATTACTCGAAAGAAATACGGCGTGGTTCCTTTGAGCGCCTGGTGCGTCTTCCAAAGCCTGTGGTTGCCGACAAGGTGTCCGCCGATTATAAGGACGGCGTCCTCATTGTCACCATGCCGAAGCAAGCGGGATCAAATGGAGGAAAAGTCAAGGTAAATATTGCGAGCTGATAGGGGATAGAAGGGAGGAGTGTTTCTGGAGGATGCTGTGGAGCTGTTGAAGGCGGAATGGCCTTCTATTCATGTGCTTGACCCAGGCGGGAACAACATCGAAGCGACTGAGTGAAGGATCGATAAACCAAATGCGAAACGCATCCTTACTGTCAGGAACCATGCGCTCAAAGGATAAAGGCGCGTCCGACAAAAAAGAGGAAATAAAGGATGATGGCCGCGAGCGCGTATCTGCGGTCGAACCGTTTTGTCATCAGAAACATTATGACCACAAGCGTGAGCGCTATCAATGCTGCTGGCAGATCGTAGGTGAGCAGGGCGGAATCGACAGGCAAACCAGAGGCGATGAGCGCCCCGATTCCCGGGAGAAGAAGGGCGTCCAGCGTGCAGCTGCCGACAAGATTGCCAAACGCAAGCGAACCCTCGCCTCTTCGGACGGCGGCAACAGAGGTTGCCAATTCGGGTAAACTCGTCCCCAAGCCAATGGCGAGAATGCTGATAAAAACTTGTGAAATACCAATGGCTGATGCCATGCGCAACGTGCTGTCAACGACAAGAGACGATGAGAAAACAAGAAGCCCTAAGCCGCCTGCGAGGTAGATGAAAGTCCAGAAGATGCCGTTCGTTTTTTTTCGCGGTAGTTCTGCTCGATTCCGTTCTGTCTGCAGGATGAGGAGAAGATAGATGGCATAGATGCTAAGCAGGAGCACACCTTCCGCCGTTGAAATGGTACCGTCGAGCGCGGAGATGAGGAAGAACACCAGGGAAGCCAGCATCATGAGACCGTCCCGCAGGACCATCCTTCGAGCAACGGCCAGCGTGCCGAAAAATGCCGTGATGCCTACGATAAGCGTTCCCTGGCTAAGGATGGATCCGATAGCGTTGCCTAGCACCACGCCGGACGCATCAGCCCCGGCCGTTTCCTTAAGGGTCCCTGCTATCGTCACCGATAGCTCCGGAAGATCTGTTCCGATCGCCAGAATAACCAACCCGACGAACAGGGGGGAAATGCGGAAATGCTGCGAAATGTTTTGGGCGCCCCGCACGGCCAGCTGCGAACCCAGCCAAAGTCCCGTCAGGCCAAAAACGAGAAAAAACGCATCCATACAAGTGAATAATACTATCGATACGCCTGATGGTACAGATTGGATTGCACCGGGAGACCTTCTTTGCGGACGCTCCTCATCTGAATCCGTCTCGTACGCTTATGACGGCGTGATTTGCGGTATCAGTCTGGAAGACATCAAAGAACCGACGATGCAGAAAATTCGTTCTCCGGATACATTGATCGATGAGTTGGCAAAGGGGGAAACGACAATGGAAAAGATTCTGCGGAAGGAATAAGATGAGTTTGATATGGCCAAACAGACCATGCCAAGCGGCACGGCACATATGATGCCGCCGGATCTACAAAAGGCTCTTGAATCCGACCGCGTGGCTCTCGCCGCCTGGGAGGATCTCACGCCACTCGCACGCAATGAGTGGATCTGTTGGGTGACCTTCGTCAAAAAATCGCAGACAAGGAAAGAGCACGTGAAACGAGCCGTCGATGAACTCAAGAAAGGGAAGCGTCGTCCGTGCTGCTGGCTGGGGTGTACGCATCGCACGGATAAGAAGGTGAGCCCTTCGGTGCGAGCTATACTCGATCGGCGATCTAAGAAGCTGAGGGGAAAAAAGGTCTGATTTAAGGTGGTCTGCCCTCTTGCGGCCGACGATATTGAACGCGTATTTGGAGGATACAAGGAATTCGAACAATTAGTATTTATGTTATGATGGGTCAACTAACAACCACCGTATGATGCTTGCGCGCAGTATCGCCGCCGCTTCTCTTCTGGCCCTGCTCCTCCCCTCCTTTGCCTCTGCCGCCCGGCCGGATATGCTCGGCAAGATTTTCCTCCAAGTAGAAGAACATGGCGAGGCCTGGTATATCGACCCGGTGCTCGGGATGAGGACGTATTTGCCAGACGGCCAATCCGCGCTGGAGCTCTTGCGGATGCGCGGGCTGGGGATTTCCAACGCGGATTTATCGCTCATCCCCATCGGGATCGAAGATCGGTTCCAGGACGCGGATCGCGACGGGGACGGGCTTTCTGATCAGTTGGAAGATTCGCTGCGGACGAACAAAAACGTGGCGGATTCGGATCTCGACGGATTTTCGGATGGGGAGGAGGTGCGGACGGGGAATAATCCAAACGGAGCGGGGAAAATGAAAACGGATGCCGCCCTGGCCAAACGTCTTTCGGGGCGCATCTTGCTGCAGGTCGAAACAAACGGGGAGGCGTGGTACGTCAACCCGGCCGATCTCAAGCGCTATTACATGAAAGACGGCAATGCCGCCTACCAGATCATGCGATTCCTCGGCGTCGGCATCACGAACAAAGATTTGGAGTATTTCGACATTGCCATCATCGAGGCGGGTCCGGAAACGGGGCTTGCAACGAAACGATGCGGCACGGATATGGATTGTTTCATCGCCGCGGTGGGGAATACGCAGTCCGCCACCGTAAACTTCACGTACGATTTTCATTTGTGGACGATTTCGACTCATGTCGTGCAACAGTTGGAGACAAGGAATGTCGCCGGAAACATCCAGTATCAGGATACCTATCTTTCTCGACAAATGTTCATAACGCCAGAGAATCGGCTGGCGATGAAAAATAACGGCAAGACGGACGCGCAGATCGATGCGGATCTTGTGCAAATGCAGCTGAGCACCGATAGCGTGAACGTACTGCATGCATGTACGGTGCAAAATACAAGCGCGCTCGTGGACGTGCTGAAGAACTGGAAGATGGGAACGTTCCGGTACGAATCTGGACCGGAAGGATTGGGGGGAGATTACGCCGCGTTCGGCCCATGCACAGAGACGCAGATTCAGAACCAATAGAATGTAAAAAACGGAAGAGAAAATTGGCCATAAAAAAGTCGGTTTCCTCCGTGTTGCAAAGAAAACGGGTCAGGTCGTGGTATACTTGTGCCTATAATTCTTATCATCTAAGGATATGAAGACGATCGATGAACTTAAAGCATCTTGTTCGTGCGGGTCGGGAAAGATGTATGTCCAATGCCATGGTATGGATGAGATGTGTCCCTGTGGTTCTGGAAAAAAGGCGATTGATTGCTGTTTGAAGTCTCCGGAGACCCACGAGCAAGCATAGGACGGATCCCCGCAGGTCGAGCCGGAAAATCACCAGGAAACACCTGGTGATTTTTGATGGCGATTCGCGTTGGGGTTCCGCGGCGGTGCCAGAGACCATCTCTCTACCTGAACAAGAAAATTCCCACCACGATCAGTCCCTGCACGATCGCCAGCATCATGTTGATAAAGATGATCGGACGCTCCTTATGGACGATCCCGTAGAAGAACCAGAAGCAGGAGCCGAGGAAATACGTCACCCAGGTGACGGCGGAGAGGGAGGTGCTGTCGCGATGGATGTAGAGGGTCGTCAATTGAGGAATCGTCATGAGCGGGAGCACGAAACCGGCGAGGTAGACGAGGCGATCCATACCGTATTTCAATCGGTCCCTGGAGGGGAAGGCCTCGCGCAGGACATGCTCGCGCTTGGGAGGATGCTGGTGGTGGCGGGCGTTTGGCATACTGGGGACAGTATACCACCCAAACCTCCCGATACGCTGGCCCGCGACATAGCTCGATGCGGCGCTTCATGATAAATTTACGCATATGACCATGAACGTGCGCACTCTTTTTTGTGTCGTGTCCCTGTGTTTCGCGCTCGTGATTCCGCTCGTTACCACACGGACCGCGCAGGCTGCCGCCCTTCTCCCTCCCCATGCCTACCTCCTGACCGACGACGGCACGTTGCGCTCCCAGGATGGCTCCGTCGACCCCATGCGCGTCGCGAAGAAATTCTACGAGTCGCATGCCGATGCGTACGACTTCCTCGCGATCTACACCAATTTTCCAGAGAAGGGCGCTCCCTACGATTACGAGCTTCCCGTGCGCACCGATATCCGCGGCCTGCGCAGCGATGGAGATACGCCCATCGATCTGGGAGAGGAGTACGGAAGCGCGGGCCGGCTCCTTGGCGTGATGGTCTTCCACGACATCGCGCCTCCCGGCTCCGAGTTTCTCCCGCCGACGATCGGCGACATCGTCCATGAAACAAGCCACTACTGGCTGGCCTACCCCGCCGGCGTGGCGAGAGATCCGGGCATCAATCTCCAGCGCGACGGCGCGCATTGGTCTGATTTTTTCGACACGTCTACCCGCGAGAACGACAAACTTTACCTCAGCCCCATTGGCGGGAATCCCTGGAGATATGTCGGGGACCGCACGTTCATCAATGACAGTGCCGACGGGGAGCAGGGGAGTGATTATCAGCGGTTCAACTGGTTTGAGATGTACCTGATGGGCTTTGCGGGGAAGAGCGAGATCCAGCCGATGCATTTTATCAAGGTTGATGGGGGAGCTGGCAGCGGGCAGCTGGCAGCGGGCAGCGAGGGAGGAGAACGAGAGACGGTGCAGGGGACGATGGTGGCGCTTACGGGAGACGACCTTGTCTCGACGCTCGCGCCGCGGGAGCCCGCCTACCCGGCGGCGCTGCGCGATTTTTCGGTCGGATACGTTCTTGTCCTTGAACGGGGGACGCAGGCGAATGAACGGGAACTCTCGCAGCTGAATTACATTGCACGGAATTTCCCGACCGCGTGGAATCTCTCGACGAGAGGGAGATCGAGGATCAATGCGGAGGGAGGGGAGAGTGGAGGAGGGGGAGAGACGGGGGTGGAGGACGTGTACGCGCGCGAGCGCGCGCGGTTTGTCGGAAGCGATCCGATGCTGATACGTCGTCTGAATGGTCGAATCCTGCTCCAGGATGAAGAGCATGGGGAAGCGTGGTGGCTGGATCCGGTCGTGCAGGCACGCCGGTATCTTGGCCGACCGGATGACGCATTTGCGCTCATGCGCGAACAAGGGTTGGGGATTACGAATCGAGATCTGTCGAAGATCCCTATCAGCGGAGGGAATTCTCTCAACCAGACGATGGCACCGATTGATCCTGTTCTTGTGAACCGATTGCGTGGCCGCATATTGCTACAAGTCGAGGAACATGGGGAAGCGTGGTATGTGAATCCTGTCGATGGTTTGCGATACTACCTCGGCCGCCCCGCGGATGCCTTCGCGCTCATGCGATCGCTGGGGCTGGGGATCAGCAATGCGGATTTGAATCGAATCCCGGTGATGCGGGAGTAGCAGGCGGCGAATCGGTTTCTTTTCGCAGACTCGTATTGTTGGTAAACTGTCATCAATAGTCAGCTCATCATCTCATGATCCATCTATCTATGGAGGAGCCATCGGTTTTGGCGAGTCAGCCGGCGTCACGTTTATTCAGAATGTTTGCGTACCTATGCGCCGTTCTTTTCCTTCTGCAGCCGATGTTTGTTCGCGCCCAATCATTCGTGGCTCCGCCGCCGGACAATGACACTCCACGGACGAATCCGTGCCCAGATCCGCCGGCGATTTCCTCCTTCAGCGTATCCGGAGTCACGCTCGACAGCGCGCAGGTTTCGTTCCGGACGAACGTGTCCGCCACAGCCACGCTCGCGGTCGGCACTTCCACGCGGTATGAACTCGGGATGGAGTCAGAGGAGAACCCCACGACGAGATTTTCTTTTTCTCTGACGAATCTTCCGGAGGATACCCTCATCTATCTCAAAGCGACCGTTTACGATGCGTGCCAGCAAACGGCGGTCGCGACGAAAGTATTCGAAACGGCGGATGCCGTGGCGCCGAAGCTCTTCGATGTGCAGGCCGGGAGCGTGACGCAGAGCTCCGCGACCATCCATTGGACCACCGATGAACCGGCCACGACGCGGGTTGATTACGGCACGACCCGGGCCTATGGAAGCGTCGGGATGGGAGGCGGGAGGGGGGTGAAGGCCGCGACGGCCTCGTGGCAGCTTGCGGCCGTGACGGATACCAACCATGTCGTAAACCTGTCCGGGCTGGATCCAGGCACAACGTATTACTACAAGGCTACCTCGGCGGATGAGTGGGGAAATAGCGCGAGCTACGAAAGTTCTTTTGCGACCGCAGGAATCCCCGTTCCCGCTCCCGTTCCCGCCCCCTCCTCTCCGCCCCCTCCCGCCCCCTCCCCCTCCGCTCCCCCTCCTTCTTCCCCTTCGTTGCCCTCCTCCCTCCCACTTCCTCCCTCCTCCCCTCCACCCTCCATCCCGCCTCCCCCCCCCTTGCTTCCCGCCGGCGCCTCCTCCACCCTGGAGAGCTGGGCGAACTTCATGGATTCGCTCACGGGAGAATCCGTGGTGGGCTTTTTGAAAAACGCGCTCGCTTCCGGGGTAGGGGACACGATCGTCGCGGCATCCAAAGGGACGATACTCCTTGCGTCGATTTTGAGTCTCATCATCCTGCTTCGGTACTTCGACCTCATCAAGTACGTCCGCTATCTGCTTGGAGTCCCGTTCGGTTTTCTCCGCAAGCGCAAAGCAACGGGGATCGGCATGGTTTATAACGCGATCAGCAAGCTGCCCATCGAACTCGCCACCGTTCGCCTGTTTAAAGAAGACGGACGCCTGGCGCAAACGCGCGTCACGGGGCGCGACGGAAAATATTTCTTCCTCGTCCTCCCGGGGCGCTACACCATGCAGGTGATGAAACCGCCATTCACATTCCCCTCAAACATCCTCAAAGGAAAAAAGGCGGACGGCGAATTCTCCTCGATCTACGTCGGTGGCGCCGTGAGCGTGCCGGCAAAGGGGACGACCATTGCCGCCAATATTCCCGTGGACCCGACGCAGGATGAAAATTATCACAAGCCTACATCCATTCTGTTCCGCCGTCTCCTAAGGAAATTCGAGTTTTTGCTTACCTACATCGGTATCGTGCTTGCGATCGGCGTGGCCATATTGCGTCCGGATGCCGTCTCCTTCGGCCTCTTGGCGCTTCAGCTCGTCGCCCTCATGCTCGCGCGGCGTTTGGCGCATCTGAAGAAGCCCAAGAACTGGGGGCGCGTGAGCGATGCGGCTTCCGGACAAACGATCGATCGCGCCGTCGTGCGCATATTTGAGACGGAGTACAACAAAGTGCTGGAGACCACGCTCACCGACTCCCTGGGGCGCTACTTCTTCCTCCTGGGCCCCAATTGCTACTCGATCTCCTATCAGAAGGACGGCTACAAGGAAGAGCGGCTGGAGGCGGACCTCAAAGCGGCGAAAGAAGCGCAGACGTTTGCGAAAAACGTAAAGCTCCGCGCGGAAAAATAACCCCTTCGTCACCATTATCCACATGCTCACGTGCCGTAAAGTGGTATACTGAATGTAATCTATGTATATTTTTTGGCTCGAGTTCACGCACTATGTCATGGCCGTGTTCGCCGTCCTTGTCTGTGTATCGTCCGCGTCGCTGTTTCTCACCACCTATAAGTATGAGAAGCAGTTAAAGACGGTGTGGCGTATCATAGGGTTCTTTTCGCTCGCGTTTGCGTTTTTCCTTTTTATTCTGGAGAGGAAATACCCCGGACTCGGCCTGCCCGCGCTGGCGGTGCAGCTGTTCGGGTTTTTTAGCATCTACAAGGGCGTTCTCGCAGAGCCAAGTCTTATTCATCTCCAACGGACAAACGAATAATTCGGACGTATGCAAAAAGAATCACGCTCTTTTTCCGGGCTGGAGATCACCATCTACGCCCTCCTCGCCGCGGTCCTCGTCATTGCCTGGCCCAGTGCCAAGGGGTTCGTCCCTTCCATCCTCGCGGGCATGTCGACCCTCTTCATCCTTGCCACGATCCGCATCCAGATCCGACGCTATCGCAGCCAGCGCGACAATCCGGCTTCCAAGCGCCAAAACCTTTGGCCGATGCTCGGATATCTCTCTTTGCTGGGCTACAGCATCAGTTTGATCGTTTCCCGCCTTCCCGCTCTCTCCCTCGTTCCCTTGCGCGAACAGTCGCTTGGATTCAGCCCGGCCTGGCAGTGGGGGGTCTTATTTAGTTTCATCGGGTTTCTCTTCCTGGCGATCTGGGCATGGAACTTCATCAAACTTCGTCCCTTCCTGCGTACCTATGTCGTCTTCCTCACTATCGCCATCGTTGTCTCCACGCTCGGTTCGTTCATTTTTTCCATGCTGGTCTTCCGCATTGTCGAAAGCAATAACTTGCGGCTGATGGAGCAAGGGTCCGAGACCCAGCAAGTGGTGATGCTCGATCGCGAGAACACCTCTCTCATCCTGGCGCGTACGATTGCCAATGACAGCCGTTTCCTCGAGGCCTTCAAAGGAGGCCAGGTGAAGGTGCTGGATCAGCTCATGAGCGATTTCTTTTTAAGTTCTGGCGTGGATATCCTCAAAATCTACAATTCCTACGGCGAAATCATCGTCTCTCCCTCCGATATCCGCGATCGCGGGCGCGTGGCAAACGTCGATCCGCTTGTGACCTACGTTTTGAAGGAAAAGAAACACATCAAGTCGTTCGACAAGGAAGCGGGCGTGCTTTCGCCCTTGGTGGTCACGCACGCGTTTGCCCCGATTCTCTCGGGGACGAATGCGGTGGGGGCGGTTGAAGTCGGATACAAGTTCGACACGGCCTTCGTGGACTTCTCCAAAAAGGCAACCGGGCTTGAAACCACCATTTACACCGACGATCGACGATCGGCAACGACCATTACCACGACCGACGGCGTCTCTCGTTGGGTCGGAAGCCAGGAAACGGATTTGCGCGTCTTGGAAACCACCTTGGCAAAAGGAGAGGTTTTAAGCACGAGTCTTGATCGGCTCGGAACGCTTTATTACAGCGCGTTCGTGCCGTTGCGCGATATCAATGGCAAAATCATCGGCATGGTTTCCGTCGGGTCTCCAACCACCGTCTTGTTCGAACAGACCCGCCAGCAGCTTCTTTCAACCTTCATCATCCTGACCCTCATCTCTCTTCTGGTGTCCTTCGTGGGGTACTCGGCCATTCGCAACTTCCGTAAAATGCCTTCCTGATCCCCACCACCTATGACGTCATATTCTCCACGAAAATCGCAAGGGGGCGCTGGCCTCAAGCTCCTGGCGGGGTTCCTTGCGGTGCTGGGCATCTCCGTCTTCCTCTTAACGCGCAGCGGCAGCGAGATAGGGGCGCGTGCCTTTACCGTCAAAACAACCGAGCCAAGCCATTTCTCCTACGATGTAACGAGCGTCGTCATGGACAGCGATGGTGTGCGCCCGGTTCGCAATAACGCCACAGAAGAGGTCGTCTACTTAGAAGACCTCCGGCTGCCGGAAGAAGCATCGCTCGTCGGGTTTGCCCAACAGGCCTCTGTGGGAGCCGGGTCATCCATCGGGTACCAGCTGACCTCAGACTTTACCTATTGGTACTGGTACGACGGGCTGAAGTGGACGCAAGCAAACAATTGTTCCACTTGCTGGAATAAAGTAGAGGAAGTCAATGCGCATATCGGCAGCCTCCCGCTTGCCAGCGACAGCATCAAGCTGCGCCTGTCCCTTACCAGCGGACCGCGAAGCATTCCAACGCTGACATCCATCGCCATGCTGTCTAAAGGACGGATTACCCAGCAAACGGCGCAGGAAACGCGGGTGCAGACCAGCCGTTTCGATGCCTTGGCAACCCAATCGTTTTTGGTCGCTGCCAACCACCAAGAGGAAGACCCCCAGGTAACCATCTGCCATCGGACGAACTCCGACGCGAATCCGTACGTCGTCATAACAGTTGATGCGGATGCGGTCGACGGCGAGGGGAACAACGACCATACCCAGCATATCGTCGACGAGCAGCATGCCTTTGGGGACATCATTCCGATTGGCGATGCCAATGGCGACGGAGACATTACCGAGGAAGATTGCACCTATGTTCCGGATGAGAACCTGCCGCCAACTGCCAATGACGACGCGGCTGCTACGGCGGTCAATACGCCGGTCGTCATCGATATCCTTGACAACGACGTGGATCCGGAAGGGGAGCTGGATGCCGGTTCGGTAGCCATTACGGTTCCTCCCACCAACGGCATCATTACGAATATCAATGAAGCCACGGGGGAAATTACCTATGCCCCGGCCGCGGATTTTGTGGGATCTGATTCCTTTACCTATGAGGTGTGCGACCAAGACGGCGCCTGTGACACGGCGACCGTTACCATCGATGTATTGGGATCGGATGACAAAGTGACTATTTGCCACGCGACCGGATCCCAAAGCAACCCGTACACCGTCATTACCGTTGACGCAAGCGCGGTGGATGGCGAAGGCAACAACGACCACGCCAACCACGAAGGGGACATTATTCCCATTACAGATTTGGACGGCGATGAAAATATCGATGCGGACGACTGCGTCTACGTTCCGCCCCAGGGGAACCAACCGCCCGATGCCGTCGACAATGCAGCGTTTAGTTTCGTGAATACCCCCGTCGATATCGACGTTCCAGGCAACGATACGGATTTTGACGGGAATTTGGATTTGGCATCCGTCACGATTATCACCCCTCCCTCCAATGGAGGGGTATCAGTGAACCCAGAAACAGGTGAGGCCACCTATACGCCAGACACGGACTTTATCGGCTCCGACGCATTCGTCTACCAGATTTGCGACACGGATTCCCTCTGTGATACGGCCGAAGTCTCGATTCTGGTTCTTGGAGGCGAGGACAACGTGACCATTTGTCACGCCACCGGCTCGGAACAAAATCCCTACACCGTGCTCACCGTTGACGCGAGCGCGGTGGATGGCATAGGAAACAACGACCACGGCAACCATGAGGGGGATATTATCCCTATTGCCGATTTGAATGGCGACGAGGTGGTCGATGAGGACGATTGTGTCTATATCCCGCCCGAAGAGAACCAGCCGCCGGTCGCCGTCGATGACTCGACCTTCACCATGGTGAACCAGCCGGTGGCGGTTGACGTGCCGGAGAACGACACGGATCCCGATGGAAACCTGGATCTTGCATCTGTCACCATCATCACGCCGCCGAGCAACGGGTCCATCGTCAGCATCAACCCCGTCTCCGGGGAAATTACCTATGATCCGGATGTGGATTTCATCGGCTCCGATTCCTTTGTCTACCAGATTTGCGATACCGATACCCTATGCGATACCGCGGAGGTAACGATTCTCGTCCTGGGGGGCGATGACCAGGTCACCATTTGTCACGCCACCGGATCAGAAAACAACCCCTTCACCGTGCTGACGGTTGACGCGAGCGCGGTTGACGGGGAAGGAAACAACGACCACGGCAACCACGAGGGAGACATCATCCCGATTACGGATTTGAATGGCGATGAAGAGATCACGCCGGAGGACTGCGTGTTTACGCCGGAAGAAAATCCGCCGGTTGCCAACGACGATGCAGCCACGACCACCATGGATACCCAGGTGGTGATCGACATCTTGGACAATGACACCGATGAAGACGGGAATCTCGACCCGGCCTCGGTAGCGATCGTGACGCCACCCACCGACGGGGAAGTATCAGTCGATCCGGAAACAGGCGCCGTCACCTACACGCCGGATGAAGGATTCTACGGCGTAGACACCTTTGTCTACGAGGTCTGCGATACCACCGATTTGTGCGACCAGGCCTTGGTGACCATTACCGTCCTCGCTCCGCCCATCGCGGGCGATGACGGAGCAAGCACCACCGTCGACGTCCCCGTCGAGATCGATCTTTTGGAGAACGACTCGGATCTTGACGGGCTCCTTGTCCCTTCGACCGTGACGGTCACGGATCCTCCCACCAACGGAGAGGTAACCATCGATCCGGAAACGGGCGTCGCGACCTATACGCCGGGAGAAGGGTTCACCGGCACCGACACGTTTACCTACGAAGTGTGCGACGATGACGGGCTGTGCGACACCGCGGTGGTGACGATCACCGTCGGAGAGCTTGCTCCTCCGGTGGCCAACGACGATTCGGCCGTCACGAATCGCAATACGCCGGTCGATATAGATGTGCCGGCGAACGATGAGGGAGTCGATGGGGAATTGGTTCTTGGTTCCATCACGATTATCACCCCTCCCGGCAACGGCACGATTACCGCTATCGATGAAGAGACCGGAGTGATTACCTACACGCCAAACAACGGCTTTGTCGGCGATGACACCTTTGTCTACCAAATCTGCGATACCAATGATCTCTGCGATACGGCCACCGTCACCATTCAAGTACGGCGCCGAGGAGGCGGAGGCGGAGGTGATGGCGGAGGAGGAGGAGGCGGAGGAGGCGGAGGAGGAGGCGGAGGAGGAGAACAGCCCCCACCCCCGCCCATACCAGAACAGCCGCCGATTGAACCTCTGATCGTTCCGTTCGCTTTCCTTGCAGCCCCGGAACCGCCACCGCCCCCAACCCCCACCGCGATCGACTGGACCTTCGGGTGTTTTACGGTGTATGACGCCTTGCCTATCACGATCGGAGGGTTTGTGAACGCGTCGGCAGGCAATATTTCCACCGTCGATTATTCGCTCAACGGCGGGTTAAGCTGGATCCCTGTTCCAACCGTCTTCGGTCTTGGCACCGACGCGGGAGGATACAACCTGACCTTCACAACGATCCCCTCCGGCTTCTACTCGGCGCTCGTCCGCGCGGTTGATATCGATGGGACGATTACCACTTCCAGTGCTTGTCCTTTCACCCTTGATGCCGGCCTTATCATAGGGGCAAACGAAATTACGACGCTGGGTGCGCAGGCTTCTCCGCTGGATGGCGATGGGACGGTTCATCTGCAGGAGGGGGAAGGCGGGACGATTTTCTTGGAGGGGACACCTGGAGCGACGGAGGCCATGATTATCGGCGCCTCCGAACGGCGGGAGTTCCCCCTCACCTTCGACCGCGACCTGCACCTATGGGTCGGAGACATCTCCTTCGAAGAAACCGGAATGCATGAGCTCACCGCGAGCTTCTCAAACGGCGTCCGGGATTACCAGCGGCCGATCAACGGCGTCCTGGTTATTACCGACGGAACCATTTCGGATGAACAGACGAAGGAATTCATTTCCGATGTGACCGTGACGGCGTATGAGCGCGGGAACGACGGTTCATTCGACATCTGGAACGGGGCATCCTACGGACAAATGAATCCTTTCCTTGTCAGCGGGAATTTCTCGCTCGTGCTTCCTCCCGGAGAGTTCTATCTGGAGGTTTCCCATGCTGGCCACCGCACCATCACCTCTTCGATCACCACGATACCGACTCGAAGCGTCGTGACGGCAGATATCGTCATGGAATCAAATCAAGGATTCTGGCACAACCTGTTCTCCCGTTTCGGCCTGATCCAGGCGCCGGACAACTTCGCGCTCAATGTGGCGGCCGCAGAATCGCAAGTCGCGATTCCTCTTGGAACGCAGATGCCCGATATTTCTTTGACATCCGTGGACCGCGAGACGCGCTCGCTGTATAGCGCGGCCGCCGGCAAGAGATCCGTCGTGATGGCCTACAGCGCCTGGAATACGCTCTCCATGGAGCAGATGACGGCGTTCGCAGACCTGATCGACCAGTACCCGGACATCGTCCTGTTGCCCGTCAGCACCCTGGATCCTATCAATGTCAGCTGGTCCCAGGTGCGCCGCGGCTCCTATTCGCTCCCGGTCTACAAGGTCGGCGACGATTTCTACGATGCGTATCGCGTGATGAGCTTGCCGCAATTCTACTTCCTCGATGCGGATCACCGCCTTGTCGGCATGATCCAAGGATCGCAGAACGGCCCGCAGCTTCGGGCGCAGATAGAGACGATTTTCGGCCTCTAGGATTCCCTGCAAACCGCCCTCGCAAGGGGGCGGTTTGTGATAGTCGTTCCAGGGAACGAGGAGACAGATCTTCTGGGAACGTCGAGAGGTTTGAGGTACCATAAATATCTGATGAACTCATCGGATATATGGCCACAAAAAAAGCCGTGCTTTCCGGCGGATGTTTCTGGGGAATGGAGGAGTTGTTCCGCGCGCTGCCCGGCGTCGTGAATACCGAGGTCGGCTATGCCGGCGGAGAAAATGCGGATCCGACTTACGAAAACCATCCAGGCCACGCCGAGGCGATCCAGATTGAATACGATCCAGGAAAGACGACGTACCGTGCCATCCTCGACTTCTTTTTCCGCATCCACGACCCGACGACGCGGAACCGGCAGGGGAACGATGTCGGCACGTCGTATCGCTCCTCGATCTTTTATGGGAATGATGAGGAAAAGAAAGAGGCGGAGAACTTCATTGAAAGGGTGAATAGGTCCGGTCGATGGAAACATCCAGTGGCGACGTTGCTGGAACCATTGGAGGAGTTCCATGTGGCCGAGGGGTACCATCAGGATTACCTGCAGAAGAATCCGGGAGGGTATACGTGCCACTATGTGAGAGGGGAAAGTTATTTAAAATAGAAAGGGAGAGAGGGCGATTGGTGGTTTGACCTTCCACAAACAAAAAGACCCGCGCTCTGCGGGTCCTTCTTGTTATTTCACCGCCAGTACGATGGGTGCCGGCTGGGTGATCGCAAGGGGCTTGTCCCAGAAGTAGTTTCCGTGGCGAACCGCCTTGGCCGCGTAGCCGTTTTTCACGTTACAGCTGTTATGGCATTGGATCGCGTAGTTCTTGTACTTAGGGTATTGGTTGCGCTCCAAGTAGGCAAGCGACCAGCGGGCAGAACACACAAGGTCTTCGGCACAGGCGGCGGTGATCTTGTGGAGCTTGTAGTGGATCTGGAAGTAGCCGCGCGCCGCGCCGCGGTCGCCGATGACGGTGGCCCGGTTGGACGACTCGTTCCAGAGCATGCCCAAGAGCGTTTTTCCACAATCCTCGCCATAGCCCTTTTCCTCACACACCAAGAGCAAGACCTCCTGGACGGTAGGGGTTGGCTGTTCCGCGACCGGGGTTTCCTCTACCGCTTCCACAATTGGAAGGGTGGAAAAGACGCCGATTTGGATTTCGTCGGGGGAGGCCTGCGCATAGGCAGGAAAGCCCAAGACCATCGAAGCGAGCATGAGGGGCGCAAATGCGTTCTTCATAGAGTTGATGGTCAGGGAATAAGGGGTAGGGCTCTGATTGGTCATAGAAATAAAACGACCGCTCTTTGCAGTCGACGCCACAGGGTACCATATTTTGACCAAATTGTCAACGGCCAGCGTCTCAAAAAATTTGCTAAACAAAGCTAAATACGCTTAACACAGCGGCGTGATTTTTGGCTCAATTGAGAGAGGGAGAAATGCCGCATTGCCACTGCGTTCGTGATTTTTTTGCTATACTTTTCTTGTTATGAAAACGACGTTATGACCAACTCGATTGACCTTTCTCTCTTCTATTTTCTCCACGGCTTGGCCGGACGCTCGACGGCCGGCGACGCGATCATTGTTTTATTGGGGAAGCATTTTGTGTTCGTGATCATGCTGATTTTTGCCGTGTTCGCCCTGAAGGCCTGGAGGAAGGGAGGACGTCCGGCCTTGCGCCCATATGCGTTAGCCATCGTGTCCGTGCTTGTCGCCCGATTGGGCGTGATTTCCGTTGTTCGTTTTTATTACCATCGCCCGCGTCCGTTCCTTGCTCTCTCCCTCCCACACCTCCTCACCGACCACGCCTACTCGTTCCCGTCGGGGCATACAATTTTCATGTTCTCCCTCGCCACCGTCACCACGATGTTCAACCGGCGTCTCGGGTATTTCTTTTATGCGTCCGGCCTGCTTATAGGCCTCGCTCGCGTAGCAGGGGGCGTACACTACCCCTCGGATATCCTCGGAGGGATCGTGCTGGGCATGCTCACGGGATGGCTTGTATGCAAAACAGGAACGTCGATGAAGATTTTTCGCGGGTGGTGCGGAATCAGACAGAAGGAACTTCAGGGAAAGTAAGGAATGGACACTACTTAGGAAAGAAGCGTTGTGGCGTCGACGACCCGGATCCTCTGGTGTGGTGTCTGCGGGAGCGAGTTGGTGACGATGATCTGCTCTACCGGGAGCGCGGCAAGCTTCTCTCTCGCCCCGGCGGAGAAAATTCCGTGGGTGGCGGCAATCCGGATGCTGGCGGAGCCATGGGCGCGCAGGAGGCGAACCGCTTCTGCGATCGTTCCGCCTGTGTCGATCATGTCATCGACAATGACGCAACGACTCCCCTGTACGTCCCCGACCAACCGTGTGGCTTTCGCGACATTCGCCGCTGGACGTTTCTTTGAAATGAACGCGAGGCGTGGGGAAGACCCAAGGGCGTCTGCAAAGCGCTTTGCGCGATCTCGCGCTCCCTTATCTGGAGCGACGACCACATCAACGGGGCCGCTATCGCCGATGCTCTTGGCGAGCAAGGGGATCGCGGTGATTTCTTCTGCTCGTTGCCCGAGCGCGCGGAGGATGCGGGGGCTGTGGACGTCCAGAACGACCAGATGCGCCTTGGTTGCTTTGATCTGCCTGGCGACCATGATCCCCAGGCGCGCTTCTCCTGTTTTCGTACGTTTGTCCAGCCGAGAAAAACAAAGGTAGGGGATGACGATTTGAATCGATGGCGCGCCGCCGTCTTGTAACAGTTGATGCAGGCTCAAGAGCTCAAAGAAGGAGGCGGGGTCTGCTGTCACACTGGCAATCAGGCGAACGGGTTCGTCTTTGACGACGGTAGATAACCGATACGCAGGCTCGCCGTCGGCAAAATGCGCGAGCGAGTACGCGCCGCTCGCGAGCGTCGTGAACGGGGCGCTGAAGGAGGAGACGAAGGTGATCATAAAAATTCTTTCAAAAGAGAAATGACTTCCGCATCGGTTACTTGCGGAAAATTTTCGTAAAACGCCCCGACGGCGCCAAACGATGCGGGGGCAGAAAGAACCGCGACGCCCTCGACGTCCGGGCGGATTCGTTCAAGGGTGTCTGGCGGTGCAACGGGGATCGCGAGAAGAATTTTTCCGGCTTGGAGCTGCCGCGCTTCCGCGATCGCGGCCATCATGGTGAGGCCGGTCGCGATGCCGTCATCGACAATAAGAATGCTTTTCCCGCGGAGATCTCGGCGATGGGCGCTCCCCAGATATGTCAATCGGCGGCGCGTTGCTTCCGCACGCTGTTTCGCAACCATGTGTTCAAGCCAGGAAGGATCCACTGAGGCCTTCTCTTCTTCGTTCCAAACGGCGATCCCTTCTTCCGTGACCGCGCCGATGGCGTATTCTTCATTGGACGGCGCGCCTATTTTACGGGGGATCAACAAATCAAGGGGTTTCTTGAACGCGCGAGCAATGATCGCTCCAAGAATGACCCCGCCACGGGGGAGGGCAAGAACGATATCGAAGGGGAGGGCGAGTTGTTTCAAGCGTGTAACCAATTCTTGTGCTGCCTCGCTTCTGTCTTTCCACATACATCTTGGGGAGACGATGAATCATCGAATATATTGTACAGGAGAAGAGGATTCATTGGGCAAAGAAGCGGAAAGAACGTATAATGAATTTGATTTTTTTGTTTAAATTTGTTCCACCCTATGAGCATGTCGACGTCCATCAATGCCCAGTGGATTCTCCGTATCGCCACCGCAGGAACATTCATCGGCCACGGCGTATTCGCCCTGGAAGCGAAGAAAAGTTGGTTTGTCTACTTTTCCTCCTTTGGGATCACGGACGAGAAAACGATCACCACGCTTCTTTTGTTGATAGGAATAGCCGACCTGTTGTTGGCGATCCACATCCTTGTCCGCCCCGTGCGCGCTCTGGTTCTTTGGATGGCGTTTTGGGGTCTCTGGACCGCGCTTGTTCGTTGGCCGTTTGGACCAGATCCTTTGTGGGATTTCGTTGAACGATGGGCTAATTGGGGATCTCCGCTTTCGTTGTTGCTCTTGATGGGCTGGCCCAGGAAGTCGGGAGAGTGGTGGAAGTAACTCCGGGACAAAAACGTCACCCATTGAATCCTATGACACACGGAACTCTCGTCCTTGTTCGCCATGGTGAGTCTCGAATGAACATCTTGAATCGGTTTACCGGTTGGCTGGATGTGCCGTTGAGCGAGAACGGCATCCAGGAGGCGCAGGATTTGGCGGGCCACTGCAAGCGTTTCGATTATGACGCGGCGTTTACATCGAACCTCGAACGGGCGCATCAGACGCTGCTCATCATCTTATCCTCTCAGCATAAAATCGGCGTGTTCAGCCATGGGGCTGATGAACGGTACAATCGGCTGGATCGAATGCCTGCTTGGTTTAAGGGCGAAACACTTCCCATCTTCACCTCCGAGGCCCTGAATGAACGTGCATATGGCGAACTTCAAGGGATGAATAAGGAAGCGGCGGCGAAGGAATTTGGGGAAGAACAAGTGCTGGGATGGCGAAGAAGTTTTGTCGCTCGACCTCCGGGCGGGGAAAGTTTAAAGGATGTGTATGACCGTGTCGTTCCGTACTTTGAGACGCAGATTCATCCGCGCATCAAAGCGGGGGAGACCATCCTCATGACCGCCCATGGGAACACATTGCGCGCTGTGATCAAATTTTTGGAGTCCATCAGTGATGAACAAATTCCGTTTATCGAATTGGAAACGGCCCGCCCGGTCATCTATGCCTGCGAGCAGGATGTGTTCCGGCGGATGGAGGGCGATTACCGGTTCGATCGGCCGCTTAGATAAGCAGATGCGTATGGAAGAGCACCACTCACACGCGCAGGAGACAGACAAGCATGCGGGGCATTCGACAGATGCTTTTTTGCAAAAACTTTGGGTGGTGCTGATTTTGATGGTGCCGATTCTCTTTGCTTCCGACATGCCTGAAATCGTGATCGGGTGGCGTCTCCCGCGATTCGTCGGGGACCAAATTTCATTTTTGTTGTTGGGATCCATCATCTTTTTTTACGGCGGGTGGGTGTTCATCGCGGGGGCGGCTCGCGAGATCCGCGCGAAACTTCCGGGAATGATGACGCTTATTTCTATCGCGATCACGGCCGCGTATCTGTTTAGTGCGTTCTCGGTATTCGCCGGCAGAGAGGAAACGCTCTTTTGGGAATTATCGACGCTCATCGCGGTGATGCTGCTTGGCCACTGGATCGAGATGAGGGCTGTGTCCGGCGCGCAAGGGGCATTGAAGGAACTCGCAAAATTATTGCCGGATGTCGCGGAGGTGATCCGAGAAGGAAAAACGGAGAAGATCCCTCTCTCGGAACTGGTCGCAGGCGACCGCGTCCTCGTCCGCCCAGGAAGCAAAGTGCCGGCCGACGGCGTCATCGAGGAAGGGCAGTCGGATGTAAATGAGGCAGTCGTCACGGGTGAATCAAAACCGGTGAGCAAGAAGATGGGGGATCAGGTGATCGCCGGATCGCTCAATGGCGACGGCGGGCTTACGGTGCGCGTCGATAAGATCGGGGAGGCGACGTTCCTCGCGGGGGTGATGCGATTAGTCGCACAGGCGCAGGCATCCAAATCTAAACTCCAGATTCTCTCCGATCGCGCGGCGCTGTATTTGACCGTCATCGCGGTGACATCTGGAGGGATCACCTTCATCGCGTGGCTTCTCGCCGACGCCGGTCTCGTGACCGCGACGGAGCGACTCGTCGCCGTGCTCGTGGTCGCCTGTCCCCACGCGCTTGGGCTCGCCGTACCGCTGGTCGCGTCTATTTCGACGACTATGGCTGCGCGCAACGGCCTGCTCATCAAGCAGCGTCTCTCGCTGGAAGCCGCGCGGACGATTGATACCGTGCTTTTCGACAAGACGGGAACGCTGACCCTCGGGGCATTTGGCGTGAGCGAAATCGTCCCCGTCGATTCGGTTGAGGCAAACCAAGTACTCGCCATGGCCGCGTCGGTCAACAGCCAGTCGGAGCATCCACTTGCCAAAGCCATAGTCGACGAAGCGCGGGCGCGGAAGATCGACCATAAAGAGGTGAAACAATTTGAGCGCGTTCCGGGAAAGGGAGCTCAAGGTTGGGTCGAGGGGGGAAAGGTGTCTGTCGGAAACATCGCGCTCATGGAGGAAACGTCTGTCGCGATCCCATCCGAGGTCGCACGACAGATCCAGACGCTTTCAAGAGAGGGGAAGACGGTGATCTATGTCGCTTCAGTTCACCGTCTGTTGGGTGCCATCGCCCTTGCGGACATCATCCGCGAAGAATCCAGAGAAGCAGTCGCGTCCTTGAAGGCCGTGGGGATACGCACAGCGATGATCACGGGGGACTCGGAGGATGTGGCCGCATGGGTGGCCAAAGAGATCGGGATCGATGAATATTTTGCGAAGGTTCTTCCCGGTCAGAAAGCTGATACGGTGAAGTCATTGCAGCAAAAAGGGCATATCGTGGCGATGGTGGGGGATGGGGTGAACGACGCGCCCGCCCTGACGCAGGCAGACCTGGGGATCGCCATCGGCGCGGGGACGAATGTCGCGATCGAATCAGCAGGGATCATCCTGGTCAAGAACGATCCAAGAGACATTCCAAAAATCATCAAGCTCTCCAAGCTGACCTATGCCAAGATGATCCAGAACCTCTTTTGGGCGACAGGATACAACCTCGTGGCGCTTCCGCTGGCCGCCGGCGTGCTCGCCTCCAGAGGCATCATCCTGGAGCCCGCGGTCGCCGCGGTGTTCATGAGCGTGTCCACGGTGATCGTGGCGGTGAACGCGGTATTGCTGCGGCGAAGGTCTTTGGCAGAGAATACAAGGAAGCCGTTTTGACGCTCTCGTGGGTATTGCGAGTGAAGACGTTTTTTCGTCACACTCTTCGGGCGATAAAAAAGCGCCCGCAGAACCTTCTATTAAAAACCCGCCAGGCATGAATGCCTGGCGGATTTATCTGTTGCCGCTATCCTCCCGCGCTTACTCTGGCCAGGAGGATGAACGCCATCGTGAACGCCCCGGTCATCGCTACGGGCGCGAACGTCGAGAGCCAGTTGCGCCGGCCTGGTCGGAACCGGCGCAGCAAGAGGGAGTTCGCCACGACCGAGACGGAGCTTAAGGCCATGGCGAGGCCCGCGAGTTCCGGGCGAAGGACGATCCCCAAGCCGATGAAGACGCGGGCCGCGATCGGGATGCCGATCACGTTGTAGAACAGCGAGAAGAAGAGGTTCTGTTTTACCTTCCCCAGCGTCTCGCGGCTCAGCTGGATCGCGGAAACAACATCCTCCAAGTCGTTTTTCATGAGCACGATGCTTCCCGCCTCCATGGCCACGTCCGTGCCGCTGCCCATCGCGATGCCGACATCCGCCTGCGCGAGCGCGGGGGCGTCGTTGAGCCCGTCGCCGACCATGGCAACCTTCACTCCCGCCGCTTGGATTTTTTTCACCTCATTCGCCTTGTCCTCCGGGAGCACCTCCGCCCGCACGTTCTGCTCCTCGATGCCGGCTTGCCGCGCGATAGCCAGAGCGGTTCGCGTATTGTCGCCCGTGATCATGTAGACGGCCAGCCCGAGGCGTTTGAGCGATGCCATGGCGGATGGGGACGTAGATTTGATCGCGTCCGCGACGGCGATGATGCCGAGGAGTTCTTTGTCGCTGGAGAGGAGCATGGCGGTTTTGCCCTCCTCCTCGAGCTTACGCATTTTCCGCTCGATGCGACGACCATCAATGTGCAGCGTTTCCATCAATTTCCGATTGCCGAAATAGTACGGAGTCCCATCGATCGCTCCTTGGACTCCCTGGCCAGGAACGGCTTGGAAGGAGGCCACCTCGGACGGTTCGATGTTTTCTTCCTCCGCGTACCGGCAGATGGCTTCCGCAAGCGGGTGTTCCGATTTGCCCTCCAGCCCCGCGGCGATTTCCATAACCGCGTCTTCGTCGAGGGTTCCAAGCGTCTGTACGTCCGTGACCTCCGGCTTGCCTTTAGTGAGCGTGCCGGTCTTGTCAAAGACGATCGCACGTACCTTGCACGCGGCCTCCAATGGCTCGCCTCCCTTGATGAGGATGCCGTGTTGCGCCCCTATGCCCGTGCTCACCATGATGGCTGTCGGCGTCGCGAGCCCGAGCGCGCAAGGGCAGGCGATGACGATGACCGCCGTAAAGGCCATGAGGGCGAAGCTAAGCGAGGCGCCGAGAAGGAAGTACCAGACCAGGAAGGTGGCGACAGCGATTCCAATGACGATCGGGACGAATCGCGCCGAGATGCGGTCGGCAAATGCCTGGATGGGCGCGCGCGATCCCTGCGCCTCCTCTACGAGTTCGATGATGCGCGCCAGAACCGTCTCGCTTCCCACCTTGAGCGCGCGGAACTCGAAGCTGCCGTTTTTGTTTACCGTCGCGCCGATGACCTTGTCTCCCGCGTGCTTCTCGACGGGAATGCTCTCGCCGGTCAGCATGGATTCATCGATCGAGGAGTCGCCGCGGACGATGATGCCGTCGACCGGCACCTTTTCTCCCGGGCGGACGACGACGGTGTCGTGTTCGACGACGTCGCCGATCGGCACATCAATCGTCTTCCCGCCGCGGATGACGCGCGCCGTCTTCGCCTGCAGTTCCATGAGCTTGCGCACGGCCTCCGATGTCTGCCCCTTCGCTTTGCTCTCCAGCCATTTTCCCAGAAGGACGAAAGTGATGAGGAAAGCGGCCGTCTCAAAATAGAGCTCGGGAATTTTTTCTCCCGCGAGGCCTAGGATTGAGCCGTTCTTCGTCGCGTACAGGAGGAAGTTGACGACGCTGTAGAGGAACGCGGTGCTGGTGCCGATCGCGATCAAGCTGTCCATGTTGAACGTCTTCATCCGCAAACTCGACCACATCCCTTTGTAGAATCCGGCTCCCAGGATGAGCTGGACGGGGGTCGCGAGCGCGAAGGAGACGGCGCCGACCCAAGGGAGGAGGAAGGAGCGGCCGGGAAGGAAGCCGAAGAAATCGAGGAACATGAAATAGACCATCGGCAACGAGAGGATGGCTCCGGCGAGGAAACGGCGCCAATAGGAACCGATCTCCCTGGCGCGGCGCGCCCGATCCTCCTCCGGATCCGCCTTGGCGGAGACGGCGGCGCGATAGCCGGCTTTTTTCACGCGTTCGATGATGACAGCTTCGTTCACCACGCGGGGATCGAAGGTGACCCGCGCTTTCTCCGAGGCAAAACTGACGTTTGCTTCAACGATCCCGGGGAGTTTCTTGATGCTCTTGCTGATGACGCCGGCGCAGGAAGTGCAGTGCATGCCGTTCAATGCAAAGGTGGCCTGTTGCGAGTGCGCCGGCTGCACGGATCTCGAGGCGGCGGATGCTTCTGACGTGGTCAGTTGGTTTGTCTGTGGCGATTCCTGCCTGTCTTTGAAGAGGGAATCGAAGGAGCTGATGATGTCTTTGATTTGTTCCCGCATGTTCTTGGGAAATTCGATCGTATGCGAGTGTTCCGTCGTGACGGTTCCCTTGAAGGTCGGCCGGCCGTGCGCGTCGATTTCCAAGACTCCCTCTCCTTTAGTCTTTTTGGTTGATTGAAATGACACGGTTGTTCCTTCGCGTTCGATGAGGGTCGTGTGCGGGTCTCTCGAGGTCGGCGTCGGGATAGACGGCGAAGAGATCGTCTCCGGTACGGCATCATAGCCAGCCGCTTTGATCGCCCCGATGACGGCTTCCTCTGAAACCGTCCCACTGGTTGTGACCCGACATGTTCCGTCTTTGGCGCTGGTGACGACACCAACCACGCCGGGGAGTCCTCCGACCTCCTCGTTGATAAGCGTTTCGCAGGAAGCGCAATGCATCCCGGAGACGCGATAGAGTTGTTGCATACAATTGGATTAGAACGCGACCGTGTATCCTTTTGCGGTGAGCGCGTGCTCTGCGTCGCGTGGATGGATAAGTTCCTCCGATTGAATAGTGGCGGCGCCTGTTGAAAGATCAACGTGGACATCCATGACGCCAGGAAGTTTGCGCAACGTCATAGTCGAAACTTTGATACAGGCATCACAGGTGAGATTCGTGATCGTAAAGTTCAGTCTGTGCATAGATTTATTCAACGATGAACGACCCGCGGTACATGCCCATGGAACAGGAAAAGGGAATCGTTCCTTTTTCCGTGGGGGTGAAGGTGAAGACATTCTGTCCCTTTTTCAGATCCGCATTAATTCCCAATGACGGGGCCACGATAGTGGAGGCGCAGGTGAAGGACGATTCGGAGGTGACGACCCATTGAACCGGGATGCCGACTTTGACGCGCATCGTGGCGGGGGAGTAGCCGGAAGCGGATTGGGTCATGGTGATGACCTGGACGTTTCCTTGAGGCGCCGCTCCTTGATTGATCGGCGAGTAGTTCAGTTCGTTATTTGTCTTCGTTGGACCGGTAACGGGAAGGATCGAGAGCGCGCTGCGAACGTTGTAGAGGCCAAAGGCAATCAAGAGGATGCCAACGATGGCATAGAAGACGCGCGCGGCGGTTCCTTTCATGATCGAGGAGAGCCCTCCGATGCCAAGAAGCGCCGGAGCGGTTCCCAGGGCGAATGCGCCCATGACCATCGCACCGGTTTTGAAGTCCCCGGTACTGACGGCATACAACTGCATCGCTTGCGTGAATCCGCAGGGGAGGAAGAAGGTGAGCGCGCCGGTCACCATGGATGCCTTGTGGCTGTATTCTTTTTGATGTTCCGAGATCCCAAAGAGGCGCGCAATGGAGGAGGGAAGCGTGAAGGAGGTCGCCGAGATCCTCGGGGAGAGATTCGTCAGTTTAATCCCAAGCGAGATCATGACGAGCGCGACCGCGAGGGTGAGGAACGCGAGGAAGACGCCGGAGATTTGAAGGAAGCTCCCCAGGCCACCCAGGAGTCCGCCGAGGATCGCGTAGCCCAGTATGCGACCAGCATTGAAGAAGAGATGGGGGCGGAATTTCTGCCAGGAGGTGGCTTCCGGATGGCGCTCGGCGTGCCGGGCGGAGATACCCAGGATGAGCCCACCCACAAGCGCCATGCAGGTAGAGATGCCGGCGACGAGGCCAAGCGTCAGGGCGAAACCGACGCCCACGTTCGATTCATCCAGAGCAACGTCAAAAAGCCCGGTCCCGCGCGCGGCGTAATAGAGGATGAGGACGACGATGATACCGATGAAGACGTACCGTCGATCCGTCGAGTCTTTGGTGAGCCAAGGAAGTTTCCCCGGGGCGCCGATTTCATACCCGGCGTTTGTTATGGCGCGCTCGATCTCGTGGCGGCTGGGAATATCCGCCCCGTGTTCGATGAGGGCGCATCCTTTGCGGAAATCCACTTTAACTTTTGCGACGCCTTGGACGGAACCGATGGAATCCTCCAGAAGCAGTTCGCAGGAGCGGCAGTGCATGCCGCGGATAGGGAGAGTTTGTTGGGGCATATGAAGAAAGAGGAAAACTTGAATAACATCGAATTTCCCTTTTTCCCTATTCGCGCTTGATGGCGGCGGCTATGATTTGTCGGCGGTGCCTTTGAAAAGGGAATGTCTCCTTTGGGAGAGCGAGGGCCGACGCCGGTTCGTTCCGAAGCATACGGGGCGCCGCGAACGGCGCCGTGGCGGAGAGGCGGGAGACGGTCGGTCGTTCCGGAGCCGTCGCATCCGGTTGGTGATTCATGCGGTTTTTCTCGCAACAAAAGACCGCCGTCTGGGGGGCGGGCGCTGGCGCCGGTTCCATGGATGCCGACATCGCGGCGGGAGACAGGTCGCGCGAGACAGGCGATGCGTAGGCGGGCGGCGCCATGAACAGGGAGAGCGCGCACACGCTTCCTGACACAAGAGCAAGGAGAAGGAAGGACGCGAATGGTTTGAAGGAAGGGTGTGTCATATCAGCCTTTGCGCTGCGCCATCGTCCACGCGCGCACTATCTCTTTTATGAATTTTTCTTTTACCTCCGGATCTTCCGACGCAAGGTTCGCCCCGCAGGTGGCAAGATGCCGCGCCAGCAGCTGGCTGTTGGCTTGTTGCAGGATGCCGATGAGCGCGTTCACTTGCTGGATGATGTCCATGCAATACGCGCCGTCCTTAACCATGCGCGCCACATGGGCGAGCTGGCCTTCCGCTTTTTTGAGCCGCGGCTCCGAATCGGTGTGTGAGGGATGATGATGCATACCTCCACCTATGGTACAGGTATTAAACACAAAAGTCAAAATGCCCGCCGTCTTTCCTTCCTGACAAGTTGCGCTATACTTGCTTTCAAGTAATCCTTTTCTTTTGTCGTATGGAAAGTCAGAACGCGTGTAAAACTTGTCACTGGGGCAAGGCACTGATGATGGGACTGACGGCGGGGTTCTTTGCCGGGCTGTTCATCCGATCCCGGAAAGGGGAGGAATTGAGGGCGGAAGCCAAAAAAGCGGCCCAGGCCCTCCAAAAGGAATTGAACAAGAAATGGAAGGCGAATGAATGCTTCACGAAGGCGGAATATGAGGAAATGGTGAAGGAGGTGCTTGGCCACTTCCAGAGAGCCAAAGGGATCGCCGCGAGCGAGATGGCGGATTTGGAACAATTCTTCAAAAGCCAATGGAAAGAAATTCAAAAGAAATTAGTGAAAGAAGGGGAGGGAGAAATGCCAAAAGAATAAGAGCCCGACGTTTCGTCAGATTTTATCTGGAAACCAATGCAGGATGTGTGCTAGAGTGAGCCATATCATCCCTATGAGCGCTTCTTTGAAGCATGCGGTCTCGGATCTGCTGAATGGTACGGGTGTAGACCTTAACGGCTCCGCTCCGCACGACCTTCGTGTCCGTGACGAACGGTTTTATGCCCGCGTTCTCTCGGGCGGATCGCTTGCATTGGGCGAGTCCTACATGGACGGTTGGTGGGACTGCGAAGCGATCGACGAGATGGTCGCCCTCCTTTTGAAAGGCAATATCCGTTCCAAGATCAAGCCGACCTTCGGCATGGCCAAGAACGCGCTCTTGGCCCAAGTGATGAACCGCCAGTTTGGCGCTCGCGCGTTCCATATCGGCAAAGCGCACTACGACATTGGAAATGACCTTTACACCCGGATGTTGGACAAGCGTCTGACCTACACCTGCGGGTATTGGAAAACCGCGATGAACCTCGATGACGCGCAAGAGGCGAAACTCGATCTGGTTTGTCGGAAAATCGGATTGCAGCGAGGGCAGCGCGTCCTTGATATCGGCTGCGGGTGGGGGAGCTTCGCAAAGTTCGCGGCGGAAAAATACGGCGCGCATGTCGTGGGCGTTACGGTCTCTAAAGAACAGATGGCGCTTGCGCAAACGCTCTGCAAAGGACTCACAGTGGACATCCGTCTGCAAGATTACCGCTCCGTGAACGAAACGTTCGACCATATCATCTCCTTGGGGATGTTCGAGCATGTCGGACACAAAAATTACCGCACGTATTTCGAAGTCGCACGGCGCTGCCTCAAAGACGACGGCCTGTTCCTCCTCCATACGATCGGCGGCAACCGCTCGTCAATTACGACCGACCCCTGGATCGAGAAATTCATCTTTCCCGATTCTCTCATTCCCTCTGCGGCACAGATCACGAAAGCGGCCGAAGGGTTGTTCGTGATGGAGGATTGGCACAACTTCGGCACCGACTACGACAAAACGCTCATGGCCTGGTATGCGAACGTAGAGCAACACTGGGTCGAGCTCGCCGGGAAGTACGACGAGCGGTTCCATCGCATGTGGCGCTATTACCTTCTCGCCTGCGCCGCCACCTTCCGCGTGCGCCAGAACCAGCTCTGGCAGATCGTGTATTCAAAGAATGGGATTCCTGGAGGATATTCGTCCATTCGCTAATCGTTCATCGTCCATCCCATGTTCCTCAAACAAACCCTCCTCCACCCGAAAGAATCCGGCGCCATCGCCGCGAGCTCGCGGCGGCTCGCGGATCTTATGGTACGCGAGGCGCAGCTCGCAGACGCCCGCGTGATCGTCGAAGTCGGCCCAGGGACCGGCGTGTTCACGTCGGCGATCCTCGAGAAAAAACGGCCGGAGGCGGCGCTGCACCTTATTGAGATCAATGCGGATTTTTCCAAAGAGCTCTCGGTGCGGTTTCCATTCCTGCCGATCCACACGACGTCGGCGGAGGATATCGGGCCTCTGCTTACACAAGCAGGGCATGACGGATGCGATCGTGTTATCTCCGGGCTGCCGTGGACGGCTTTTGAGAATGGCTTGCAAGAGCGCCTGTTGGGGGCGTTGTATGAGGCGCTTCATCCCGGCGGCGTCTTCGTAACATTTGCCTATTTTCCGTTGCAGTATCTGCCAAACGGGCAGGCATTCCGCCATCGGCTGGAGCGACGGTTTGCGGGCGTGCGGATGACTGACGTTGTTCCAAACATCCCACCCGCGTTCGTGTACGTCTGCACCAAATGAACGAGAGAAACCGGCGCTTGACAGCGCCGGTTTTTTTGGGTACGGTTGCGTGTCTTTCTGGTGGGGGTCCAGAGAGACGTTCAACAAACCCCCGGAGAAGAACATGGCCGTTCATTTTTTGGAGAAAAGCCCCTCGTACATGGGGAAAACAAACCCGAAACTCTTGCAGCGGCGCCAGGTCGTCTGCCAGTTCCTTCAAGAGAACTACAAGGCCGTGCGCAACCAAGACGCGGCAACGTTCGAGCGCATTCGAGAGGCGCTCAAGCCCTTGGAGATCGAGATCTCCGATTCCAACTACCAAGTGGACAAGCAGTCACTCAGGTACGCCTACTTGTGGCTGATCGGATCGGACGCACAGAAGCGCGAGATCGAAGGGAAGGCGCTCTCCTCGACCATTCAGCACGGGTTTCTCTGCCTCAACAAGGATAATTTGCGCACCTGGGAGGATCTCGGATTGGGGGCTATCCCTCTGCCTGCGAAGCTCGATGATGAGATCGAGGAGGAGACGATCCCGATGCTCCGGCTGGATGATCTGGAGGGCGGCCGCGACGTCCTCGCACACACCAGCGGCCTCATCGGCGCGCTCGAAAAGATGATCGGCGAGGACCAGCAGATCCGTGAAGAGATCGAGCGCATTCGCCAGGAGAACGAGCGGTTGGCGGAAATCGACGCAGAGCGCGCTCTCGTGGTCGACTTCGTGGAGCGGCGGTGCGCAGGACTCGAGCGGCAAGTGGACACGCTCCAGCAGGGTTTGAGCCAGGTGGCGGCGGGCGGGCTCGCGCGCCTCGCGAAGGAATTCCCAGAGTTCCCGGAGCTCGCGCGTGTCGCGGGGCAGATCAAGGAAGGGAAGACCCGCCAGGAGCGGGAGGAAGAGGCCCTGCTCGGGTTCCTTCCAAAGGAGTTCGCGTGGGAGAACGACGCGGGGACGGTCCAGTACGAAACCGCCTTCCTGCGTGCGCTGCGAGACTTGCCGTCTGATGACCAGAAACGGATCATCTCGCAGCTAGAGGTCCTGTGCGTCCACGGCGCGTCCTACGCGTCCCTCCATACGCGCAAGTGCAATTTCAAGCTCCCGTTCACGGCCGAAGGATCGTTCAGCAGCCGCGGCTCCGATGAGCTCCGGTTCACCTGGAAGAAGAACGGGTCCATTCGGATCATGTGGTGCTACCGCAAAGGAGAGACGCGGATCCGCCAGTCCGAGTCTTGAACCGTCGCGGCTTCCTCGCGCGCACGCCTGCCACTTTGGCAGACACGGCGCGCTCTTTTTTTGCCAACGCCTGGTGTTGGCTGGGCCCTCAGAGGAACAACCTCGCCAGCTTGATCTCATCGTACGAGTATCCATCCCCCAGCATCATCTTCACCGGTGTGAGCATATTCGTTCCCGCCTTCTTGTATGCCTCCCGAATGGCCTGCAATCTGTCATCCGCTGGCCGCAGGTAAGCGATCTCCAGGGGTGTCCGTTGTTGAAGCAGCGCAACGATGTGTCCCACGATCGTCCCTTCGCTCAAATTCCTCTCCCGCGCGATCGCTGCGAGAGAGAGCTTTTTTTCAACGAGATCCTTCGTCTGCTGATAGGTGGAGCTTGGCCGGTTTACGGAGGCGGGGGGACGGGAGGGAGGAGGGGGAAGGTGGGAGGGGGCGGGACGTTCGGGGAGGCCTCGAGAGACAGCGTAGGAACGGATGCTCGCTAAAAACGCATCCCCGTACGCCTCCAGTTTTGTCTGTCCCACACCAAAGAGACCCCCAAGACGTTCTTTGGACCGAGGAAGGAAATACGACATTTCCTGGAGCGTCCGGTCGCCAAAGATGATGAACGGCGGAACGCCGTGCGTGTCCGCGAGCTCCTTGCGTACGCGTCGGAGATCCTCGAACAAATCTTTCTCAAACGGGAGACCCGTTTTTGCGTCACGGGGTGCACCAAACGGGCCGGGCGTGATGGATCGCGTCCCCACCGTTACTTGAGGCAACGGAATCTGCGTCCGATCGATCAGCGCCGCTTTCCCCATTTTGCTCACGCGCAAGGTTGGGTATTCCCCCTCGTTTTTCTCCACGTACCCCTTCTTGAGAAGGAGACGCATGTACTCGCGCAACTCCGTCGCCGAGTGCCCTTTTGCTGTTCCGTAGACCGATAGGTTTTCGTGATGGTATTGGAACACCTGCTCGCGACGCGAGCCCCGCAGCACGTGGATGATATGAATGACCCCGAATTTTTCACCCGTACGCAGAATCGTTGACAGAATTTTTTGAGCGATTTCCGTCGCATCCGTTTCCGGAGATTCTGGAGATGCAACGCAGGCATCGCACGATCCGCAGGACGGCGCGTCCCACGACTCGCCGAAATACTGGAGCAGATATTGCCGCCGGCAGTTCGACGTCTCGCAATAGTCGATCATTTGCGCCAGTTTTTTCCGCGCAAGATCGCGTTCCTGTTCGTCTTGGATTTGATCGATGAAATACTCCTGCTTGCGTTTGTCCCCGAAGGAGTAAAAAAGGACGCACTCGCTAGGTAGCCCGTCGCGTCCGGCACGACCCGTTTCTTGATAGTAGCCCTCGATCGTTTTAGGGAGATCCATGTGGGCGACCAGGCGGACATCAGGTTTGTCTATACCCATGCCAAACGCAATCGTCGCGACGATGATCGTCACCTCGTCGCGGATGAATTGCTCTTGCGTCTGCCGTCGAAGATCTCGTTCTAATCCCGCGTGGTAGGGGAGGGCTTTGAAGCCGGTTCGGCGCAGATCGTCAGCGAGCGCCTCCGTGTCTTTTCTTGAAAAGCAATAGATGATCGCGGGGTTGTTGTTGAGGCCGCCCAAGAGAGAGACGAGTTGCCCAAAGGAATCCGATTTCGGTCGGACGGTGTACTGGAGATTGGGTCGGTTGAAACTGGAAAGAAACGCCTTCGCATCCTGGAGTTTCAGCTGATGCACGATATCCTCGCGCACGCGCGGCGTCGCCGTCGCCGTCAGCGCCATGACAGGCGCGTCCGGGAAGGCATGGCGGAGATCCTTGAGGTTGCGGTACTCGGGGCGGAAATCGTGGCCCCATTCAGAAATGCAATGCGCTTCGTCTATGGCAATGAAAGAAAGGTTCAGCTGCCGGAGAAACGATTGGAAGCCCGGCGTCGCCAAACGCTCCGGCGCGACGTAGAGGACCTTCAATGAGCCGTCGATGGCGCGTCGTTGTATGGCGTCGATCTCATCGAATCGCAATGTGCTGTTGAGGAACGCGGCCGCGATGCCGTTTTCCGTGAGTGCGTCGACTTGATCTTTCATGAGGGCGATCAAGGGGGAGACGACAAGGGTGATGCCATCGAATTTGAGCGCGGGGAGTTGGTAGCACAATGATTTACCCCCGCCGGTGGGCATCAGGACAAGCGCATCTTTTCGATCAAGAACGGTTTGAATGATTTCTTCCTGCAACGGACGGAATTCGTCGTACCCAAAGTACTGTTTAAGCAAATTTCGCATAAAAAAAGTCAGCGTGAGAGCTGACGGTTCTCTCCTCCTTATGGAAAAATTACATCGCGAATAACAGTGCGTGTCAACCGGGGGAGGTGGGGATAAATCGATATGGACGGTCTCTCCTTGGCTGATCCACAGGGAAGACGGGCATCCACCTTGAAGCAGGCGAGCTCAAGGAGCGTCGGAAACGCGGGGAAGATCTTGAGTCGGATGCGCGCCGTGGAAAAACCGATCCTCCTCATAAAGATGTTGTATACTACGAGCGCTATGTCTCAACCCTCGTGGTATCAGCGTGAAGAGGTGCACACCGCTTTCGTGGGCGTGCTTCTTTTGTTATCGATTCTCAGTGTGATGGCCTGGACGATTCAGCTATTGGGTCCGGATGGGTTTATTCCCTACCAACCGCATGCTTCCTTAGGCGGAAAAGGAGGGGTGAATATTCTGAATTCCATCTGGACGGCCGGGGCTCTTATTCCCCTATCATGGGTTTTTCTCGATGCGCGTGCGCGAAAGATTCGTCGTCCGTGGTGGTATTGGGCCATGTTTGCGATCGTGGCGCAGCTGGGAGTGTATTTTGGCGGCAGAGCGTTTCATTATCTTGGCCCATGGGGGAAGGGGTGGTGGGATTGGGAGGGATTTTTGATGTGGAAGGCCGGCGGATCGGTTTTTTATGGCGGCCTTGTCGGACTGCTGGCGGCCAGTGTTGCCTACCTGCGCCTCGTGAAGGAAAAATTTCCGCTCCTGCTGCTTGACGTGATCGCCCCGGCTATTTCTTTCACGTCGTTTTTTACCAGGATACTGACGTGTTTTTATAGTGGAGATGATTTTGGCACGCGGTCGGCTTTGCCATGGGCCATCAAGTATGTGAGCGGTCCGCACCTGTATCTTTTATATCAAACGCTTCATCCTGTTCAGCTCTATCTCGCGCTGGGCAACCTGCTCGTCTTCATCGCGCTTCTGGAAGTGCGTCGTCGGAAACTTATCCACGGCACGGTGTTTGCCGCGTATGCTATACTGTATCCGATCATGAGATTCTCTCTCGAATTTTTTCGGGATCCAACCGAATCGAGGTTGAGTCCGCTCCTGCACATGACCTACTCGCAGGTCATTTCCATCGTTCTGTTCGCGTTCGGGCTCTGTCTTCTGTTCTTTCTTAACAAAGTAAGGATCAAAAAGGTTTTTTGTAACATGCGGCACACGACACTATGTTTCTACTTATGAAAAAGAAAACGCTTTCAAAGCCCATCGTGTTCCTATCCATGGTCGCGGTTTTGGTGGGGGTGGCTGCAACCGCCTCGTACGTGTATAGGTACTCGATAAAAAGCTTCGCGACGAACTACTGGCAGCCGGTGAGTGCGGACTATTTGCTCACCGACGTCGAACAGATTACGTGCAGTTCGGATCAAACCTGTTACCTGAAAGGGGATTTCGGATCCGTGGCAAAGACGGTTGATGGGGGCGCGAGCTGGGTGGACGATTCGATCGCGGGAGATTTTGTAATAAGCATTGAGCGGACGGATACGACCTCGTCGGTGGTGGCTCTCACGCAAAACGGCGTGGCGAAAAAAGACCTTTCGGGAGCGTGGGTTCAGATAAATGGCACGGGAGCCAACAACGGGAACGAGGCGTTTGATGCCGAGGTAAGTGCGCCGTCCAACGCGACGGATTTGGCTTTTTTTGATGAGAGCGTCGGCGCCGTGCTAAGCGGAGATCGGATTTCCTATACGTCCGACGGTGGAGCGCATTATTACAATAAGGGTTCTGTCTGCGAGCAGCCGGGATGTTCGGATCCATCGCAGATAGACCTTATCGATGACAAAAAAGCGGTGGTCGTCGCCCGTGAAACGGGCAATTTCAATACGAACGTTTATTTGACAGACGACATACGGGGATCGTGCGACAACGCAACCTGCGGCAACGGTCTGATTGAATATGGCGAAGAGTGCGATGGGCAAGATGGGATTGGCGGCGGATGCGATTCCGGTGGCTCCGCGGCCTCGTGCGGCCGGTTTTGCGGAGACGGTTTTTACACGTTCTTTTCTGGCGAACAGTGCGATCCGACGGCGGCGGTAAAGGAGTGCGATTCAGGATCGAATGCGGGGGGAACATGTACGACAGATGCCGATTGCGCAAGCCCGGCCACCGCCAATTGTTTCCAGGATGAAATCTATCTATGCGATTCAGGAGCGAATGCGGGGATGGATTGTACGAATGAATCTGGAGATTTTTGCGGCACCAGCGGCGAACAGTGTGTCTACGACCATGATGTTTCGCTGTGCGATGCGGGGCTGAATGCCGGACAGGCATGTGCCTCCGATGCAGATTGTCCGATGGCAGCGCCAACCGAGCAATGCGTTGTGGTAGAGGATCCGTCCGCCTATTGTTCCGATAACTGCACCCTCAAGGCGGGATACGTCCGTCGTGGTTCCGTGGTAGAGAACGGCCTGTGCGGGGACGGCGCGGTATCCGGAGACGGCTACGAGGCATGCGATGACGGCAACCAGACGGATGGCGACGGCTGCTCCAGCCATTGCCAGTTAGAAGCTGGAAAATGCGTCGGCGGAGATTTTCCTGATTCGGTCTGTTATGTCCCGGATGGTGGCTACGATTATTGCCCCAACGGCGGAACATGCGCGTTCGTCATCGATGGCGCCCGCGTAGGATGCGGCGACGGAGCCATCAGTTACCTGTCGGAAGAATGTGATGACGGCGGCGTGTGCACCGGAGACAACACTACCGCCTGCGGCTCTGATGGAGATTGCGCAACGGCCGGCGGATATTGCAAGGGCCGAGACGGCGACGGCTGCTCCTCCCTGTGCTTGTTCGAGGCGGCGGTTTGCGGCGACGGATACGTCGTGAACACGGAAGCGTGCGACGATGGCAATACCGCCAGCGGCGACGGCTGCTCCGACACCTGCCAGGTTGAGGCGGATTATCAGTTTGCCAACAACCCGGATACGAATTACTACGCTTCCGGGACGACGAATCCAGCACACGTCGTGAGCTCATTGGTAGGGCAGGTTTGCTTGGTTCCTGTGATCAATGCCCCCCCGCGATGGACATCGACGGAAATTCTGCCCTCCTCCGCCGGGTTCTTCAAGGTCAATGATTTGAAAATGGTAACGGCGAACAGCGGGTTTATTATCGGGTCGGTGAACTCTGTGGGGAAACTCTTCCAGACGACTGACGCCGGGGAGAATTGGTTTGAAGCGTTCTTGCCAGGAAGTCCCACTGACATCACCACGTTGAGTTTCGCGGATGCAAATACAGGATATCTCTCCGCCTCCGACGGGGTGTATCAAACAACCGACGGAGGTTCAACATGGACGAAGACGACCTTCTTCGGCGGCGCGGTCGCGGTGGCGGCGCGCCCCGCTTCTTCGCCGTTTGTGATGGGTGACGTCCTGTATACATCCGTCCAAATTCCCGTATCAAATTACACCGCGTTCAGCAATACGGGGTTGAAGAAAATCAACGCGATCGTCTGTAAAGACGCGCTGACGTGTCTGGCGGGCGGAGAACCGATGACGCCCGGCGGGACAAGCATGGTTCGAACCGCAAACGGAGGGGCGTCATGGACGCTTTCCTTCGGAGGACCGGAAATCAAAAAGATCTTTGCGGATTTCGGAGACGAACAGGTTTTGGCCGTTGATGCAAACAATCTTCTCTGGCGGAATCCAGGACAGGCGTTCCAAGGCGGATATGGAGCGCCTGGCGCCTGGGAAGACCAACCGCAAGCAGGAACATTCACTTCGGATATCAGCATCGATGAGTGGGGGGGGATGGGCGTGAAGCTCGATGCTACCGCGCGAACTTTGAGCTGGTCGTCGGATATTCTTTTCGGAACCACATTCGATACGCCAGTGTCCATTTCGGATTGCACCGCCCTGAATTCCTGCGTCATCGATTCGGATATTACCTGTAACAATAACTTCCAGTGCTTGTTTACGGCGCGCACAAGCGAAGGCCCGTCGTTGTTCCTCGTCACCCCGACGTCGCTGGGCGCGTTCTCTTCGGAACGATTCTTGCTCGGAAACGGTTCAGACGCTTCCGTCTACACAGACGTGTTCCAAAAAGAAGAGTTCGGTCCAGGGTTCACGGACTTTTTCCTTGTTGGAAATGACGGAAACGGAAACGGCAAAGCGGTCAAGTTCGGCGCGTCGCAGACCGTGCTTATCAATGCCTCGATACCTAACGAACCCCTCTTTGAGGTGGCGACGGCGGATGGGGTGAATTTGTACGCGAGAGCCGCCTCGACGATGATGCATTCCCCCGACGGAGGATCAAATTGGGAATACGACGTCACGCCCGGCGCCGCCGCGCTCAACGACATGGTGGAGCTTCCAAACGGCTTTGTGTGGGCCGGAGGAAATTCGGAAGGGGTGTATTCGGAGGCGAGATTGGTAAACCTGGGGTCCACCGTCACGCCGGTTCTTTGCGGGGATGGGATAACAGATGCCACGGAATTTTGTGATGACGGCAACAGAACGTCCGGCGACGGATGCAGCGCCGTCTGCACGCTGGAGGCAGGCGCCGTGTGCGGAAACTTTATCGTGGAAGCAGGGGAGACATGCGATGACGGAACGGCTTGTTGTTCTGCGAGTTGCCAGACGGTGCCGACAGATACCTGCGGAAACGGCGTCATTGGTTGCGGAGAAACGTGTGACGATGGAAATACCGAAAACAACGATGGGTGCTCGAACGTATGCGCCATTGAAATTCCAGCAGACTGCGGGAACGGCGTTCAGAACGGAGCCGAATCCTGTGACGATGCAAACACGCAGGGAGGCGACGGGTGTTCCCCCTTGTGTCAAATCGAATCAGGTTTTGCTTGCGCTGGTTTTGGGGTGAATACCTGTGTTCGATTGTGTGGAAACGCTGTCCAAGATCCTGGAGAAGTGTGTGACAACGGTATGCGATGCCCTGCTCCCGATCTCCGCGAGTGCACGCAAAATAGCGACTGTGCGGGAATAGGCAGCGGATTGTGTCTGCCTGTGAATAACGACGGATGCGCGAGCAACTGCCGCGCCTCTGCTCCGCCGTTTGTGTGTACTGGATACGGTATTACGTCTTGTGATCGTTGCTTGACATGCGAATTCGCGCCTGTGTGCGGAAACGGGATGGTTGAACCAGGGGAATTATGCGACGACGGAAATCTGGATGAGACGGATTCGTGCGATGGTTCTTGCCGGCCGATTCTTCCAAGCTGCGGGGATAATCTTTGGCAGTTGCCAGAAGAATGCGATGATGGAAATGCGGCAGACGGAGACGGGTGCTCTTCGTGCCTATTGGATCCTGGTTGGGTGAACACGGGGATCCCGGTTGTATCCGCTGCATCACCGCCGCATGTTGCGGGAAACCTGGTGGGGCGTATCGCTGGTTATCTACGGGATATATTCGGCATACATTCAGCATCGGCACAATCAGCGGCTTTAGCGCTTACGTGCGGAAACGGCGTGGTAGATCCGGGAGAAGATTGTGACACCGGCATTCTTTCCTGTGACGAAGATGGCATAGTAAGCAGTAGACGAGGCGCGCCATGCGCCGTATTGGGAGAAGTGAGTCCACCGGGCTGCACGCCCGGGCTCGAATGCTTACCGACCCAAACGATCAATACCGTCTGTGACAGATGCCGGCTTCCACCGTCTTCTGCCTCTGTGATCATAGCCCCTCTCGAATTGAATGGGACCGTCACGGAAGGATTATTGAAGCTGCATGCGTTTTGTGAAATTCCGAATACATATCCGGATTCCATCTGTCCTACCAGGACGTCTTACGTCAGAAGAGAAACCACCACGGATGATAATGGCCGTCCTAGCAACGAGGAGGGATTTAAATCGTGGGTGACTTCAGAAATAAACGTTGACATGCCGGTGTTGGATTATTACAAAATGGCTATTATTATTGACGATGGAGTCATTCCTTATACTGCAGGTGAATTGGCAGGGGGTCAGTTCAAAGTTCGCTCAAACTGTGAACACGAAAGCATGGAGACCACAATTTGGGGGCTCTGTCCAGAGGTAAGTACAACTTATTCATGTAATTTTGGTGTGACCGGGTGGGGGAACGGTGCCTGCTTCAATAACGGGGTCACCGACCTTTGCGAATGGGAAATGACGGCTGGTTCGGCGTTTTTGGTGAGTGCTGATATGGGAAAACAGGCAGCCATTTTGTGCCCGAAGAGTGGTGAAATAAAGATATCAAACATCGGCAATAATCATTATCCGGTCTCTGTGACGCAGTCCGGACCTGGGGATACGGAAACCGCGATTATGCCGGAAACATGGTCTGTGAGAGACGAGACGAACACGGTGGTCAATCAAGGAAGCATGATCGACCTAGATACGTCGAGCGTTTTTTTCTCGAGTACGTCATCGGGGGTGACTTCATCTGAAAATTGTTTGTTCAGTACGGATCTCGTCGGTTCCACTTTGACCATGACCTTTCAGGGGGAAACCCTGACGCGCGCGATAATCCCCGGCCAAAGACTTGTATTCGGGTTTGGCAAACCGCCAGGCACGGATACCGACAACGACGGAGTCCTCGAGAGCGCCGATTATTGCCCGGAAACAGCGGGCCCCGCCTCCAACAACGGCTGCCCAACCGCGGCACCCGTGGATACAGACGGCGACGGTGTCTACGACAACGTCGATCAGTGCCCAACCATTCCCGGCCCCGCCTCCAATAACGGCTGCCCGATACCAGACACGGACAACGACGGAGTCCTCGATGATGTCGACCAATGCGTAAACGAACCTGGCCCCGCCCTCAACAATGGCTGCCCATGGCCAGATACTGATGGCGACGGAGTCCTCGATAACGTCGATCTTTGTCCAACCGTTCCCGGTTCCTCTGCCTACAACGGCTGTCCTATCCCGGATACGGACAACGACGGAGTCCTCGACGACGTTGATCAGTGCCCATCGATTCCCGGCCCTGCCGCGAATTATGGCTGCCCGTACCCGGATACGGACAACGACGGAATTACGGACAATCTCGATCAATGTCCTACCGAGCCGGGGCCGGCCTCCAATAACGGGTGCCCGGAGGTGGTTCCAACAGATACGGATGGCGACGGAGTTCCCGATGATGTCGACCAATGCCCCGCCGTTCCCGGCCCGGCATCAAACAACGGGTGTCCGTACCCCGATACCGACGGCGATGGCATCACCGATAACGTCGATCAGTGTCCAAACGTTGTCGGAGTCATCGAGTACAACGGCTGCCCAGTCCCGGATACCGATGGCGACGGAGTCCTCGATAATGTCGACCAATGTCCCGCGCTTCCCGGACCCGCCTCCAACTACGGCTGCCCGATCCCCGATACCGACGGCGACGGAGTCCTGGACGACGTAGATGCCTGCCCAACCTACCCCGGTCCCGCCTCCAACAATGGATGCCCGATTCCGGATACCGACGGCGACGGAGTCCTGGATGACGTCGACCAATGTCCCGCGGTTCCCGGCCCGGCATCCAACAACGGGTGTCCGCTGGCCGGCGACGACGATGAGGACGGCGTTCCCAACGCCGAAGACCAATGCCCGGCCGTCTCGGGAAGCGCCGCCTACTTCGGCTGCCCTGCCGCGGATAAGATCGAGATGTCGCTTCATACGGTCGATCCGCACAAAACAGGCGCCTGCCCGGGCGACAAGGCGAGCTGCAAAGGTCCTCTGGAAGGAGCGGTTGTCCGCGTGTTCAATCGCGACGATGCCGACTTCGTAGCCCTTTACGGCACGAGCGGCCCCAAGAAGAGCAAGTACGACGAAGTCTTCGACGGAGCGGTCGGCCTGATGGGAAGCTGTACGACATCCGCCGACGGCAGCTGTCTCGTGGGTGAACCGGCTCCAGGAAGATATCTCGTGATCGGCAAGTACGTGGACCAGTCCAGCGGAAGAGTGGTTTTCACAGGGAAGAACAAGAATCCAGACGACTTCATCGCGACCCCGGATGGAACATTGGCCACCAAGAAGCTCGGAGCGATTCGTACCATCAAGAAACCTCCGCATAATCAATCGCACGAGCATCAGTGGGATGCCTCCACCGAGGAAGAGTTTGAAGGCAGTTACCTGAACATCACCTTCGCGGATGTCCTTCTGTGGGATAACACTGAATCGCAGAACTTCTATCCGTTCATCTTCTCCTCGGATAGCAACTGGAGCGTAAATGTCTGTGCGCAGGTTCCGGAAGGGTACAAGCTCCTTGGGGTCATAAATGAAGCAGGGGAAATGGTCGCCACAGACTCTTGCGTGCAGGAGGTGGTGGCGAATGAAGAAAAAGTCGCTCTCTTCCAGGTGGCGGATATAGGAAGCCCGCAAGCATTCGATCTCACCTCTACTCTCAAGGTGTTTAACACGGATCGCAAAACGAAAGAGGTGATCACGAGAAAGATCGCCGTGGCAACGGAGAAAGCATCGCCAGCACGCCTCAATCGCCCGACAGGGAGAACGTTGGAATTGGCACAGGCGCAGCAGATGCCGCCTAAAGCGCCAACAAAGCCCGGCTCGATCCGCGAACGGATACTTGGAACGAAAGAGGAACCGAAAGCCGTCTGGCCTATAGTTCTCTTGATTCTGGCAGCCGCTGGGGGAGCAGCGGCCTATGTGCTGACAAGAAAAAAGAAGCATTCTAAGTAAGATCCTCACAACAAATCCCCGCTTGCGCGGGGTTTTGTGTTGTTGACAGATAAGAAAAAACAAGCTATCTTTTTCACGTCCTTAAGCAGGAGGAGCCAATGTTGAAACAGGGTTCGTTGTTCCGGTTACCGGTTTTCATAGCGGTGGTGTTTGCATGCGCAGAGGATCCCGTCTATCTTCCCGATCACGATGCGGGCCTCGAAGATGCGCCGTCCTCCGGCCGCGACGCCGGGACTGTCTTCCTAGACCTTGGGGTGCGAGATATCGGCACGTTCGATGCAAGCAGTATCCCAGGAGCCCTCATCTTCGTCTCTCCCGTACTATTCACTGACGGACGCATCCTTTTTTACCCCAAAGACAGCGCAGCGGATGCGCGCGAAGCGCTGCTGGACACGGCCGTGTCCGGCGAGGCGAGTTTCGTTTATGTGCTGCGGGGGGTCGATCAAGAATCGACCTATTGCTTTCGCTGGGACGGACCTCGGAACTACTGGCGAACGTTGTTGGATGCTTGTCCGACAGAGCGAATCGACGTTTGGAACGCGGCAGTGCCTGGCGTTTTCGGTCCGGTCTTCTTGAAGGAATGCATAAACCGCACGACGGGGCAATCGGTTCTGTTGGAGGTTCGAGAGCAAGGACGGTTTGATCCCGTGTCGGATCGACTCGTCGACAGAATGGTCCTTATTGGACTTCCGGTAGGTGAGCCAGTCGTGACAGGGCTGGATTTCTTCGAAGACAGGCGATATCGAGGTGAGTTTTTTGTGGAGGGAGCGTTCTCCTACGACAGGAGAACAATTACGGGCGCACAGATCAGTGCAGAGGGGTACCTCACTGACTTTGTTCTCGATTGTCCGCCCTGATCAATCCCCTGCTTCGAAAGAGGCGGGGTGTTATTTTCAACGAAGGCGTCTTTGTGCTTGTCCTCTGGTACAATGGGGGATATTCAGGGCGTTCGTCGGTTCGTGACGGGAATTTTTGAAACAACAGTGTTTTACACCTTATGAAACCAGCAATATCTAGACTTTTTCTTTCTGCCAGTTTGTTTCTGTCCGGATTCGGTGTCGTCACAGCTTTTGTAGCCATTAATACTCCTTCGAGGGGATATTTTTACTGGTTGCTGATTCCAAGTATTTTCCTGTTTCTTGTTTCTACGTTTTTTTTGAGTACATACAATAGGAAAGAGAGCATCGCTTCTCCTCAATAGCATCGCGGGTCACCGATTGGAAGTATCCGCTAAAATTGAAGCGCCGTATTTGAATGAGTATGCAACGCCGGCTCCCGCTCCTTTTCCTCGACCGTCTCGCCGCACAATACGGCCCCTCCGCCCGCGACCGCATCGTCGCGGCTTTTGGCGTTGATCGCCGCCCCACCTTCCGTGCCAATACCTTGAAGATCGCCGATCAAGAACTAATGTCGCGCCTGCGCGAGCAGGGGATTGCCTTTGAGCGGATCAAGGCCATCCCTCACGCATTCATCTGCAAGTCGATGGATGACAAGGAGCTCCTTGAGACAGATGTGTGTACAGCCGGTTTTATTTACCTCCAAGGCCTTTCCTCCATGGTTCCGCCGATCGTCCTGGATCCAAAGCCTGGAGAGCGGGTGCTGGATCTGTGTGCCGCCCCCGGGAGCAAGACAAGCCAGATGGCGGCCATGATGGGAAATGAGGGGTTCATTGTGGCGATGGAGAGCGACGCCGTCCGGTTTCAAAAATTGACCCATACCATCGCCAAGCAAGGGGTGACGATCGAGGAAGCCAAGGAAGGGGATGCCTCCTTGCTATGTAGGGGGTTAGAGAGCGCCTTCGATAAGGTTCTGGCGGATGTCCCTTGCTCGGCCGAGGGACGCATTTCGACGAAGGATCCACGGAGCTTTCGTTTTTGGTCTCAAAAGAACATTATCGCCCATGCCAAGGAACAACGTCGCCTCCTGCGGGCAGCCGTCGCCTCCTTAAAAGTGGGGGGTACCTTGGTCTACTCTACCTGCACCTTGGCTCCGGAGGAAAATGAGCTGATGGTTGATTGGCTTGCGAAGGAGTACCCATCGGTTGTACAGGAGCAGGTGACCGTGAATATCGATGGGAGGAAGGCCAAGGAGGGGTATCTCACCCTGCTGCCCACAGACGCGCATGAGGGATTGTTTGTTGCCAAATTTCGCAAGAAGCAAGTAGAGCAAAATGTAAAAACCAACCCCGGGGGTTAAGGGCCCCCAACCCCCGGGGTTGGTTTTTACATTTTGCTATTGTATGAACCCTTGCCTTTTCCGCTCTCATCCCGTATAGTGCGTCAATTCACTATAAGAAAAAGTAAAAACAAGAAGCATCGTATGCGAGATTTTCAAGGAAATGGCGGTGGACGCCAAGGTGGGTATCAAAGCAGGCCCCGTTTCGGCGGCGGCGGTCGTTCCTGGGGCGGCGGACAAGGACGTTCCCAAGGTACAGGCGGCTTTATGAAAGAGCTGTTTGACGCTGTTTGTGCCGAGTGTGGCAATCATTGCCAAGTTCCGTTCCGTCCAAACGGCAAAAAGCCGGTATACTGCAAGGACTGTTTCCAGCGCGAAGAGGAGGATGGATCCCGTGGAGGATTTGGCGGAGACCGCTCATTCCAGAAACCTTCTTTTTCCCGCAGCGCGCCAGCGCCGCTAGGAGTCGGCAAGGATGTCTCCAAGGAACTGCGCATGATCAACGAGAAGCTGGACGCAATCCTTTCAATCCTGGAAGATGCGCTTGTGATCGATGAAGGGGGAGAGGAAGGGGAATCGGAGGAAGGGGAAGAAACGCCCGAAGGAACGGATGAGGAAGAATCTCCGATGGAGGATCCGACGACCCTCGTCGTGTAAGAGATTTGAACACAAAAAGCTGCCACGAGTTGGCAGCTTTTTGTGTTCAGGCACGTATTCTTCAAGTAAATGAAGAAAAACAATAAACGATGATATTTAATATATCGAATACAAAGATGATTCAAGGTAAAAAGTCGCTGCGGTTGGGCGATCGCCTTTCCTACTCTTCTGAATCTCCTGTGGATAAGACTCGGTGGTCTTCTGGGAAAAAGAAAGGTACTTTACAGGGGAGATAATTTTTTTTATTTGCATCCCCGCATATGAGTCGTCTAATTCCAGCCCATCCGTTTTCGTGGCGACTCGCCTTCTGCCTTTCCCTCGTTGTTGGGTTCAGCTTCGTGTCCTTGGCACAGGCGCAAGAGACAGAAACGCCACCCGATCCGTCGACGGCCGCGCAGAGCGCCGCGGGCGATTCATCTTCAGAAAAGCCGGCGGCAGAGGAATCGACGTCAACAGAAGAGGCGTCTGGACCAGAGGGGTTTGAGGAAATTTTTCCTCTGCAGGAGGTTCCGTCTCCCGTGCAAGAATCGGTTGCGGGGATGGCGGATGAAACGGCTGCTGGGACAGAAGCAACCGACCAGCCCGCGCAGAGCGAAACAATGCAGGAACCAGCCGTGGCCGAATCGGATGCGTCTTTGGATGAAGAAGAAGCGCCTTCAGACGCGCCTCTTTTTTCCCAACAGGCCGTCGATATGGAGTCATTGCCGCCGCTCGTCATCCCGCCCGCGGAGCTTGGGGTGTACGCGCTCGATTTAGACAAGGTGGATTTGTGGTCGGATGCGGACGAAAACCCACTCGATCCTTTGGCGATGAACATCGCGAATCCGCGCGCGTATGTGCATGGGTACAACCTTCGCGAGTGCGTCCCCTCTGTTTTTGAAGCGACAAACACCACCGCGGAAACGCGCGATCTTACCTTTCCCATCATTTTTGGCCATGGAGATAACGGGTTTATCATGATCGACGATTTGGAGCAGATTACCTCGCCTTTGCTTAATCCTGCCCTCGCCCACAAACGGAACGATTTCGATTATCTGACTGAATCTATCGGCACGCTAACCTCGGTGCGCGATGCCGCAGGCGCCCCGGTCGATGTGGCGGTTACCGGTCCTTTTGGCGGCCGAAATACCGATATTGAATTTACGCCCAAGACCCATAAGGGCTACCGATACTATCGCGTAACCCTGAAGAACGTACTTCCGGGGCAAAAGGCGTTCGTCCCGTTTTGCATCCGCATTGGCTCAGACGCCGATAAGGGCAAGGAAAATTATCTCCTGACATTTGCCGAAGGGGCCGCCAAATACATCTTGGTTCCAAGGGCGGAGCTTCGAGCCCATCCCGATGGTTCTTTGCGCCTGCGGAAGACGTTTGTCGGGTCCGGCACTCCGTCCGATTTCTCCTTCGCCGTGTCGCCGGATGCGTATGGAGACGTTCTTTTCTCCATTCCTGAAGGGGAAGACTCAACTCTCGTTGACGCCATGCGCATAGGGGAATACCGGGTGACGGAAAGCGGGCCGGCCGAATACGAGTTCTTGCGCGGAGAAGGGGAACATTGCGCGTTCTCTGAAGATGGAACCCTTATTGCCACCGTCTTCGAGGGCGAAGAAACGGTTTGCACGTTTGTTAATACCCTGGCGGAACTTCCGTGGACTCCTGCGGATGCCGTACGGGCACGCGTGCGCACGTTCGTGATTAATGACGATGGAGGCGAATCCGCGAGTGAGGATTTTACCTTGATGGCCGCAGGAATCGGCGCTTCGCTTGCGAGCGTACCAGACGAAACATCGGCGTCTCAAGAAGTAAGTTTTCCGGGAAGCGCGAGCGGAACGGATGTGCGGGTCTGGCCCATGTCTTTTGAGGTGGAAGAAACCGATGGACCCGAAGGGTACGCGCCGTTCTATGCCGGCGCCTGCTCGATGTCCGAACTCGCCCCCGGGAGCCCGATCGATTGCACGGTCGTGAACGATGACATCTCTGAAGGCGCGGATGAGCGGATCAAGCTCGTGATTCTTACCGAGGTAACAAACGATGACGGTGGAAGTCGCTTGGCTTCCGGATTCACATATAACCTGGCGAACACAGAGGCCTCAAAGGTAGTAACTGGGTCTGAAACGGGAACGCTCGACTATCTCGCGGCCGGATCTTTCTCAGTGACGGGTGATAATTTGCACGGGTATGCCGCCTCATTTGGTGATGGGTGTGCCGGCGATGCCGCCCCGGGGGACCTGCGTGTTTGCCTCGTTCATCTCAACGACGCGAAAAGGGGAGGAGGTGAGGGTGACCCTGGTGTCGGTACCCTCATGGTTCATCTGACTCTTGTAAATGATGATGGCGGGGAAGCGGAAGAGTCAGATATTGGGTTGACTTTGGATGAAGAGGTCGTCACATCAGGGAGCGCAAAGGAAGTCACAGAAGGAACCCATACGGTTGGGGCAACGGTTCCAGAGGGGTATGCGGTTACGTTTGGGGAGGATTGCGCCGAGGATGGATCCGTTGTCGTTGGAGGGGGTGAAGACAAGACCTGCGAAGTAACGGTCAATGATATCGAAGAGGAAGGTGGAGGGGGGGATGGCGACGGCGAACCGGGCGTTGGTTCGGTGCGCGTGGAGTTGCTGATCACCAATGATGGCGAAGGGCAGGCGAATGAATCCGATTTCGGGTTGATGCTGGATGGATCGCCGATCGCAGAGGGGAGTACGCACGAAGTGGCGGAAGGAGCGCATGCCGTCTCGGTGACAGCCCCGGAAGGATATGAGGTGACCTACGCCAAAGATTGTGCTGAAGGAGGTTCGTTGCTGGTCGCGGATGGACAGAGTGCCGTCTGCGAAGTAAACGTAAATGATATCGGAGAGGGGGGAAGCGGCGATGGGGGCGGAGGAGGCGGAGGAGGGGGAGGCGGTCATCGACGTGGAGACAGAGGGCCGCAGACGCCAGCGGTCCCGCAAGGCCAAGTGCTGGGCGCCGCAGATGAATTGCCTCTAGAACCGCCCGCGGACTCTTCTGGATCCGTGATCGTCCCTCCAGAACCAAAAGTTCTTGGAGCCGCGGCAGAACTTCCTCGCACTGGGTTTCCATTGGCGGGTTTTGGCTTTTTTTCCATGATCGTTTTGTTTGGTTCTCTCCTATCTGTTCGTCGAGAAGAGTAGGAACAGCAGCAAAGAAACAAAAGAGCGCAGGGTGTTACCATTGCGCTATTTTTTGCGACCAGGAATTGTTTATATCAGCGTGCTTAAATCCAGGTATTCCGTGAAATTAATTTTGTTTAAAAAGTCTGGCGCGTGACTCACGACGATCATAGCGCCCTTATACTCATTGAGCGCGTCGGCGATCACGGGGAGGTGGCGGAAGTTGATGTGGTTGGTCGGCTCATCCAAAATGAGGAGGCCCGGTTCTTGGAGCACGAACCTGGCAAAGCATAAAAGGCCCTTCTGGCCCTCTGACAGCGACCCCACGAGCGTATGCAGGGTTTCCCCTGTGAGAAGGAATTGCGCCGCGGTAGCGTGCACACGTTCGTTGTCGGGAATTTCCATCAAAGCAGCTAGTGATTTGTAAACCGTCTGGCCAAAATCCAAGCCCGAGAAATCTTGGCGATAATAGCCAACCTTTACTCCTTTGGTGATGGCGGCTCCTTCATCGCCGCCGTCTGCCAATGTGCGAAGAAGCGTGCTTTTTCCTATGCCGTTTGGTCCAGAGACGAGGAGGCGCTGTTGTTTTCGGAGTTGGAGCGAGATGGCGGCTCTAAATGGTTCGTGATCCTTGATCACTTTAACGGCAGTGATCGTGACGATCGGCTCGACAAACGATTGCGCGGGTATCGTAAAGGGGCGGATGGTGCGATCCTCGCGGCGCACATCCACCATGTTTTCCTCTGCCTCTACGACTTCATCGCGCAGCTTCGCGGCGAGGGCGCGCATTTTTCCTCCTTTATTTGCAAAAAAGTTGATTTTGTCTTTCCGGTCCTGAATTTCTTTCTCCAGCTGGGCATTTTTGGCACGGTCGCGCTCCACGCGGGCGGCGATTTCTTCGACAACGTTCAAGTAGTTTCCGTCGTATTTCTCTACCTTTTTGGTATGGACATCGAGGTTCAACACCCCCTCTGTGAACGAGTTCAGGAACTCGGCGTCGTGGGAGATGACAAGGACGGTTTTTAAATAGACCATCAGGAAACCCGTCAGGTGTTCAATCCCCGCCGCGTCGAGGTTGTTGGTCGGTTCATCCAAAAGGAGAATATCTGGGTTTTGGATCAGGGCATACGCCAAAAGCAGGCGCGCCTGTTGGCCACCAGAGAATAATTTTATCTGCTTATCGTAGGGGGTCGCGAGGTTCACCGCCTCCAGGACATCAGCGATCCTTCTGTCCAAGTCGTACATTCTTGCGGGGAAGGCACGGGCGAAGAAGTCGCAGACGGCCATGTCCAGACATTCCTTTGGCATCACTTGGGTCGCGATACCGATTTTGGCACCTTGCTTGATGTGGACATTCCCTTTATCTGGTTTAAGTTCCCCGGTAATAAGTTTAAAAATGGTGCTTTTTCCGGCTCCGTTTTGTCCCATCAAGGTTATTTTCGTGTCCTCGCGAACGGAAAAATTGACCTCCTTGAGATTTGGGTTTTCCTGATCGTATCCAAACGTAACATTTTCAAAACGGATGATGACGTTTCCTGGATCCATAAGGAGGGTGGAAGGGGGGAACAAAAGTCGCTGGAAGGATGAATGTGGCGAAATGGTACGACAAAACAGGCGGAAGGGCAATGGTGCCGCCTATCTTTTTTTGAATTCCCTCGAGGTTTTCCAGAGAAACGGCAGGAACGAAACAATCACGATCCCAATAACCACCGTGGAGAATCGATCGCGCATGAATGGGAGGTTGCCGAAGAAATACCCTCCCCACACAAACAATGTGACCCACAACCCGCCGCCAAAGATGTTATAGAAAAAAAATGCTTGATAGGGCATGCGGCTCACGCCTGCGACGAATGGGGCAAAGGTACGGACAATCGGGATAAATCGAGCGAGGATAATGGCAAGACTGCCGGAGCGCACATAAAAGGCATGGGCTTGGTCGTAGTGTCTGCGGGAGAGCCAGCGGGAGGCAAGGAGACGTTCGCCGGCAAGTCGACCCACTGCGTAATTCAACGCATCGCCTGCGACCGCCGCGATCCAGAGGAAAATCCATAGGAGAACAGGATTTAAGGATCCGATAGCCGCCATCGTTCCTGCAGCAAACAGGAGGGAGTCGCCCGGTAGGAATGGGGCGATCACGAGCCCGGTTTCAAGAAAAACAATGAACGAAAGCAATCCATACACCCAATCGCCATGCGTAGCGATGAGCGGGGGGAGAATACGATCCAGGTGAAAAATGAGATCAAATGGCTTGAGGATCCAAGAAAGCATAGGTTGGCATCATGATACCCGTTTCCCGTACAGACGCCCAATCTATGGTGATCACATAGCCGTCTCGGTACTGGAAGCAAAACAGACGCGGCGGGATGAGGCGTGAAATGCTCTGACGGGAAGCATGACAAAATGACAATCTGTAAGGTTTGGGAGCAAAAAAATAAACCCCACATCGATAGCCAGTCGAAGAGGGGTCACGCGGCGGACAACTGCCTGGCAAGGATTTCGCCGTTCTCCACATCGACGACATACAAGCGAAGGTCCTCGTACGCGTGGGGGAACGCGGTGCCGATTTTGACGCGGTGGACGAGCTTCAGGCCGGGAGCTTCGAATACGTCGTGCCATTCGTGACCCGTTTTCCAGGTATTGGGGATGTCCATGTCGCTTTGAAGCACGACACGGACAAAGAACCAGTCCATGAGCGCTTGTACCGGACGCGAGACGAGCGTATCGACGACCGGTTCGATGATGATGAAACGCCGGGTGAACGGCATGAGGGAACGCAGCATCTTTGCCGGATCCTGCGTGTGATGAAGCACTTCGATGAGGAGGGTCGTAAATTTCCCCATCGTTTCCGCATGCCGGGACACCTCCTTGAGATTCGTCGCAAAGGGGAATCCCTTGCACCGATCGTCCCTCCCGTCGGAGAGATCGAATTGTACGGGCACGAGCGGGGGCTCGTTCCCGGCTTCCGGGTCGAAGTTCATGGGAAGCTGCGTCGGCTGCAGCGCCCAAGAAGTCAGCCCGCTGCCGCAGCCGAAGTCCAGGAGGGGTTCCTGTACATACGGCCGGACGATATGGGCAAGGGCGCGCGCTCGCGTTTCCTCCCCATCGAGCGGTGGGCCAACCCCCGCGCGCTCAAGATATTCCCGGCAGATCCGGACCGCCCTCATGTCGTATTTGGTCTTGAGGATGATTTGCAGGAACCTTGCCACCGAGCTGTTGAGGCTTCCGGTGCCCGGATCCCGCAATTGCTGGTTCGGATCATGCAATTTGTCCAGCATCATGAGCAAAGCGGCATGGCATGCCGCGAGCCAGTCGTTGTTTGACTGTATGCTGTTTCTAAGGAACGAGTACGTCTGTTGCTTTGTGGCCAATAGCCACCTCCTTTCTAAGGAAAACGTACCGCGGAAAAGGTGGCGTGTCAAACAGGATCACCATGCCTTTTCAATTTGTGAACGGCGTGGTTTAGGGGGGAAGGATGACAGAGATTATCCCCTATCATCCTTCCCCTTATAAAAACTTCCCTCCATCTCTCGATAGAAGGGAATTACGTCGTGGGCCTGGTTCCGAGATACCGCACCAGCCCTCGCGCTTGGCCCAGGACGGAGAGGAGGCCCAGGATGCAAGAGGCGAGAAGAGTCACGTTCGCGTTTGCGCGCGTGTACTGGTTGTGGTCCATCATGAAGGTGGGGAAGACGATGTCGATGAGCGAGCCGACCTCTGTCACCATCTTGGCCTTGCCCCATGTGTTGGCGCCGATGCTAAAGACGGGTTCCGGCTTCCCTGAAAGAACGGTACTCTTCTTGATTTCCGACATGATGATCCGCAGCCACGTCGAGAGGAGCGCTATACAAATAGAGCCGACCATCAAGCCAGGATGCACAATGCCACCCCCTGTGATTTGTAGCACGCCCTGGACGAGGACTTTGTCGACAAATGGGTCGAAGGCCATGCCGAATTGGCTGCACCCTTTGTACTTCCATATCTCCCGCCACGTCATTCGAAGTTCTGTCAGCAAGGGAAGTGGCCCCGCTTGGCGCGCTTCTTGGAGACGAGCGACGAGCCCGTCGGTGTTGTCTCCTAGGAAGCAAGGAACCAAAATGATCGTCGCGAGAATCCAATGGTTCGTAGAGAAAAGATACACCCCAGGAAAAATGCCTAGGCCCCGGTACCCTGTGACTTGGTTCCCGCTCACGCCAAGGCGATCGAACGCCCTTGCGATGGCCCACAGTTTTGCATCAACGGGGACCCAAACTGTTTTCGCGTTCCGTTTCAAGGAAGTCCAGAATAGTCTCATGGGTGGAAAGAACGTATCGGGCGTCGTCATGGAAGCATTGTGTGGTTAATTTGCTTTGGAAATCAAGTGGTATTTTTGAAATCCTTGAATAAATCTCCTAGTAAGGTACACTGTGGCCACCTGTGGATGAAAAAATCCAACAAAAGAAGCCAGACGGCCTTGGAAATTACTACCGCTTTGCGGCTAAGACGTTTTTTCAACTAACGGGACTCATCGCGCCGCCCGCGGTCCTTGGGGCTTTTCTTGGTTCTTGGCTCGATAAACGTTTCGATACCTGGCATTGGTTCCTGATCCTCTGTGTGGCCGCTTCCTTCTTGGGGAGCATGGTCGCCGTTCGTCGGAAAACACGCGCGCTCGGGGAAGAATTTAAAGACATGGTATGATTTCTATTGCGGCAGAACCGATTTTCCATCTTGGCTCTTTTGCGGTCACAAATAGCATTTTTACGGGGTGGATCGTGCTCGTAGTCTTTGTTATCACCGGATTGTTCATCCGACGCCGTGCCGCGGTCACCCCGCAAGGTTTTGCCCATGTCGTTGATACGCTGGTAGATTTTTTGCTCGTGGAAATGGAAAAGATTACGGGGAACAAAACGAAGGCGCGGCGGTTTTTCCCGCTGGTTGCCTCGCTTTTTTTCTTTATCCTCCTTTCAAACTGGATCGGCTTGCTCCCAGGAGTCGGATCGATCGGCGTCTGGGCCATGCATCAAGGCGAGCGGGAGTTGATCCCCTTGTTTCGCCCCGCGACGAGCGATTTGAACTTTACGCTCGCGATTGCCATCATTTCCGTGGTTTCGATGCATATTTTCGGTTTGCTCTCGATCGGATTCTTCAATCATTTCAGCAAGTTTTTTAACTTCCGTGGTATCGTTCTTTCCGTCAAGAAAGGCCCGATGGCTCTTGTGGTTGCTTTGTCCGAGTTCTTTGTGGGATTGCTCGAAACGATTGGTGAAGTCGCAAAAACAGCATCATTGGCGCTCCGGTTGTTCGGAAATGTTTTTGCCGGTGAAGTGTTGCTTACGGTCATCTATAGCATGGTTGCCTACCTTATTCCCCTGCCATTCCTGTTCTTGGAAATGATGGTCGGCCTCATTCAGGCCACCGTCTTTGCCATGCTCACTGTCGTCTTCCTCTCGACCATGACGACCGCCCATGGGGGAGAGGAGGAACATGCGGCGGCTCATTAAATGAGGTTGAGGGGCAAGATGAGTGGATTTCTATCCATTGATCTGGCTCCTTTATCAGACACAGTATTCATATTATTCATTATATACTGTGGCCAATGGGCATGCCCCTTGGCCACAGTATATAGCTCTATTTCTATGACCACAGAAATGATCAAGATGCTCGCGTCCGCTGGTGCTATTGCTATCGGTGGCTTGGCACCGGCTCTGGCCATCGGTTTTATTGGCAGCAAGGCGATGGAAGCAATCGGCCGCAACCCGGAAGCCGCGGGAAAGATTTTTACCCCAATGCTGCTTGGCATGGCTTTTGCGGAAGCCATTGCTATTTACTCCTTGGTCGTCGTCTTCATTCTTTAAGTAGTGAAAGGAGTTCTCACCGCGACGATCTATGGCGACCGCGAAAACCACGCAGACATACGCAACCACCACGGCAGTCGAGTCGTCACCAGAGCCACCCTCCGGTGGCCTTTCGGCTCTCGGGATAAATGGCGGCTACCTCCTGGCACAGGGGTTCAACTTCCTGCTGGTGCTTTTGGTGGTCTGGAAATGGATTTATAAGCCTGTCCTCGCCAAGCTCGATGAACGGTCTGGCATGATCCAATCTGGTGTTCAAAACGCGGAACTGGCGAAAAAGTCCCTCGAACAAGCAAAGGAACACAGCGATTCCATGATCATCGGCGCCAAGAAGGAGGCGGCCGAACTCATGCGCCAAACCCGCGACCAGCTGGAGGTGGAACGGGAACGAGTACTTCAGGAGACCAAGGAGCAAGTGCGTCAGGTGGTCGAATCTGGCAAGAAGGAGATCGCGCGCGAACGTGTGAGCATGGTGCAATCTGCCCGTAAGGAATTGGCCGCGGTCGTCGTGGAGGCAGCCGGTGTTGTGCTCTCCGATTCTATGACGGCTAAAAAGTCGGAGAGTTTGGCGAAGGATGTCATTGAGAAAATGAAACTCGTATGAAACAGCACTGGCAGCGTATAGCCGAAGCTTGCGTGGACGCGATGGCACAGGCAGCTCCCAAAGACCAAGTGGAACTCGCCAAGGTCGTCATCGAACGGTTGGTGCAGCAAGGAAAGCGCGCACATCTGCCCGACCTGGAACGCGCGATCGACCGGGTTTGGATGGAACGCTATGGGCTTGCCAATGTCCGCATCACCTCCGCGCATCCGCTTTCAAAAGAAACAGAAAAGGACATTGAGTCGGTTATCGCGGGAGCAGATTTGAGGGTCGTGGTCGATACAGCCCTCATCGGGGGAGCGATCATTGAGAAAGATGACCAAGTACTCGACGGCTCGATCCGGGGACGGCTTCAACAATTGCACTCACATTTCGTGAAAGACTAGCTATGACGAAGAAAAACGACATAATCGAAGCGCTCCGAAGCCAGCTGGCGAATTTTGCTCCCACGGCGGAGACAAAAAACGTGGGAAAAGTAATCTCTGTCGGTGACGGCATCGCTCGCTTGACTGGCCTTTCCGATTGCCAAGCCGCGGAAATGCTCTCATTTTCAAACGGGGTCATCGGCGTCGCGCTTAACCTTGAAGAAGAGACGGTCGGAGCGATGCTTTTGGGCGAGTCCTCTGGCATTAAGGAGGGGGATACAGTCACATCAACCGGCCGTATTCTTTCTATTCCGGTTTCTGACGAAGTGATCGGTCGCGTCATCAACCCGCTGGGAGAGCCCATCGATGGCAAAGGGTCCATCAAGGTGAAGACCCATATGCCGATTGAGAAGGTGGCGCCAGGCGTTATGACTCGCAAAAGCGTCGGGGTGCCGCTCCACACGGGTATCAAAGCCATCGATGCCATGATTCCGATCGGCCGCGGACAGCGTGAGCTTATCATTGGCGACCGCCAGGTGGGAAAGACGGCGATTGCCGTTGATACGATTTTGAATCAGAAAGGGGAGGGGGTGAAGTGTATTTACGTCGCGATCGGCCAGAAGGAATCAAAGGTCGCCAATATTGTCGCGCGTCTTGAAAAGGCCGGAGCCATGGAATACACGACCGTTGTTGTTGCGGGTGCTTCCGATCCTGCGTCGCTCGTCTTTTTGTCCCCGTATGCCGGTTGCGCCATTGGCGAATACTTCATGGGCAAGGGTGAGGATGTGCTCGTGGTGTATGACGACCTCTCCAAGCATGCTTGGGCGTATCGTGAGCTTTCCTTGCTGCTCCGCCGCCCGCCAGGTCGTGAAGCGTATCCTGGAGATGTTTTTTATCTCCACTCCCGTCTCCTGGAGCGTGCCGCTCGCCTCAATGAAGAAAATGGTGGTGGATCGCTGACCGCGCTCCCCATCATCGAAACCCAAGCGGGTGACGTATCTGCGTACATTCCGACCAACGTGATCTCGATCACGGACGGTCAGATTTATCTTGAAACCGATCTATTCTATCGGGGAATCCGTCCTGCACTCAACGTCGGTTTGTCTGTCTCGCGCGTAGGTTCAGCAGCCCAGACGAAGGCCATGAAGAAGGTGGCAGGGAAGCTGCGTCTGGATTTGGCACAGTTCCGTGAGTTGGAAGCGTTTGCTCAGTTTGCGACGGATATGGACGAAGCGACGCGCAAGCAGATCGATCGTGGTCGCCGCGCCGTGGAAATCATCAAACAGCCCCAGTATTCCCCGATGCCGTTTGAATATCAGGTTGTCGTCTTATTTGCCGTCATCAACGGCCTCGTTGACGATGTTCCGGTGGAGGAGGTAGCGGAATGGGAGGCGGGGTTGCATGAATATATGGCGACGGTCGGTTCCAAACTGATGAAGACGATCAAAACGGATCGAGAGCTCAAGGATCAGACGGTGGCCGAGCTCAAGAAGGGCATTGAGGATTATAAAAAGACACGCGTTTAGCTATGGCTGGCAGCCGATTCATTCGCGCACGCATCAAGTCCGTCAAAAACACCCGCAAAATAACAAAAGCGGTTGAGTTGGTGGCGGCCTCAAAAATGCGCCGCGCCATTTCGGCGGCCCAGCAGAGCCGTGCGTATGCCCGATTAGCCGATGAGATGGTGCGGGCCGTCGCCTTGCGCAAAGGATCAGGATTCCATCCATATCTTCGTGAGGTGGATACGACAAAACCTCGTCTCCTCCTCGTGATCGCGTCCGATCGAGGATTGGCTGGTTCCTTCAATGCCAACGTGCTCAAACTCGCGGTCACGGCCATCAAGAAAGAAAAAGAAACGGATGTCGTCACGGTTGGGAAACGGGCGGATTCGGTTCGGAAGACGACGACCAGGCTCGTCGCGAGCTTCACAGGGATCACGGACACGCCACGCCTCTTGGAAGCGAAACCGCTCCTCGAATTCGTGACCAAAGAGTTCAGTGAAGGGAAGTATGGCGCCGTTGATCTCATCTACACCGAGTTCAAGTCCGCGCTCTTCCAGCAAGCGACGGTGACACAGCTGCTGCCGATGGGGGGGGCGCAAGGGGCGCAGGCGGTCCAAGGGTCGCAAAGGGGGAGGATGAGTCCGGAGGAACACAAAGAAACGTTAGGAGAAGGCGACTTGGTCATCGAACCCTCCCCCCGCGTAGTCATCGACCGCCTGCTCCCGCAAGTCCTCCAAGTCCACCTCTACCAAGCCCTGCTCGAATCCTCCGCCTCCGAACATGCCGCCCGGATGATGGCCATGCGCAGCGCCTCCGACGCCGCCAAGGACATGATCGACGACCTCACTATGAGTTTCAATCAGATGCGCCAAGCGGGTATAACGAGAGAAATCGCCGAGATCAGCGGCGGCAAAGCGGCATTAGAAGGATAAATTTTTCCTCTTCCTCACTCTTCCCACTCCCTCCTAACCCTCCTATGCACGGACAAATCACCCAAATCATCGGCCCGGTCGTCGACCTTCGTTTCCCGGAGGCATTGCCGGCTATTTACGAAGCGGTTCATGTGAAGCTGGAAGGCGGCGGGACGCTCGTCCTTGAGGTTGCCCAACACACAGGGAACAAGGGCGTACGCGCCATTTCCATGGGACCGACGGACGGCTTGCGCCGCGGCATGGAAGCGGTCGCGACAGGGTCTCCTATCACCGTTCCTGTTGGTCCAGAAACCCTCGGTCGTCTGTTTAACGTCGTCGGTGAGCCAATCGATGGCAAACCAGCGCCCAAGACGAAACGCCGCGATCCGATTCATCGTGCCGCCCCTGCCTTTGTCGACCAATCGACGGAGCAGGAAATTTTTGAAACGGGCATCAAGGTCATCGATCTCATCTGTCCTTTCCTCAAGGGGGGAAAGATCGGTCTCTTCGGAGGGGCGGGGGTAGGGAAGACCGTGCTCATCCAGGAGCTCATCCACAACATCGCGACCGAGCATGGTGGCTATTCCGTTTTTGCGGGCGTTGGGGAACGTACACGCGAAGGAAACGATTTATACAAAGAGATGGAAGATTCGGGCGTTATCAGCAAAACTGCCATGGTTTTTGGCCAGATGAACGAACCTCCTGGCGCTCGCGCCCGCGTGGCCCTGACCGGTTTGTCGATCGCCGAATATTTCCGTGACGATGAAGGCCGCGACGTGCTTCTGTTCGTCGACAACATCTTCCGCTTCACCCAGGCTGGTTCCGAAGTCTCCTCACTTCTCGGCCGTATTCCATCCGCCGTGGGTTACCAGCCAAACCTTGCCACCGAAATGGGTGCGCTCCAGGAACGCATTGCATCCACGAAGAAAGGATCCATCACTTCGATCCAAGCCGTCTACGTCCCAGCCGACGACCTTACCGACCCAGCGCCAGCGACAACATTCGGCCACTTGGACTCCACGGTCGTTTTGACGCGCTCCCTCGCAGAGCTCGGAATCTACCCATCTGTCGATCCGTTGGACTCTTCCTCGACCGTTCTGGACCCCAACATCGTCGGTGAAGAGCATTACCAGGTCGCTCGCGGCGTCCAGAAGACCTTGCAGCGCTATAAAGACCTTCAGGATATCATCGCGATCTTGGGCATGGACGAACTTTCCGACGACGACAAGCGCACCGTCGCCCGCGCCCGCAAGATCCAGAAATTCCTCTCCCAACCCTTCCACGTCGCCGAAGTCTTCACGGGCGTCCCTGGGAAGTTCGTGAAACGTGAAGACACCGTCCGTGCGTTTAAAGAAATCATCGAGGGGAAGCACGATGACAAGCCGGAGCAGGCGTTTTACATGAAGGGAGGGATCGATGAGGTTGTATAAAATATGCCTCTTCATTTATCTATAGTCACCCCCGAACGCGCCGTCCTCTCACAGGACGTTGATTCGGTGACCGTCATGACTGGCAGCGGGGAAATTACGATCCTGCCCAATCACATCGAACTTTTGGCGGCGCTCAAGGCAGGGGAGATGAAGCTCAAGGTCGCGGGCAAGGAAGAATACCTCGCGATCTCCACGGGATTTTTGGAAGTGAAAAAAGGCGGGGAAGCATTGGTGCTCGCAGACACGGCAGAGAAGATGGAAGAGCTGGACCTCGTGAGGGTCGAGGAGGCGAAGGAACGCGCACGGCAGGTTCTCTTGGAGAAGCATCAGGTCGACGATGTAGGTTTCGCGGCCGCTGCCGCCGCGCTTGAGAGAGAGTTGGCAAGGACCAAGGTGGCGAGAAGAAAGCACTTATCAATACATTCAGTGCCGAGGAGTACGCCGTAGTGTCTTAAGTATGGAGGAACACTACGACTTTTTTCTGACGATTCTTGGAAGTAACAATCGTGTGACCTACGCCCGTTGTACGCAATGGGCCGGTGGCAAGGATGGGCTCATGTGCGGATTTAATCCAAACCCCATTGGTCTTTAAGAGTCGCTTGCTGCCAACGCTCGGCGTTGGCGATTTCGCTCAACAGACTCGCGTTTCCACTGCTAACGCCGAGCGTTGGCACTTTTTTGCGACACTTATTTTGCCATTTTTGGTTTTTTGAATTTGGTTTTTGATTTTTAACCCCTGTGCCTAACCTCCCTTGCCAAAAATCGCTGCGGGCATAGAATAAGCACAATTTCACGCAAACAATCTTACCTATGTATCTTTTGAAGTTGTGGGGGCGACTGTTTTTTGGGCCTAGGGTGACGCAGGAGACAAAGGATTTTTTGCCTAAAGATAGCGAACTGGAACAGGTGGGGCATGAGCTCAAATCGACGATTAAATCCCTCTACGGCGGGCGTTCTTTGCGTATACGCGCGGTAGATGGAGGATCGACCAATGGGGAGGAAATCGAGCTTACAGCCCTCAACAACGCCTACTACGATATCGACCGGTTTGGCCTTTCTTTCGTGGCTTCCCCTCGCCATGCCGATATGGTGTGGGTTACGGGTCCTGTGACGCGGAACCTCGCACGTGCCGTCAAAACGACGTACGAGGCAGCGCCACAGCCCTGCATCGTCGTCGCGGTAGGGGATGGAGCTTGCACGGGTGGCATTTGGAAGGATTCGTATGCCGTCGTCGGTGCTGTCGAAAATGTGATCCAAGTCCACATCAAGATCCCTGGGGATCCACCTACACCGACGGAGATCCTACGTGGAGTCCTGCGAGCGTTGAAATCCGCACAACGTTAATGCATTTCGTGTAAAGACGCCTAATTTGGGCGTCTCTGCAAAGCAAATATGATTGAAATCCTTCCTCGCCTGTTCGTCCTGTCGCTCTTGGGTGTTCTTGCATCCGCGTTTCTTCCTCTGATCCGGTCGCGATTGGCGGAGTGGGCGGCGCAAATGGTATTTATCATGAGTACGCTTGTCGGGGCTCTTGCTGGATTCTTGTTCCTTCTGGTTGGAGGCACGCCATTTCTTGGCATTATTTCCTTCCCAGCGGTTTTCTCAACCATCCTCTCGATTGATAGTTTAAGCGCCGCATTCTTCACGCTCGTGTGCCTGGTTTCCGCCTTGTGCGGTATATTCGGGCTTCGTTATCTCGAAGATTATCGGGAAAAATACCATCTTCCTACCTTGCTCGCGGGGACCGCTTTGTTCGTCTTGGGTATGCAGGGGGTTTTGTTGGCACAAACCTCAATTTCTTTTTTCTTTTTTTGGGAACTGATGTCCCTTTCTTCGGCGTTTCTTGTCATGGCCGAGTGTAGTCGGGCCTCAATCAAAGCGGCATTGTTTTATCTGACCATGACGCAGATTTCAGGGGCGGCCATTTTAGGAGGATTGCTCTTGATAGGGGATGGGTCATTGTCCATCGATTTTATTAATCTTTCCGCGGCTGCGGATTTACCTGTTCCGATGTTAGGGCTCGCATTTGGATTATTTTTCTTTGGTTTTGGTTCCAAGGCCGGCCTGGTTCCGTTTCATGCCTGGCTTCCAGAAGCACATCCGCAGGCCCCGAGCCACATTTCTGCGCTGATGTCTGGCGTGATGCTCAAAGTCGCTCTGTATGGGTTTCTCCGGTTTGGATTCGTCATTGGCCCATTCCTTCCAAGCTGGGTCGCGTATGTGGTGGTTGGATTCGGCCTCCTTTCTGCGCTCTATGGCGTTCTTTATGCGCTTCTTGAGCGGGATATTAAGCGCGTCCTTGCTATGAGCAGCGTAGAAAATATGGGGCTGCTTTTCACGATGGCTGGGGTTTTTTTCTTGGGAATGTATGGCGGTAACCAGGCCTTGGCGATTGGTTCCTTGCTGGCGCTCGTTATCCATGTGTGGGCACATGGTTTGTTCAAAGCAGGGTTGTTCTTGTCTGCGGGAACCATTATCACCCGTACTCATTCGCATTCGTTGGAGGCAATGGGCGGTCTTGCAAAACGCATGCCGGTATTTGCGGCCTTCTTCCTTGTGCTCTGTCTCTCCGCGGCCGCACTCCCTCCTTTTGGAACTTTCTGGGGCGAATGGATGTTCCTTTCAAGTATATGGCAGGCCATTCTTGATGGAATGCCTGGAAGCATCGTGCTCTTATTGATCGCGATCATCATGGTGTGTGTTGGAGGCCTGGCGATCTTTGCGATGGTGCGGCTTTTCGGTATTTCTATGCTCGGGGCTCCTCGAAGCAAAGAAGCAGAGGCAGCCACGCCGGCAGGGGGGATCTACCGGTTTACGATGGCGGTGCCTGCATTGCTCCTGGTTCTCATGGGATTGTTCGCCCCGCTCATCGTGCGGATGGTCTTTGGCTTGGAGACAGTGCAATTCGTCCAAAGCGGTAACTATTTCTTCCCCCCTCTTGCGGGTGCCGATACCAACGCTTCTTCGCCGCTCATCGTCGGTCTCGCCCTCCTGGCAGCCATCCTCTTCTGCTACGCGTTGCGCCGCCTTTGGAGCGATGTCCGTCGCGAGCGCGCCTACCACCAATGGGATTGCGGCCAGCCGATTACGCCGGGGATGGAATACACCGCCACCGCGTTCTCGGGCCCGATCCGTTTCTTTTTCCGTTCCCTCTTACGTATCCGCAAAGAGATCGTGGCGACGCCGATGGTCAGCACCAATCCCTGGATGGCACGCCGCACCTACTCGCTCCAAGTTCGTTCCATTTGGGTCGAATACGGCTACGCGCCAATGGAAAAATTGGTCTTCTGGATCAGCAAGCAGGCACGCCGCCTGCAAACGGGTTCCGTTCAGTTCTACATGTTCCTCTTGTTCCTCGCCCTCATCGTGAGCCTGATACTCGCCCTATGATGATCATCTTTGCCATTATCCAAGCATTCCTCGTCATCCTGGTCGCGCCTTTCCTTATCGGATGGGTGCGCCTCTGCAAAGCGCGTCTGCAAGGACGCCACGGTGCTTCGCCACTGTTGCCTTACTACACCTTCCTCACCCTCATGAAGAAGGAGATCGTTTTTTCGACAAATGCGTCTTGGGTGTTTCGCACCGTCCCATTCGTCGTTCTCGGAACAACAGTATTCGCCGCCGCCGTCCTGCCGTTGTTGACCCTTGAGGGGATCAGCCCGCTTTCCCACTTTGTCCTCATTTCGGGGATCCTTGCCCTTGGATCCGTCTTCCTTGTCTTGGGTGGCCTCGATAGCGGGAGCGCCTTTGGCGGCATGGGAGCCAGCCGCGAAATGACCATTGCGGCTCTCGTTGAGCCAGCCTTTTTTGTCACGCTCGCGGGTTTCGGTCTTGGGAGCGGAACCGCTATGGTGAGTCTTATGATTGGAAACGGAGTCGTGGGATGGGTGGTGCACCCGGGTCTCGCGCTTTCTCTGGCCGCACTTGTGCTGGTGTCATTGGCGGAAAATGCACGCTACCCCGTCGATAACCCAGCAACCCACCTGGAGCTGACGATGGTTCATGAAGCGATGATTCTAGAATATTCCGGGCCGTATCTTGCACTCCTTGAGCTTGCAAGTTGGACGAAACTTACGGTGTTTGTTCTCCTTATTGGCTCTTTCTTGCTTCCAAGCACCTACTTGCTTGCGGGTGTCGATTATACACTCGTCGGCCTGGGGATGGCGGTAGGAGCGCTCGTGGTAAAGCTGATCGTTCTTGGGGGAGCGTTGGCCTTGCTTGAAACCTCTATCGCCAAAATGCGGTTCTTCCGGATGCAGGAATACCTCGCGTATGCGTTTGTCCTTGGCGTCGCCGGCCTCATTATCACTCTGATCGTATGATTTCTCCTGTTGCGATCCAGTTCATAGCCCTTGGGCTTTGCCTACTCGCCTCGCTCATGTGCATCGTGACGCTACGGTTACGAAGTATCCTTAGGTTGTACGCGTTTGCCTCGCTGATGCTGGCGGTGTACGCCGCGGTGTTAGCTTGGCAAGGTGGGGAGATACATTTTTGGGCGGTCGCGGCGCTCACCGTGCTGGTGAAGGTCGCCTTCGTCCCGTGGATTCTGTCACGATCCGTGCGCAAGAGCCATGCACTAGAGCGCCTCCAAACAAGTGTTCGACCAACCACATCTTTGTTGCTTGCGTTAGTCATGGTGCTTGGGCTGGCAGCTGCGGTTTCCCATTGGCCATTCGTCCAACACGCGGTTTCCAACCAGGCAATACTTCTTTCTGTAGAGGTTTTCTTTGTTGGCATGCTTCTTTTAATCTTCCGTCGTGACGTCCTCTCCCAGATTATCGGCTTCCTCACGATTGAGAATGGTATTTCTGCCTTTGCCTTCGCCACGATCACCGGTGTGCCGGCGCTCTTGGAGGCGGGGATATTCGGCGCCCTCATGTTTGGCGCCCTCTTGATGGCCACGCTCTCCCACCATGTCCAAACCCTCTATGGCACGGAGGACACTAAGGCCTTGAGCGAATTGACCGACTAAGATGCTATGCCTATCCAATTGCTTCTCTTCCTTTTTCCCGTCCTTGGCGCCGTATTGGCCGCCATTCCCGGTGTGCCATCCAAAGCATTGCGCCAAGTTTCCGCGATCGTCGGAGTCGCAACGTTTTTGATCGTTGGTTGGCTCTCATACACGGGGGGATTCTTCCAAGAAGGGGAAGTGGCATCCTTTTTTGCAGGCAAGGTGCTGCGTTTGGACGCCCTCGCGTGCTTCCTCTTGCTCCTGGTCTCCGTCTTGTACGCGAGCGTGATGCTCGTGAGCGTGCGGTACATGGGTGAAGAACAGGTCGAAGGGATCGTCGATGCGCGGAAAAACCGTTTGTACTACGGCATGGGGCATTTGTTCGTCCTCTCGATGTTGCTCGCCGCGGTCGCGAACCATGTGGGTGTGTTGTGGTTTGCGCTTGAGGCAACAACCTTGTCGACAACTTTGCTCGTCGCCTTTTATCGAAAAGAGGGGGGCGTCGAAGCGGCATGGAAGTATGTCCTGCTTTGTTCGACAGGCATTGCTTTGGGGCTGATCGGCGTCCTCATGGTTGGCTTCGCGGCGACCCAGGCCGGCCTCTCGCCGCAAGAGGCATTCAATCTGGCGGCACTCCGCGCTTCAGCTGGAAGTCTCTCTCCAGACCTGATGCGCTGGGCGTTCGTCTTTCTTTTTATCGGGATCGGGACAAAAGTCGGGTTCGTCCCAATGCATACCTGGCTCCCGGACGCGCACAGCAAAACACCGTCCCCAATTTCCGCATTCCTCTCGGGGACGCTCCTCAACTGTGCCTTCGTGACGATACTCCGTTTCAAGGATTTGGTTGATTTTTCATTAAACCAGACTTGGTGGACCGAGCGTTTCTTTCTCGTCTTTGGCCTTCTCTCCGTCGCCTTGCCTGCATTCATCTTCCTGGGACTTCGCAATTACAAGCGCCTGCTTGCGTACTCGAGCGTGGAGCACATGGGCCTCATGGCAATCTGTGTGGGCCTGGGCCCCATTGGCGTCGTGCCGATGCTGATGCACATGGCGGGACACACCCTTGCCAAGTCCGGCCTTTTCTTTGGGGCAGGGGAATGGCTGTTGCGCTACAAGACGACCAAGATCGACCTGCTCCCGCGCCTCATGCGCACGGACACACGCACGGCCGGTTTGTTCCTCGCCTTGATGCTTGCCCTCCTGGCCGTCCCTTTGTCCCCGCTATTTGCAAGCGAATATTTCCTCGTCGCCATTGGTATCAACCTCAATAAACCAATAACCTTCATTTTCATGCTCCTGTTGGTTCTCGCCTTTGTGGGGATGATGCGCGCGACCTTTGCGATGCTGTTTGATCCAACGATGCTTGGGACAGAATCACACGAACCAAGCCGTGAAGCCGCACATCCTGAAGGGTGGCGCATCACGCACGGAGTGATGGCTGTTCATGTGGTGCTGCTTGTGGCACTGGGCTATTGGTTCTTCACCGCCGAAGGATTCCAGGTTCTTTCAAGAGTCGCCAAGCTCATTACTTCCACCGTATGATGACGATCGAACATATCCTCGCGGCCGTCGGTGTAAAATCAACGGCCAAGACGCCACAGCTGACGCGTGCCACCGTCACCGCCGAGCAACTTGCTCCGCTCGCGACCCGTTTGGTATCGGAGTTCCATCTTCCGCTCTCGCTCTTGTATGCGACGCAAGAATCGCCTGCCTCCGATTTCGGCATGCACGCCGTCTTTTCCCATGTCGCGAGCCATGGCTGGCTTGTCGTCTCGACCACCGTGCCATTTTCCAAGCCCGAGTATCCATCCCTGACGCCGACCGTCATGGCCGCGCACTGGTATGAGCGCTACATGCAAGACATGTTCGGCCTCAAAGCCGTCGGCCACCCGGATCCGCGCCGGCTGGTTCATCACGAGAATGTGCCCGAGGGAACCTACCCGCTACGCAAAGGATTCGCTTGGAATACCAAGCTCGACCACGCAGATGTTCCCTATCCCATGCATCACGTGGAGGGGGAAGGTATCTATGAAATTCCGGTCGGACCCATTCATGCGGGTATCATCGAGCCTGGGCATTTCCGTTTCAATGTCGCTGGCGAACGGATCATTACTTTGGAAGGCAAGCTGTTTTTCACGCATAAGGGCGTTGAGAAACTGTTGGAAGGGAAGACGCCTATGGAGGCGCTGCCATTTATAGAACGGTTGAGCGGGGATATGGCAGCCGCGAACGCTTTGGCGTTCTGCGAGGCCGTCGAGGCCGCTGCAGGATGTGAAGTCCCAAAACCAGCGCAGTTGTTGCGTACTCTGCTCGTCGAGCTTGAACGCCTGACGATGCACATCCACGACCTCGCGAACATGGGGGGGATGGGAACGGGATTTTCGTACGTGGCCGCCAGCGGATTCCGTATCAAGGAGCGTTTGATGAGACTTTCGATGGATTTGTTTGGCAATCGCTACTGGCGGGGGCAAATCCTTCCAGGAGGCGCAAAACGAATACTCTCGGAAGAGGAAAAGAAGCAAATATTGACGGTGGTTAAGGAAGCCACGGAAGAGATGCAATCCGTCCTATCTCTTGCGATGTCCTCCGATGCATTCCTTGAACGTCTGGAAACGACAGGGGTTCTTTCAAAGGCAGCCGCCATCGCTTACGGCGCTTTGGGCGTCCCCGCTCGCGCTTCTGGCGTAGACATCGACGTCCGCCGCGACCATCCATACGCCGCGTTCCGATCGATGCCTGATTTGGTTCCACAAATCATCACCCAAACCGCTGGAGACGTCCACGCGCGCTTTACGATGCGCATCGAGGAGATCAAGACCTCCATGGACATCGTCCGTCGATTGCTCACAGAGAAGGGGAGTGGTGGCGTCCTGGTGCCCTGCCTCGCCCAAAACGGTTCCGGCCTAGGCGCCGTCGAATCCTGGCGTGGCGAAGTTCTCGTGGCCGTCCGCCTCAAAGACGGGAAAATCGACCGCTGTTTCCCACGCGACCCCTCATTCTGCAACTGGGCGCTCTTCGGGGAGATTGGTCCAGGGAACATCGTCCCAGATTTCCCGCTGTGCAATAAGTCGCTCAATTTGTCGTACTCGGGGACAGATATGTAGGAGAGGGGGCAGGAAGGGCAAGAAAGGGCTGGAAAGGGAGGGTAAAAAAACCACCGAGATTTCTCTCGGTGGTTTTTTTACTTGGCTTTCGCTTTGACGAAGCGTTTTGCCTTGGCTTTACGCTGGTCGGAGAGATTTTGTTTCCGAGCGTCTTTCCAGATTTGGCGATGTTCTTTGCGGCGGCTCATATTGGTGAAGGATAACCCGCCGTCGCTCAAATGGCACAGAGCTATGGTGGGCAGGCAGATATCTTAGAGGGGAACAAAGGAGACAGAGGTCAAACTTGTGGCCAAGGGCACGCCCATTGGCTCTCAAGGAATGCCAATAATATACGGAAAAACAAAAACACTGTCAATGGAATCTTTCCTCTTTTCTCCTCGTTTGTTACTCTTCCCCCACTATGACTATTCGTTTCAAAAAGGAATCCATTGAGACCGTCACGACGCCGGTACTGGTTTTGCCTTGGTTTAGCGGGGGAAAGACCCAACCAGCCGAGACCATGCTTGTTGATAAACATCTGGGACAAATGCTGAGCCGATATGCAGAGGAAGAGCACTTTGAAGGGAAGGCAGCCCAGACCCTCCTCATCCGCACGGATGGGAAAATTGGAGCCGCGCGGGTGATCTTGTTGGGGATGGGGGAGAAAAAGAAGTTGACGCCAGAGATCGTCCGACAGGCGGCTGGAACCGCAATGAATTGTCTCAAGGGCGCAAAGACCGCATCAGCGACCATTATTTTTTTTGGAAAAGGGAAGACCCAATTCGAATCGTATGCCACGGCCATGGTCGAAGGGCTCCTTCTAGCGAGCTATGCGTTTGGTCGGTATAAGAAAGAAGAGGGAGTTCCTCCGGAAGAGGTGACGATTGCCCTCGCGGATGCCGCATTGGTTCGGCTGGCAGAGAAGATCCGCCCACGGGCGGAAGCGCTTGCACGGGCGACGATTTTTGCGCGGGACCTCGTCAACACGCCCGGTGCACATCTTTCACCAAAAGAATTAGTCGAGGAGACTCGGAAACTCGTCGAAGGGGTTCCTCAAGTAGAGATGGAAGTGTTTGATAAGGCACAGCTCACAGAAATGGGCGCAGGGGGTTTGCTCGGCGTCGCGCAAGGATCTGACCATGAACCATATCTGGTTCACCTGACGTACAAACCAAAGAAAGCGTCGAAGCAACGCATTGCGCTCGTCGGAAAAGCGATTACCTTCGATTCGGGCGGGTTGTCACTCAAACCAACGAAGTACATGCTTTCCATGAAATGCGATATGGCAGGGGCAGCCGCGGTCATAGGGTTGTTTTCGATTATCAATGAACTTTCGCCGACGGTCGAAGTGCACGGGTACTTCGGTGCCTGCGAGAATATGCCTTCGGGGAAAGCCCTTCGCCCAGGTGATGTTGTGACGGCTATGAATGGGAAGACCATCGAGATCCACGATACCGACGCGGAGGGGCGTGTGACGCTCGCGGATGTGCTTACGTTTGCCCTCAAGTCCGAACCGACTGCCATTATCGATCTTGCGACGCTTACCGGCGCTTGTTTGGTCGCTTTGGGAGAAGAAGTCGTCGGGGTAATGGGGAACGACCAGAAGCTCATTAAAATGGTTATGGACTCTGCGCAGGCGACGGGGGAGAAGATGTGGCAACTTCCTCTTGAAGAAGCATATAAGCGAGATTTGAAGTCCGAGATTGCCGACTATAAGAATCTCGGCTCTCCTTGGGGTGGATCTGTCACAGCCGGATTGTTTCTCCAGGAGTTCGTCGGTGGAAAACCCTGGGCGCACCTCGATATCGCTGGCCCTGCATTTGCCGAGAAGCCGATCAATTCGTATATGAAACACGGAGGAACAGGATGGGGTGTTCGCACGCTGGCAGAAGTATTGAGGCGGATATGATCCCTCTTCCTCACGGCCTGTTTTCGGAGTTACTTTCCTAAGGTCTGTTCTCCTTGCTGCCAATCGACGGGGCACAGATCTCCTGTTTGGAACGCCTGAAGCACGCGCAAGGTCTCTGTGACGCTTCGTCCTACGCCATTATCGTGAATGAGGGCGTATTTGAGAATTCCTTCCGGATCGATAATGAACGTGCCGCGCAACGCCGTGCCTTCTTCCGGAACCAAGACGCCATAATCGCGCGCCATGCTCTTGTTGAGATCCGAGAAGAGAGGGAAACGGAGGGCTCCCAATTCTTTGAGCCATGCTTTATGGGAGTGCTTCGAATCCGTCGATCCGCCAAGTACCTCAACGCCAAGCGCCCTGAATTCATCGTATCGCTTAGAAAAAGCGGTGATTTCTGTCGGACAAATAAACGTAAAATCCAGGGGGTAGAAGAACAGGACGAGCCATTTGCCCAAGTAATCCTTGAGTTCGACCTCTATGAATTTATCTCCGTCTGCGACGGCTTCCACATGGAAAGAGGGGGAAAGTTTGCCGATCTTGGCCTCTTGAGGGGTTTGGAGGGAGGGTGGGGTGGATTGCATAAAGATTGGTTGGCTGCTAACGGCTAATGACTAAACCTTTTACCTGTTCGTACGCCTTTGTTGCCGCGTTCCAATCGAGATTCTTCCAGAATGCCTCGATGTACATTTTGCGATCCGAGCCGTAATCGAGGAAATAGGCATGCTCGTATACGTCCAGGACGATGAGGGGGATGCAGCCCCAGATGCCGCCTTGGTTGTGGACATCGCACCCGTAGATTTTGAGACGGCCGGCGTGGGTGTCCCAGGCCAAGACGACCCATCCGCGCACCGCCATCCCTGTCGCGGAAAAGAATGCAATGAATTTTTCAAGCGAGCCGTATTTTTCCACGAGGGCGTCAACGAGCGTTCCTGTCGCTTGGCCATTGCCTCCAAGGATATCGAAGTAGTATTCGTGAAGGTAAACGCCATTGGCGGTAAAGGTCTTGGCATCGCAGAGCGATCGAAGTTCTGAATAGCTCTGATTGGCTGCATCCAAGCCCACGCCCGAGGCATTCATCTCCGCGAGCTTTTGCGAAACTTCCTTGAGTTTGTTTACATAGCCAATATAGAGTTTGTCGTGATGGATCGCGATGGTTTTGGCAGAGATCCCCGTCAGATTTTTCGAAAAAGGCAATGGTTTTGGCTCGTACCCAGTGGCACTTGGCATAGGAAAAGGTGCTTTACGAATGAATTGGAAGAGGTCATGATAGCAGACAAGCAAAAGTATGCAACGACGAAAAATGGGTCTTCTGGCTTTGGGAATCGGTTTCCTCGCACTCCTCATCGTCGGAGGAGAATATTGGCGGTTTTTTCTCGCAAAACCGCCGCCTTTTTCGTTCCGTTCTCCCACGCCGATCGAGCATCTCACGTTGGCTGACCTCACGCCGACCGGCGTTGCAGACGGGGGCCTTCCATCGCTCACTGACCCTGCATTCGTCTCTATCGATGAGTCAGATCAGTATCTTGTCCAGGATGGGGAGGGGCTTTTAGTGCTCGGAAGGAAGGAGCAGAAGTTTTATCCGTTCCAGTTGCTTGTTTGGCACCCCGTGGTCAATGACACGGTGGACGGTTTGCCGGTGCTAATCACCTTCAATCCTCTCGTATGGAGCGCGACCATCCACACACCTCCAGGGATGGACAAAAAGAATTCGTTCAAAGCATCAAGTTTTCTTTGGAACAATAATGTGCTCATAGAAGATTCCGCCACGAACAGTTTATGGAGTCCATTGCGGGGAGAGGCCATTCTTGGGCAGAGGAAGGGAGATGTGTTACGTCCTTGCCCGTTTGATTCTGTCATCGTGTCTTGGAAATCCGTCGTGGAATCTGATTCAAATCAGGTAAAAGTTTTGGCAATACCATCTGAATTCGATAGGGATTACGCGTTCAATCCTTATGGGGCGTATCAAACTAATGCGGACATTCTTTTCCCCCTTCAGGGAATCGACGCGCGTCTGCCTCTCAAGGAGCGGGTTGTTGGGGTCGTGATTGATGGAAAGGAGGTCGCGTATCCGCGAGCCATTTTTCAAACACGTTCTGTAATCAATGACACGGTGGGGAATAAGCATGTGGTGTTGTTTGTGGATCCACGCTGGGAGGGAATCCGTACGTTCTCGTTTCCCGTTGGTGAACACGATTCCTTGGTATTTCATGAAGAAACAGATCGTCTTTTTGATCAGGAAGGAGGTGAATGGAGTTGGGATGGAGCCCCTCTTCACCCCGATAGTCAGACGGTAGTCGATAAAAAAAATGATTTGAATACTATTAGTGCTCAAACAATAAAACCTAACGTGTTCGCCCTGGAACCTTTGGAAAGGTCCGAGGTCATGTGGCTGGGGTGGTATTCGAGCTATCCAGATACGTTGGTTTATTCAAAAGACAAGTAAACGATTAAACCATTCTTCCCTATGCCTTTTTACGTCGTAGCCACGCCCATTGGAAATTTGTCTGATTTATCAGAGAGGGCGAAAGAAACGCTTGCATCCGTTGACGTGGTCTTATGCGAGGATACGCGCGTTTCAAGTAAGCTCCTCGCACATCTTAATCTTTCAAAAACTCTTTTTACCTATCACCAGCACTCGGATGCCCATGTAGCCGGTCGGATCCTGGAAGGATTGAAAGAGGGGAAGAACTACGCATTGGTTACCGATGCGGGGACCCCGGGCATTTCCGATCCAGGAGGACGACTCGTCGCTCTTATCACCGAAAAACTGCCGGAGGTCGTTATCATCCCCATTCCCGGGCCATGTGCGGCGATCGTGGCTTTATCTGTCTCTGGTTTTCCAACGGACCGGTTCCGTTTTCTTGGCTTTCCCCCCGTGAAGAAGGGAAGAGCTGGCTATTTCAATGATATTGCGGAAACCAAGGAAACTGTCGTATTCTACGAGAGTACACACCGGATAGAAAAGACAATGCGCGAACTCGGCGCATTTGCGCCTGGGCGGTCTCTCTTGGTCGCTCGCGAGCTGACAAAGCTTCATGAGACCCTGTATCGAGGGTCGGTGGAGGTGATTCTTGAGAATCTGGAGAAGACCAGTAAGAAGGGGGAGTTTGTGGTAGTGGTTGGTCCAAAATAATGAATGTTTCATCTTATGGATCCAAAAAAGTCCTATCCTGAATTGTCCATTGTCCTTGTTTCCATGGCTTTGGCTTTTTTCCTCGACCTATTGTTTGACGCGAGGTTGCCATTTTTTGGACTGAACCTTCCATTGTTTACGATTCTCTTTCTTGGGGGCACCACCTTCATTGCCCATCGCTTCCATTGGAAAATGTGGAAATTCCTCTGGTTCCCGGCCACGGGAATGGTGTTTTTCAGTCTCCCGTTTGCCATCCATACCTCGGGATGGGCTCTGACTTTGTCCATGGTTGGTTTGATTTGTTCCTCGTTTGTCCTCCTGATGCGCCTCTTCGGCGTACGTTTCCATTTCCCCCATCCGCTCCATGTCCTTTCCTACGGCTTGGGTCCCGTAATCGTCGGTTTCGTTCGCAATACCAAGGTCATGAGCCGTGCGTTCGATTCTCTGCCTCGTCTGAAATCCAGCATCCCCTGGCGGCAAGTAGCGTGGGGAATTGGTTTTGCTGTGCCCATTCTCCTTCTGTTTCTCGTACTTTTCACCAATGCCGACCCGGTATTCGGTGATAAAATCAATACCTTCTTCGACAAGATCCTGTTCTCCTGGATCGAAGCCGAACGATTCTTCCGAGGGATCGGCCATATCGTCATTTTCCTC
>JACPHX010000007.1 GCA_016188425.1 Candidatus Uhrbacteria bacterium | reverse complement strand
GGAGTACTCGGTGTAGATCGGCTTGATCGGGATCTCGACGATCTTTAGCTTGTGCCACTTGGCTTCGGCGACGATCTCGGAGGACACTTCCATTCGATTGGTGCGAATGTTCATCTTCCCAAGCGCGTGCCGGCTCAAGGCGCGATATCCGCTCTGCGAATCAGAAACCCAGACATGGAAAAGGAAAAAAGTGAGCAGGTTCCCCATGAGTTGCGCAAACTGGCGAGACATTGGCATCCCTTCACGGGCTTCCATGCGGTTCCCAATGACAAGGTCGCCTCCCTCTTGGACGGCCTTGATGAAGCGAGGGATCTCCTTCGCATCGTGCTGGCCGTCGGCATCGAGCGTGACGGCTACGTCTGCATGGAGGAGACGCGCGGCCGCGAACCCTGTCCCAAGCGCGGCTCCCAGTCCTCGGTTCACGCCATGGCGGATGACCCGCGCCCCCGCCTCATGCGCACGCGCCGCGGTCTGGTCTGCAGACCCATCGTCGATGACCATAACAACGTCGACAAACGGAACCGCCGCCCGCACGGCATCGGCCACCGTCTTTTCTTCGTTGTAGGCGGGAATGAGGGCAATGATATGCATACAATCGCGTAGGGACAGGACAATGTCCTATCCCTACGCGTCGAATGGTAAATACGTTCCGTTGACCGGTTTTTCTAGAAATTCGTCAACAACAACCTGTTTGCTTTAATGTATTCAATGGTTTTTTGCAAGCCGTCTTCTAGGCGGGTGAGCGGTATCCATCCCAATTCGCGGGATTTTCTTGTGTCGGGCAGTGGCAAAACCGACAAGAACGACAACGGTGGTTTGTAGGTAATCTGCGAGGAGGCGCCGACTATGTCGATGATCTTTTGCGCGACGTCGGAGAGTTTCAAATCGAAATCGCTCCCAATGTTGACCGGGCCGAACTCCGAGGGAGCTTTCATGAGGCGCACGAGCGCATCCACGACGTCGGAGACGTACACGAGCGACGTGCGGAAACTCGGGTCGCCGTTGATCTCCAGCGGCTTGTTATCTAGGGCGTTTAAAATGAAATCCGGGATCACGTGTCCGTCAAAAAGAGGCATGCGGGGGCCGTAGGTGCGGAACACGCGCGCGATCTTCACGTCCATGCCGTAGACCTGGCGATACGTCTCAAACACCGTCTCGGAGAAGCGCTTGCCTTCGTCGTAGCACCCACGAGGCGAGAGGTGGTCGAACATCCCGAGCTCGTCTTCCTTCACCAGGTGCATCTCTCCTTTACGGCCCCCGTACACGACCGAGCTCGATGTGAATACGACTTGCGACCGGTACTTGCGGGCGATTTCCAGGACATGGATATTGCCGATTGAATTCGTTTGGAGCGTATGCATCCGATGTTCGTTGAACTTCACGATGCTCGTCGGGCAGGCCAAGTGGTAGACCTGCTGGATCCCTTGGAACGGAATCTTGAATGCGGAGAGCTCTGGATAGGCCTCCAGTTCAAAAGGCCCGTTGATGTCCGCCCGGATGAAACGAAAATTCGGGTTTGGCAGGAGCCCGTCGATATTCCGACGTTCGCTGGTTGAAAAGTCATCCACGCAGACCACACGATGGCCGTCCGCGATTAACCGCTCGCACAGGTGCGATCCCATGAACCCGGCGCCGCCGGTCACGAGAATGGTTTTTTTGGAAGAGGTGGGGAGAGGCATAGGAGGAAGGCCGGAAAGGCCTGAAAGGGCGGAAAGGCAGAAAAGGATTAGAACGTCACAAAAAACAGTCATCATTTTGGAACCAATCTTCAATTTCCTCTTTCATCCTTTCCACCCTTTCCGTCATTTACGTCCTTCCCCCTCCCTACCACATCCCCACCGAATACCCTTTCAGCCCAATGGGTGGATGGAGAGCGATGGTCTGTACCAGGGTACCATTCACGCCGAAAATCCGCAGCTCCGTTGCCGCACCCTCTTCCACCACGGCGATGCGGGACGACCCCCCCAGCCCCCCTTGAGGAAGGGGGGGGCCGAAGGCGCCGGCCACGCGGGCGCCGTGGCGATTTCCGGCATCGAAACCGAACCATTGGCCATCTGGCGTGCCGTCGGGAGAGAACAAACGCACCTGTGGCCCTCCTCCGTTTCCCGTGCCGGTCACAATCATGGGAGGTCCGCCGACTGTGGTCCTTGAAAGGAAAACCCCGCCGCGAAATCCTTCCCCGTAGGCCAGAAAGCTTCCGCGGAGTTTCCCAAACAGGTCGTGGATGGCGACTTCTGGGGCGTAGCCGGCGCCGCGAGTAGAGAAAATCTCGGGGATACCGTCGTGATCCTGGTCCAGCGCGATGGCGCGCACGGCGGCTGTCGTGATTCCAAACGGATGGAGATCGAACAATTCTTTCCCGTCGGGCTTGTATGCAGACATGCGGCCGGTCCTTCCTTTGTCTTCCGAGACAAGGATCTCGTCTGCTCCGTCCGCATCTAGGTCCGCGAGCGACACGGTGAGCCCTTGCGTCTGTGTCGAGAGCCCCGCGAAAAATTGCCCCTTCAGCGATCCGTCCAGCGCAAACATCCGCACATGCGGGCCGCCGCCTGGGCCGGGTGCCGTGACGATGTCGGGGTTCCCGTCGCCATCGATGTCACCGACGGCAACGCGCACGCCGCCCTGGAACTTCACGTCGTAGGCAAGGAAGGTCGCTTGTTCTTTCCCTTGCGCGTCCATCACCCACACCCGAGGTTCGACTCCGCCATCTGCTCCCAGGATCATGGCCGAGGATGCAGACATGGTCTCTGCGAGGGAGGCGGTGGAACCGACGAATGAGTCTGCCATGGAAAGGGCGCGGGCAATGTTCAGAGATCCGGCTCCAATCCATTCTTCTTTCGTATTCCCGGGGACGGGATCAGCAGAGAGTTGAAGGATGGTCTTGATGGCGGACACGGGGAGTTCTGGGGCGCGTGCTTTCAAAAGCACAACGGCTCCGGAAACCATCGGCGCAGAGACGGATGTTCCGTTCCATCCGTTTTGGTATTCGCCGTTAAAATCCTCATTCGTTTCATTGAAATACACCGTTGTGGCGATATCCTCCCCAGGAGCCGCAATGTCGGCGCAGACGCCATAATTGGAAAATGACGCCCGTCGGCCGTCGATCCCGGTGGACGCGACGCCGATCACCCAATCCACATTCTCCACGTCTGGTCGCAGACAGGCAGGATAGGTCGGATCAACCCCCGTATCCAACCCCCCGTCGGCATTGCCAAGCGAGGTGACGATCACGATCCCTTTCTCATAAGCCAGACGGACGGATTGCCGGATGAGCACATCCTCCGTCCACGCCAAATCCTGTTCCACTCCCGTCGCGCTGATATTGATGATGTCCGCGCCGTTTGCCATGGCATAATCTATGGCATTCTTGATCCACGTTACATGCGCAAGCCCTTGGGAGTTCAAGGTGCGGATCGGCATAAGCCGCACCTTCCATGCCACGCCCGCGATTCCCTTCGCATTGTTCCCCACGGCTCCGATAATCCCCGCGACGGCCGTCCCGTGGGACACAACCCCCGCCTCCACATAGCCCTCGTCGGGCGACGGGGACGGATCATTATCATTATCGACGACATCCCACCCATGCAGGTCATCGATATACCCGTTCCCCTCATCGTCCCGACCGTTATTTGGAATCTCTCCCGGATTGATCCACAAATTTTCCTTGAGGTCTTCGTGGTTCAAGTCTACACCCGTATCGACCACCGCCACGATGATTTCTTTATCCCCCTGCGTCGTGTCCCAAGCATCGAAGGCGTGGATAAAATCCAACATCGGCTTTTGGTAGGAAAGAAATGGGTCGTTGGGCTCCGTGCGGGCGAACGCCGCCCAAGGGAAGGCCATGACACATAAGACGAACGTAACAAGCATTCGATACATACCGCCATATTGTAGCAGAACAACCCCAGGTGTTGGATCGGGGGTCTGCCAACACCTGGGGTTGGCAAAAAAAGACCGCGCATTCCCCCTCCTAGGAGAAACGGCGGTCGACGCGAACGAGGCAGAACGGGGTCAGTAGCGCTTGAATCCCTTCTTCATCAGGTGATGGACGCGCCCCCAGGCCTCCTTGTCCGTGAGGATGGTCTCGACCTGTGCTGGGTCATCCAGGAGCGCTTTCGCTTCCTTGAGATAGGGGATCCCGCGCGGCCCCATCGGGTTCTTCATCCCCGCCTCCATCTCCGGCGCGCCCAGGATCGCGATGCTCTCTCCGAGGAAGACCTGCACCGACAGGACGATCTCGGGCGATATCTGGAAGGGTTGAAACGACCGGGCACGGCCGATGATCGAGATGACCTCCAGCGCGCGCTCGTTGCTCACCTCCCACTGCACGAAGGAACGGTGGGCGATGTCCAGCCCCGCAAGCACGTCGCTCGCACGTTTCTCTTTGACTGCCCGGACGATGCCAGGAAGATCACGCTTCAGGTGTCCCGCGATCCAGCGGTAGGGCCGCGGCAGCATAGAGTCCACGAAATGGAACTCGAGCCGTTCGAGCCCATGGATGTGCCGGCGAGCGTTTTGCGCGAGCCGTTTGTCCTCATCCGTCCCCGCCAGCCATTTCCAGAGGTCCGCATCGGTAAGCGCGTTCCAGATCACCCGTTTGGCGCTGCGAAACAGGCGGCGGCAGGCCTCGCGGTATTCCGAAAGCACGTACACGCGTTCCTTGAGCTTCCCTCGGATGGCCTGCGTTTCGGCCTTGCGTTTCTCCGTGCACACGCGCACGGCCTGCACGAGCGCGGGCGCAAAAGCAGTGTAGGACGCGCCCAATCCCGCCAGCCGTTCCTGGAGCTCGCGGGCCTCTACCATGTACAGGGTTCGAAGCCGAGCCGAGTCCTCCACGTTGCGTGCCGCGAGCACGCGTATGAAACCCGCCACCAAGGTCTGGTTCTGCGGGTGCGCCCTGGAAAGCATCGCGGAGATGTCGGACAACACGACGTCGTGCGCCGCCATCCGCGGATCCTCGATGCGCGGGTACCCGCTCGCGGCGGCCTGCTGGCTGTCGATCGCGGAGTCCAGATCAAGGAAGAGGGAGTGCACGTGCTGCCCCGGCGGGATGACAATGTCGCGATCCTTGGAGACGGCCTTCAACTTGTCGTTGAGGATCCGCCGACGTTCTGCAAGCTCCTCAACCGGCACCACGATGCCCTCCTCCTTTTCCTTCTGCTGCCTGGCCTCTTCTTCCTTCTTGAGGGCCTCCATCTTGAGCCGCCGCACGCGGCGCTTGGAAGCATCCAGATGGTGGATCAGAATCGACCCAGCCAACTGGGACAACGGTTTCTCCTCTCCGATCCCCTCGACGCCTTGAAAGATGGACGAGCCCAAGAGCTCGCACACCACCGGTTCGATCTCCGTATTATTGACGACGATGGGTCGGATGTACCTGTACTTTTTGAGTATCGTTGGAATTTCTGGCCGCTTTTGCTTTGCCATTCATTCCCCTTTCTTTCTGCCCCTGAAGAGCGGCGGCACCGTATCAAAAAATACATACGTTGTCCAACCCCAGGTGTTGGATGCTATCGCAAAAACTTCCGTTTGTTCTCCAAATGCTCTTCGTAGGTGGCCGCGTAGTAGACATGGCCCGCGGCGTCGGTAAGGAAATAGAGGGCATGGTTGGGTGTAGGGTGCAGGACGGCCTCGATGGACTCGATTCCGGGGTGCGAAATTGGGCCTGGTGGGAGGCCTGGGTATTTGTACGTATTATAGGGAGAATCCGTTTGCAAATCGTCGCCAGTAACCGCCGGCCGGTTGCCTCCCGTGGCGTAGTTGACCGTCGAGTCCGCCTGGAGCGCCATGCCTCTGTCAAGACGGCGCAGGAACAGGTCGGCAACCTTGCGCTTGTCTTCCGCCCCGCGCACTTCCCGCTCGACGATCGACGCGAGCGTCAACGTTTCATGGAGCGTCTTCCCGTTTGAAAACGTCCCGTTGTTTTCCAGAAACAAATCGGCTTCAGACAAACGTCTCGCGAGCGTCTCGATCATTTTCCGCGCGGCCGCTTCCGCTCCGTCCGTCGGATGGAATCGATACGTGTCTGGGAAAAGATACCCCTCGAGATCATGATCCTCTGGGATGAACCGCCCTATCCCCTCTTTCTTCAACGGACTGTTCACTCCCGTCGCCGCCTGCCACTCTAAAAGAGTGATCCCTGGCAATGCCTTGCGAACGGTCTCGCCCACTTGTGTGAGCGTGAACCCTTCCGGGATCACGACGACTACGTCGGTGAATTCCTGGTTCGTGAGGATCGACCAAAGGTCATCGAGTGATGTATCCGCGGGAACGGCGAAGGTGCCAGGCTTCAGCGTCCCTGCGTCCGCAAACAAACGCGCATACCAGCGGAACCCGCGCGCGGAACGGATCGCGCCCGCCTTCTGAAGCTCTTCCCCGACGGCGCGCGCGCTCATACCCTCCCCGATTGTGACCGAGGCGGCGGCGTGCGTGGAACCAAACAGCCACCATTTGGAAAACAGGCCAACGACGAGTAATACAATCAATGTGGCAACCACGATCCATTTCCTCATATGGCCGCATGATACCCTTTTTCTTTGAGGTTGTTGACGGCGTCTTTCACCCGTTGCGTCTGTGACTTGTCGCAGACAAGAAGGGCATCGCCCGTGTCGACGACAACGAGATCTTTTACTCCGATAATGACAACGGGTTTCCTTGGCGGAGAATAAATGAGCGAGTTCGTCGTATCGATCGTCTGGACGTCCCCTTGAACAATCATCCCATCCGTCCGAACCGGGACGTTGCTGGCAACGTCCCTACATTCGTTCCAGACTCCTTCCCAGGTGCCGACATCGCTCCAAGGAAACGCCCCTTTGAGAATGAGAACTTCATCTGATGAGAGTTTTTCCGTCACCGCGACGTCGAACGAAATCTTCGGCCCGAAAGCCCCTCCTTGTATCTCCCGTGAAGGAGGGGTTGGGGTGGTCGTCCGCAGCGCAGGCGCATGCCTATCGATCGCTTCGAGGAACTTCCGCGGCGTCCACATGTAATAGTTGGCGTGCCACAAATACGATCCATCCTTGAGATAGGAACGTGCCGTCGCCTCGTCCGGCTTCTCCTTGTGCCCGATGAACCTATACACCTTCACCCCCTCGACCTCTTCGAACTCCTCCCCCACATGGCTATACCCAAGGCCCGTATTGGGCGACGTCGGTACGACGCCGATATCCAGGAGCTTCCCAGTTTCCTCGACCAAACGACTGCCAACAGACAAGGTTCGTAAAAAGAGTTCGTCATTTCCGATGAAGTGATCCGACGGAATGAACACCATCGGCTCATCGGGCGCGATCGCAAACAACCGCTCGCAGGCGAGCGTCATCGCGGGGCCCGTGTCGCGACGTTCTTGTTCGATGACGATATGATCGTCGGCTATCTCGGGAATCGCTTCCTTGAGGAGTGGGACGAGATCCGCCGGCAGGATCGCAAAAATCTTATCGGAAGCGAAGGATTTTCGGAGCCGGTCGTAGGTCTCGCGGATGAGCGGACGATCCGAGAGGATGGGGAAGAATTGTTTGGGTTTGGAGGCGCGGCTCATCGGCCACAGACGAGTGCCGCCCCCGCCAGCGAGGATGATGGCGTTCATATGTTGCTATTCCAGATATGGAAGGATGTGCTGAAACACCACGGAAGAAACCCCGACACCAATCACAGCGCCTGCCACTAAATCAGAAAAAAAATGGACACCGATATAGTATCGGGAAAAAGAAATAAGACAGGCCACGAAAAAGACAAACGCAAACAAGGCATAATCCTGAGCAAAAATTGCGCCTTTGAAGTCTCCCATCATTCTGTGCTCATCCAAAAACACTGTGACCCATCCGACGATAGCAAACGAGACGGTCGTGTGGGCGGAGGGAAACGACGTACCGTCCGCAAGCGCACGAAAAATTGCGGGACGATGCAATACCTCATACGGTCTTTTCCTGCGAATAGTAAACTGCAAAATCAAGGCAACGAGCCATGCTAAAAATAGAGGCAGTCCAAAAATTACAGAAAAAGAAGGTACTTTTTCAACCTCAAAATGAACCCGTAAAGCCGGAACCAAGAAAAAGACGAGCAATCCGACTCCCAACCCATATCTTGCCACCCACGCAAAAAACCGATCCCTCCCTGGGTTCTTACCATGCAAATCAAACATCTTCGCGGCCTGTCGTTTTTCCCAGGAAAAGTAGCGGTTGAACATATTGGGATAGTCTAGCACGACCGCCAACGCTCGGGGTTAGTAGAGGTATAAAAAGCACAAATTCTCCAAAAACTGGGCTTCCCCGCTGCTAACGCTCGGCGTTAGCAGTTCTCCACCTCCTTTTTCCTCCCCCATCCCACCTCCTTACCCCCTTCCCCCGCTGTCTCCTACCTCCCCCCTCCCACCACCCTCTTCCTTGCCTCCTCAATCCTCTCCTCCATCTCCTTCATCTTCTTCAAAACCTCCTCCGCATTCTTGGGCTTCTCCAGATTCTTCCCCTTGAACGAACAGGACTCCGCGATGGGACACGCCCAGCAACGTGGTTTGCCCGAGATACAGACGAGACGGCCGAATGGGACGAACACCCGATTTACGATGTGCTGGAGTTTCTTTGGAACACCTTTCAAAAGCGCCGCCTCCGTTTTTTCCGGCGTCTTGGTCTTGACCCACCCCAACCGATTCGTCACCCGATGCACGTGCGTATCAACCGCGATGGCGGGCTTGTGAAAGACGGAGACGAGCATCACGCTTGCGGTCTTGCGGCCGACGCCTGGGAGCGAGACAAGCTCATCCATGGTAGACGGAATCCTCCCCCCGAAGTCTTCCACGACTTTCAGCGCCATCTTTTTTATATTCCTCGCCTTCTGTTTGTACATCCCAATCGTACTTATCTTCGAACGGATCAAGGATTCATCAGCTTGAGCAAGAACCTCAACCGTCGGGAATGCCTTGAAAAGTTCAGGGAGCAATTTCAACACCTGCTCATCCCGCGTCCGCGCGGACAAAATCACCGCGACAAGGGTGCGGTATGGATCACCCATTTCCATGGCACCTGGGGCACGAAAACGGCGAGAGAGAACGGTGAGAGTTCGTTCAATCGAGTGTGGCATTCTGTTAGATGAGAGGGCGACCTGTCATTTCTTTCGGGACCTTCAAACCCATCACCGACAACACCGTCGGCGCCACGTCCGCCAACATTCCCACGGGCGGCACCAACGACAGATCTCCGTCTGGAACTGGCCCGCTGGGCGCTTGTACTCCCTCGTATCGTTTCCCCACGACGATAAACGGGACGGGGTTCGTAGAATGTTCGGTGTCAATTTCCCCGGTACGCAAATTTTCGACTTCTTCGGCGTTTCCGTGGTCTCCCGTGACGAACACGACGCCTTCCTGCTCGAGGGTGGTTTCAACGATTTTTCCGATGCACTCGTCGATGGTTTCCATGGCCTCGATGGACGCCTTCAAGTTGCCGGTATGCGCTACCATGTCGCCGTTGGCAAAATTCACCACGATCAAATCGTGCCCGTGCTTCTTCACATCCGCCACCACGTTCTTTGTAATTTCGATCGCACTCATTTCCGGTTTTTTGTCGTAGGAAGAAACCGACGGGGAAGGGATGATGATGCGTTTCTCCTTCGGGAACGGTTCTTCCCGCGTTCCGTTGAGAAAAAAAGTGACGTGGGGGTATTTTTCCGTTTCCGCGATGTGGAGCTGGGAAAGCCCGGCGTCCGCGACCGCTTCCGCGAGGCAGTTTTTAATCGGTTCTGGAGGGAAGGCGACCTGTACTGGGAGCCCCGCTTCGTACTCGGCCATCGTGACGATGAACACGTCCTTCTTTTCCCTTGGGAACTTCGAGAACTTTTCATCCGCGAAGGCATGCACCAGCTGGCGCATGCGATCGGAACGGAAATTGAAAAAGATGATCGCGTCTCCGTCTTTCACGGTGACCGGAGGTTCCTCACCCTCCACGATAACCGTGGGGGGGAACATCTCGTCGTAGACTTCTTTTTTATACGACGCCTTGATGGCTTCCAATGGATCCTCTGTCTTTTCCCCTTTTCCCTCTGCCATCACCTCATACGCAAGCTTGGTGCGATCGTACTTCTCGTTGCGATCCAGCGCATAGGCGCGGCCGACCATGCTCGCGAGCGTGCCGACTTTGATCTTCTTCATCTTTGTGAGGAAAGTTCCCATGAAATCGATGCCGGCATTGTAGAGCGTATCGCGCCCGTCCATGAAGGCATGCACGGCCACGTCTTTGCATTTGCGTTTTTTTGCCATCTCAAGGAGTGCGAGGCAATGTGCATCCATCCCGTGCACTTTTCCCGGGCTGATCAACCCCGCCAGGTGGAGCGTTCCCCCTGTTTTCTTTACCTGGTCCATCGCGGAAATAAGCGCCTCATTTTTAAAAAACGTTCCCGATTCAATCGATTGGTCGATGCGTGCCAATAGCTGATAGGCCACGCGCCCCGCCCCTATGGTCATGTGCCCGACCTCCGAATTTCCCATGACCCCCCAAGATAATCCCACTTCGGCTCCAGAGGCCTGCAAGGTCATGGCCGGATAACTCCGAACCAAACGCTCCAAGACCGGCATCTTTGCTCGCGTAACCGCATTTCCTTTTCCCTTTGGCGCGATGCCGAAGCCGTCGCAAATAATGAGAATGGTTGGTTTTGTGGAAGTAGACATACGTTACTTGTTTAATTCTTCCTCAATCTCCATGACTCGATTGTATTTCTCCACGCGCTCGGATCGAGACAAAGACCCGGATTTAAGAAAATCCGCATTCACCGCAACCGCCAAATCCGCAATCGTCGTATCTGCCGTCTCACCAGAACGATGAGAAATGCTCACTTTATACCCAGCGGCCTGCGCAAGCGCGATGGTTTCCATGGTTTCCGAGAGCGTGCCGATCTGGTTGACCTTAATGAGAATCGCATTGCCGACTTTGGTATCGATCCCCTGCTGCAGACGAAGCTTGTTGGTCACGAACAAGTCATCGCCCACCAGCGTCATCCGCTCCCCAAGAACGGATGTCAGCGAGGCCCATCCCTCCCAGTCGTCCTCCGCCAACCCGTCCTCAATCGAAACGAATGGGTATTGCTTCACCCAACGCCCCATCCGCGCAACCATTTGATCCGCGGTCAGGTTTTTCTTTTCCCCTTTCCATTGATAGAGCTTGGAGTCCGCATCATAAAACTCGCTCGCGGCGACATCCGCGGCGATGCCAACTTCCTCCCCTGGTTCATATCCTGCCTCCTCGATCGCGTCGATGAGGTATCCAAACGCGTCTTCTGGACGAGGAAAGGCCACGGCAAACCCCCCTTCGTCACCGACAAGGGTGGAGAGATGGCGCTCGGACAAAATATGTTTGAGCGCCTGAAAAACTTCGGCTCCGGCCCGCACGCGCGCCGCGAACGTACGCTGGCGCGGCACTACCATCGCTTCCTGAATATCGCAGACCCATCCTGCATGGGCGCCGCCGTTTAGCACGTTCATGGTGGGAATTGGCAGTCGGAATGCCTCCTCGGGAATGCCGAATGTCTGGCGGAGAGAACGATAAAGTGGCACCTTCTTTGACCGTGCATGGGCATGGGCGACAGCGAGGGAGACGCCCAGGATCGCATTGGCGCCCAGCCGGCGCTTGTTGACCGTGCCGTCTGCCACACACATCCGCGCATCGATCTGTTGCTGCTTCCCCGCGTCCATCCCGACAACTACCTCCGCCAATTCTTGCTCCACATGACGGACCGCTTTGCGTACCCCCTTCCCCCCGAACCGTCGCGCGTCTCCGTCGCGCAATTCCCACGCCTCATGGCTTCCGGTAGATGCTCCGCTGGGGACAGACGCCGTGCCGTGGCTCCCGTCCTTGAGCGCAACCGTCACCCGCACCGTGGGGTTCCCGCGCGAGTCCAAAATTTCATCCGCGTGAATAGATTCGATGCGTCGCGACATAGTATTTTTCATCCCATCAGTACCCTCACCCCCGGCAGCTCATCGCCCGAAAGAAAATCGAGCATAGCACCGCCGCCCATGGAGACAAAGGAAAACTTATTAAAAAGGCCCATCCCGTCGATAACAGGAACGGTGTCTCCCCCACCCACGACCGTGAATGCCTCTCCAATCCGGTCCGCGATCGCGCGTGCCATTGCTTGGGTACCGGCAGAGAAGGCCTCGCGTTCGCAATAACCGAAGGGGCCGTTCCACACGATCGTCCGTGCGCGGGAGAGGGACTCCGCATACCGCTTCAGGGTCTCTGGACCAACATCCATAATCCGTTCGGCGTGACGGATACTCTCGGGTGTCCCCAGGCGGATGCGCGCATCCTCCCGCAAAGAACTCGCGACCACCACATCGCTTGGCAACTGGATTTTTTCCCCCCAGGTCCGTATCAGCTCTTTGGCAAGCGTCACGCCTTCTTCATCGAACGCAGATGCCCCAAGCGGAAGCCCCTTTGCGGCAAAAAACGTGTGTGCCAACGCTCCGCCGATCAACACCACCTCCACCGACGGCAGTAACCGCTTGAGCATGGGAAGCTTCGTCTTCAATTTCAAGCCGCCCATGCAAAGCACGAAGGGTTTCTTCGGCGCCCGCATGAGGCGGGATAACACTTCCACCTCGTGGGCGAACCTCGGTCCTGCATACGACGGAAGGATGTCCGCAATCGCATCGATGGATGCGTGGCTGCGATGCGCGACGGAAAACGCGTCGTCTACGTACATATCGGCGAGACGACCCAATGCTTGGGCAAAGGAAGGGCTGTTCTTTTCCTCGCGTGGATCGAATCGGAGGTTCTCCAAGAGGAGCACGCCTCCATCGGGTAAACGCGCCGCTGCTCGTTCTGCTTTTTCCCCCACGATCTCGCGACAAATCGGCACTTTGCAATTCAGCAGTTGCGACAAACGCTTTGCGACCGGACGCACCGAATACGCCGAGACCCGTTTGCCGTCTGGGCGCCCGAAATGCGTCATCAAAATGACGCGCGCGCCTTTTTGCAACAGCCACTCGATATCGACCGCCACCTGGGCGATGCGCCCGAACATGCCGTCCACCGCCCGTCCTTTTTTCACTGGCACGTTCGCATCGATACGCAAAAGCACCCGTTTTCCTCCAAGGGGAGCATCTTTGCGGAGAGTTCGTAAACGCATAAATTTACAAATGTATGGCTGGGAAGGCTAGGAACGGCTAGAAATGGCTTTAGAAAAAAGGAAAATGGTTTCCACATCCCGTCCCCTGTTTTTTTAGCCCTCCCAGCCCTTTCTGGCCATCCCAGCCCAGTAATTTACAGCCCCTTTCCAACCACCTCCACCATATCAATCAACCGCATCGTATATCCCCACTCGTTATCGTACCAGGCGAGGACTTTCACGAGGTCGCCGTCGACGACACGGGTCATTTCCAGGTCGACGATGGAGGAGAACGGGGAGCCGATGAAGTCGGAAGAGACGAGGGGCTCGTCGGTGACGGCGAGTATCCCCTTCCAGCGGGCGCTCTTGGCGGCCGCCTTGAACGCGTCGTTCACTTTCTCTGGGGTCGCGTTCTTTTTGAGGAGGAAGGTGAAGTCCGAGAGGGACACGTCGATGACGGGGACGCGCACCGCGATGCCGTCGAATTTTTCTTTAAGAGAAGGGATCGCCTCGGTCGTCGCTTTCGCGGCGCCGGTGCTCGTAGGCACCATGTTCGCGTAGGCGGCGCGGGCGCGGCGCATATCGGGCTTGCGCTCGGCCGGGACGCCGTCGACGACATTCTGTCCCGCGGTGACGGCATGGATGGTGGTCATCATCGCTTTCTTGATGCCGAACTCTTCCTCCATGATCTGGGCGACGGGTGCGATGGAGTTGGTGGTGCAGGAAGCGTTGGAAACAACCTCATGCCCCTTTGCTTCTTTGTGATTGACTCCCATGAGCACCGTCGGGACGCCGTCTCCTGGAGCAGAGATAACGACACGCTTGGCACCAGCTTCGATGTGTTTTTGCGCGCCCTCTTGCTTGGTGAAAAATCCGGTCGATTCGATGACGACGTCGACCTTCCATTTTTTCCACGGAAGCATCGCGGGATCCTTCTCGGCCGTCACAGGGATTTTCTTCCCGCCGACGACGAGCGCGGTACCCACCGCCCTCACGGGGACTTCGAACCGACGGTACACCGTGTCGTATTGGAGCAGATGAGCAAGGATCACCGGATCCGTGAGATCGTTGATGGCGACGATTTCTATTCCCGGACGATCCCAGGCGGCACGCAGGGCAGCTCGACCGATGCGGCCAAACCCGTTGATGGCGATTCTGATCATAGTGGCATCATAGTAACACCCGTCCGATGAATAGAAAAACCGCCCCTGTGGGCGGTTTCCTTCCCCTCTTTTACCCGCTGCTTGCTGCAAGCTGCCAGCTTCCCCCCTACGCGATATTGAACCGCGCAAATCGGCGTACCTGAATGTTTTCCCCCAGCGAGGAAATCTTTTCCTTCACGAATGTCTCAATCGTCTTATCCTCGTCTTTGATGAAGGGCTGCTCCAAGAGCACGTTCTCGCCGTACCACTTGTTCATCTTGCCGTCGATGATCTGGGCGAGGATGTTCTCTGGTTTCCCTGTGCCGACCAACTCTTCCATGAACTCCCCTTTCTTCTTCTCGACCATCTCCAAAGGAACATCTTCACGACGGAGATAGAGCGGGTCGCATGCGCTCACATGGAGCGCGAGGTCGTTGCAGAGCTCAACGAAGAGTTCGTTGCGTGCGACGAAATCCGTCTCGCAGAGCACCTCCACCATCGCGCCGAGCTTTCCGGTCGAGTGGATGTAGCAATGGACCTTCCCTTCGGTCGTGGCACGATCGGCTTTCTTGGATGCCTTGGCGACCCCTTTCTTGATAAGAAGCGCCGACGCGGCCTCGAGATCGCCATTGGTCTCCGTAAGCGCCGCCTTCGCATCCATGAGCCCGGCACCGGTCATCGCCCGCAATTGCATGACTGTTTTTGCATCGATTGGCATAAGAGAAAGCTGGCAGCTCGCAGCAGGCAGCTGGCAGTGTCGTTTGGTTACGTTTTAAGGACATTTAACATCGACATGACTTCCCGGAGCAATGAGTCTAGGGCGGAAAAATTTCGATCATCAAGAAACGCAAAGCGTCTCGCAAGTTCGATTTGTGTCTCCAGTTCTCCACCGGAACCGAACGCAATACCGAGAAATCTTTGAAACTCTGGTTCCGTTCCCCTCATTTTTCCTTCAGCAATATTCGATGGAATCGATACGGCAGCTCGTTTCATTTGTGACACCATTCCGTATTTCTCTTCCGCAGGAAATGTGCTTGTCACCTTGTAAACCATCTCCGCGAGATCCATCGACTTCTGCCAAACCAATAAATTCCGAATGACGGTAGTCGCCATAGTTTGTTCTCTCCGGGCTGCCAGCTGCTTGCTGCACGCTGCCAGCTTCCCCCCATTCTACGCCGTTTTCACCGCCATAGGAACGTCCGCGCTGCCAGCCGCAAGCTGCAAGCTGCTCGCTTTCCCCTCGTTCACCATCAGGGCGACGGTCTGGCACAAGAGATCGATGCCTTTGGTCGCATCATCATTGGCGGGGATCACATAGTCGATGTTCCCTGGGTTCACGTTGGTATCGCACAGCGCGACCACCTTGACTCCCAGTTTCGTTGCCTCTTCGACAGCCGTCATTTCGGTCTTGATATCGACGACGAACATCGCATCCGGTGGACGGGCCAAATCTTGGATACCGCCGATTTTCACCTCCATCTCTTTGATTTCACGACCAAGGACAATCTGTTCTTTCTTGGTGTACTTGCGCAACTCGCCTTTCTCTTGCTGGTCGCGCAGCATCTTGAAGCGTTTGATGATGAGCTTCACTTCCTGGAAGTTCGTGAGCGTGCCGCCCAGCCAACGTTCGGTGACATACGGCATGCCACAGCTCTGCGCCGCGCGCTTCACCGCGTCTTTTGCCTGTACCTTGGTGCCAACGAACAGGACAATGCCTCCACGAGCCACAAGACTCTTCAAAAACTCTCCCGTCTTCTGCAACTGTTCCTGCGTCTTCTGCAGGTCGATGATATGGATATCGCTGCGCTTGCCAAAAATAAACGGAGCCATTTTGGGATGCCAGCGGCTTGGTCGGTGGCCAAAATGGACACCCGCCTCGAGCAATTGCTCCAGCGACGGAATCGTAGACATGTATTGTTCGGTTACGACGGCACGGGGGTGCTTGCCCGCCATAGCTCAGTGAAATTTGAGCGTCGGCGGGTTTCCGTACCTGATTGATTAATGACCGCAGTATAGGAGAGGAGGTGGTTCCGGTCAAGGATGTTGACACCTCCCCTTTTTTCCCCTATGGTGCACGAACGAAAGGAGCGTGCGCATGCGCTCGATTCTCTTGGCCTTGGGTGTTCTTTCCTCCCCTCTTCCGGCGATGGCACAAGCGTCCATCACGCCCCCGGAGGTGCCAAAAGCGGCTACCTCTTCCTGCGCCCAGATCGATCAGTTCGAGATGGTCTGGCGTCTCTCGCTCACGGCCGCCTCCTCTGTGAACGACTGGAACGCCCTCGTGACCTACGAGCAGGCCACCCGCCAATACCTGCAGGCGGCCCATGCCTGCCTCAAGATCCAGATCATCATGTTCGACCACCTCACTCGGGATTTGAAGATTCCGTCCCAACGCATCATCGACATCGCCCGCAAAAGCGTCCGTGAGCGCTGGTACGCCGTGACGGTCGACGACCCGTCCGCTCTGCCGTTTGGCCCGTCCATGAACTACATGATGCGGCTGCTGGCGGACAACCCTGCCCGCCTAAACGAAAAGGACTTCGAACAGGTACAGGCGCAGCTCTCTGCGCACGCCCTGCGCATCATCAAGCACCTGGATCGTCTCGAGTTCGTCTCGGATGCTGTCGCCAGTATGACGGACGCGGCGATCAAAAGCTGGAATAAGCTCGGCGTACAGATCCTCTGGATCTGACGATCCGACCAGACACGGAGCCCTTGCCCCGACCGCGCACAGACGCTGCCACGACGCAGGGTCTGATTTTTTATTCTTCGTTGCCTCGACGAAGAATAACCCGCCATAGCTCTAGGGTATTTGAACGACGGCGGGTACATCAACGAATGAACATCGCATCTCCAAACGAATAATATCTGTACCCCTCCTTGATGGCCTCTTGATAACACGCCAGTGTTTTCTCTCTTCCAAGAAACGAGCTGACCAACACGAGCAACGTCGATTTGGGCAAATGGAAGTTCGTGATGAGCCCGTCGATGATTTTGAAATTGAATCCTGGGGTGATGAAGAGGTTGATGGGACCGGTGTAGCCGGAAGCGGGCAGCAAGCAGCTGACAGCGGGCAGCCCTGTCGATGAACTCTCCTCTTCTAGCTGCAAGCTGCCCGCTGCCCGCTGCAAGCTTCCCTCTAGCACCCGCACCGTCGTCGTCCCCACCGCGATCACGCGCCGGCCTTCTGCCTTCGCTTGATTGATCCGTCCCGCGACCTCGGCCGATACATCCACCCACTCCTCGTGCATCACATGCTCCTCGATCGTCTCCGATTTCATCGGACGGAAGGTTCCAAGGCCCACATGGAGCGTGACGAATTCAAACTGGACGCCTTTCGATTTCAAAGTGGCAATGAGCGTGTCGGTAAAATGGAATCCTGCCGTCGGTGCCGCCACAGATCCCCGCTCGCGCGCGTAGACGGTTTGATATTGGTCGAGCTCCGCTGGCTTTTCGTCCACGTACGGAGGGACGGGGATCTCCCCGTGCTTGTCTGCATAACTAAAGACGTGGTCGATCGTCGCGTTGAACTGCACCTGGAAGGTATCCGTCTTTTTGATTGCCACGGCGTACAACGTCGGTGACAAGATGATCTTGCTTCGAAGATTCAACCGCCTCCCTGGTTTGGCCATCGCTTCCCAAACGCTTTTGTTCCCGTCTTCATCGAGCGGACGTAGGAGAAACAGTTCGATTTCTTTCTCGTCGACCGTCCCCTGCAAACGCGCTTTAAACACCTTTGTATTGTTGAGCACCAATACATCCCCCGCATTCAATTCGTCGGCGATTTCAAAAAACTTCTTGTGGGACCACCCCCCTGTTCCCCGATCAACCACCATCAACCGCGAATGGTCGCGTGGCACGGCGGAATGTTGGGCGATGCGCTCGGGAGGAAGGACGTAGTCGAAGAGGGAGGAAGGAGTTGGCATACGTGTGCTATTCCACCGTCTCCACCCTCCTCTGTCAACAAAACACCCCTCCAGCTTTTGCCAAAGGGGTGTTTGTTTCTTTTAGTAGTCGTAGTTCATAGACTCGTCCATTGCTCCAGGGCCATTGGGATTGTACCCGTTGACGATTTCCGTCAGGTCGTCGTATCCGTCTCCGTCCGTATCGGAGAGCGTTGGGTTTGTGCCATAAAACGATTCGGACTCATCCGAGAGACCGTCTCCATCCGTATCGATGGATTCCCCGGCATATTCTCCATCACCATAATAGGAATCATCATAGCTCATTTCAGGAGCCAATGGCGTGGTGTAATCGCTCATGAGCTGCGAGAAAGGAACGGCATTCTCTGGGCGCGCGATAGAAATCGGCGCGTTGAAATCGGAGAGGCGGACGGTGAGGGAAGCAAAGTACTTGTCCTCTGGCATGGCAGGATCGGCCATGCTGACCGCCACGTCTGCTTTGTGCAACAGAAGGTCGTACACGCCGATGTTCAGCGATCCGGAAATCGAAACATTGAGGCCAGATGCTTCAATCTCCTGCGCGATCTCTTCGCGAGAGAGCGGCTGGTAAGTGAGCATCGCATCGATATCATCCTCGGTGAGCCCGGTCTCGTCCATGTTCGCCTTCATCTCTTCTTTGGCCTTCTCCATCTCTTTGATGAATTGAGCTTGGAAAAAATCCACCGCGGCTACCAAATCGACCGTGAAGGGAATTTTGTAGGTTTCGATCACGTCGACCATTTCTCCGTCGGTGACATACCCCCAGTTGATGATCCCCGCTTTAACAAATGCCGCCATCAGTTCTTCTTGCGCCTCGAGCTGTTCTTGGGGCGTCAGCTTCAGGGAAAGCGACAGGCGGTCCATCTCTGTGCCGGTAAGGCCTTGGGATTCCATATAGGACTTGATGTCCTCTTCCGAGATGGAAATCCACTGGCCGTTATACTGGCCAAACAACGATCCTGCCAACTTTACGAAGGCTTCCTTATCGATCGCGCGAAGCATAAGTCCTTGGAATTCATCCGGAGAGCTTCCGTCAAAAAGAACCGTGAGTTTCATCTCTTGGGAAGGTAACAGAGGATCCGCATCGTTGCGGACATACGCCCCGTCCATACGCAGACCGGTCGTGCGCGTGGTTTCTGCCATGTCACTCACATCCACAAGCCCTTCATAGCGGAACGAGTGAACGCTCTTCATCTGATTCTGCATGCTATCAAGCAAGACGAACCCAGGAAGATAATCGTACGCATTGGCCGAAGCCACCGAGGTCTGAAGCAAGCTTCCGAGGATCACGGTCAATCCCACGGCACTCGCGGCAATCTTTTTGAATCGAAACATAATTGGATAAAAATTTAATACCGAGTAATTTTAGCAGAAAACGTGGAAAATGTCAACCCGCCGTCGCTTAAGTTGCCTAGAGCTATGGCGGGCAGGCCGATACGATGATGTGTTTGGTATACTGACGAGGTTGGTGGGGGTGGGCTAGTCCGAGACTCGACCTGTCATTCGATGTCTCCGGGGTGCAAATCCCCACATCTCCACCACATTTAAAAATAATTTCTTTTGACAACGTTACTTTTCTCTGTTATTATAGTCGCACGAATGACAGGTCGTGTTCTCGGAATAGCCGAGAAAGAAACAAAACCTCCTAGAAATAGGAGGTTTTGTGTTTGTAAGTCAAAGGGGCCAGGTCGTGAATTGACGGTTATTTCAAATTTCCTAAGAGATTCCAAGCATTTATCACACACCAATTCACAGTCACCATCATCCCTGCCAGCGATTCAAGAAAAATGCAAAAGAACCCAACAAAAACTCGTACGCATTCTCGGCAATCTCCTTCAGCGCAGCACCACAAACAACAACAATTCCTCAACAAAATTACAAAAAGCGTCAATTCACGACCTGACCCCTTTTCTTTGCAACCATACTGTCGAACACGCTCGCATGATACGTATACCATGCGATTCTGGTGCGGCAGTACCCTGTGCTGCCGGCTCGCATCCGTAAACACGAGCAACAACGTCGCAGCCAAAGACAGTTTACCAAAAAAAGTGGCCCCCGGACGAAAGCGTCCGAGGACCAAGGAACCGAGCGACCGAGGACCGTGCCGAAAGGACCAAAAATCCTAGAATCCGAGCACCACCCCCAAGGCGAAGACGCCGAGGCCATCGCTGGCAGGCCCGCCATGCCAGCGGTTGACGTCGAGGCCAGACTCGCCGAAGCGACCAACGACCAAACGGTCGCAACCTGAGACGCAGGTATCCGTACGAACAGACAACTTATCCAAGGGGGCCCGTTCACCGGTCTCCTTGAAGTGAGCCAGGACGAGACCGACAACAAGACTCGCTTTGCCAAAGCCGCTCATGTGGCCTTCGGGCAGCCCGAGCGTCTGACGCAACTCGGCGAGCAGTGCCAGCTGCTGGTCCTTGGTCTTGTCCGCGCTCTCCTTCAAAAGTCGGGGGATCCAGAACACCAGACAATCGACAGTCGGCTCATCTGGAAAGTTCCAGTCCTTCAAGTAGCCGAACTTATCGTAGCAAGGACCGAACTGCGAGGCGCGGCCTTTCACGGTGAACCCGACGCGGACGCGGTAGCAGACCGGTACGTTTGCCGGAACGCCGTGTTCCGTCGCGAGCTTTCGATAAGCGGCGAGTTCGGCCTGACGCTCCGCGGGCACATCTTCATCCTTGAGAGGGGTGAAGTACGGCTCGAGCTCCATCGTCTTCGGCTGCTCCGCGAGCCAGTCCTCGTGGGCGACGTGGATCATCTTGACCAAGGTCGACCGACCTCTCTTCGTTACCAAACGATCAATCACCATCGGTGAAATGTTCTGCTGACGGACGATCCTCATAATCCCCGTCATGAGGATCAAGAACTTCCCGCCGCCTTTCTCCATATCAGAAGTTGCGCTGCGACGTGACATTTTTCACTCCTAGAAACACCCCTCTTCACAACCACCATGGCCGCTATCCCGAGTGTTTTTCGCTTGCTTTCTTCGCAAGACTTCTAGGATTATTGTATGTTTTTCCCGAAAAGTCAACCGTCCACGGCCTTGTCCAGAGGACAGGGCTTGCCCAGTCCCTCCCCTCCTGCTACACTCCCCGCATTGAATAAAAGGATATCCCTCGTTATGAAACTTGAAATCCACCCAGAATATTTTGAAAACGCTGCCATTACGTGCGCATGCGGAGCCAAGTACGAGATCGGCTCTACCATGAACGAAATTCAGGTTGAACTGTGTGCCGCCTGCCATCCGTTCTATACGGGTACCCAGAAAATCGTCGATTCGGCCCACCGCGTGGAACGCTTCAAGGAAAAAATGGTCAAGAAATCGGCCGTCGTGGCTCCTACGGGCAAGAAGGTGAAGCGCGAAAAACGTGCCGCCATCAAGGCAGCGGAGACCGCGGAGAAAGAAGCAAAGGCCGCTCCCAAGGTACAAGCGGTTGTAGAAGAACCGAAACTTGCGGAGGAACCGAAACAGGAAGCACAGGCGTAACGAAACACAATGGCGTCTTTCTAAAAAAGACGCTATTGTTTTTGTCAGATCTATGGATCTCCACCACGAACTCAAACAAATCCAATCCTCCATCGAGGACCTTGAAACCTCTCTCGCCAAGCCCGAGGTTGTTTCGAATCAGAAAAAATTCCAGGAGACCATGCGCGCCTATGCCCGCATGAAAGAATTGCGAGAGACGGGAACAATGTGGGAAAAATCGACAGAAGAGCTAGCGGGCGCACGACATACGCTCGGGGAATCGAATGACCTCGAACTGCGCGCCATGGCTTCAGAGGAAATCGCCCTCCTGGAACCTCGGGTGCAGGCGCAGGAAGAGGCATTCATGAACGCCCTTATTCCCCCAGACCCGCTGGACCACAAGAACATTATCATCGAAATCCGCGCCGGTACCGGTGGCGACGAAGCCGCGTTATTTGCCGCTGAATTGTTCCGACTCTATTCCCGGTATGCGGAACGCCAGCGATGGAAGACGTCTATGCTGTCCTCCAACATGAATGATCTTGGAGGATTCAAGGAAGCGATTTTTAAAATAGATGGAACCAACGTTTATTCCGCGCTCAAATTCGAAAGCGGCGTCCACCGCGTGCAGCGCGTGCCCACGACCGAAAAAAGCGGACGCGTTCACACGTCTACCGTCACCGTCGCCGTCCTCCCGGAAGCGGAAGAGCTTGATCTCACCATCGACCCCAAAGACATCAAGTTCGAAGCGACCACATCCTCGGGCCACGGCGGGCAAAGCGTGAACACCACCTACTCGGCCGTGCGCATCACCCATATCCCCACCGGCATCATGGTCAGTTGCCAGGATGAACGTTCGCAGACACAGAACAAGGAACGGGCCTTCTCGATCTTGCGTTCACGCCTGCTTGCCCACGAAGAAGAGAAGCGCAAGCTCGAACGCGAGACGGCGCGCCGAGGACAGATCGGCACCGGAGAACGGTCGGAGAAAATCCGCACCTACAACTTTCCCCAAGACCGCGTCACCGACCACCGTATCAACCAAAATTACCACAACATCCCCGCGATCATGGACGGAGATATTCAAGGAATGATCGAGGATCTGCAAAAAGACGAACGGGAGAACAGGCGGGCGCAAGGGGCGCAGGAGGTCCAAGGGGCGCAAGGGGGAAAAACAATAACATAAATGGGCGGGGTCACTTGACCCCGCCTCCGAACACACGGAGGACATGTGACGATTCTTGCCGCTCTGCAAAACGCGAGCCATGCCTTGACCAGGAGCGCCTCGGCGCAGTTGGACGCCCAGGTCCTTTTAGGTTTCGCGATGCAGAAGCCCACCGCATGGCTGTTCACCCATTCCGATTGGGAGGTTGGACGCGCGGAGCCGTTGTTCAATGACCTGCTTAACCGTCGCGGAAACGGCGAGCCAATCGCGTACCTCACAGGAGAGAAGGAATTCTTCGGCCGACCATTTGCCGTCACCAAGGATGTCCTCATCCCACGCCCAGACACCGAAACCCTCGTCGAGCGCGCCATCGCGCTCTCGGACTCTACAACTATGTTCATGGACATCGGCACCGGAAGCGGCGCCATTGCCGTGACGCTTGCTGCAGAGACTGGCCATCCTGTCACCGCCATCGATGCGTCACCTGAGGCGCTAGATATCGCAAGACAAAATGCCGCGGTAAACGGCGTGGCGGATCGGATCTCATTTTTTGAATCCAATTTGCTTGAATCACATTTTCCTGTACAGACGCCCAATTTGGGCGTCTCTGCACGGATCATCCTCTGTGCCAACCTGCCCTACCTCACCAGCCGCCAGATGGCCGAGGCGCCGCCGGAGCTGCGCTATGAACCCTACCAGGCCCTCTGGGGCGGCGAAGACGGCCTCGATTGGTATTGGCTCCTCCTGCGGCAAATACGCCGACAGCGGACGTCGCTCCCACACACGCTCACCTGTCTCCTGGAAATCGATCCAGACCAAGCGGAGCCGATCCAGCGTCTCGCCCGCACCATCCTTCCTGGGGCGCAAGTGTTTATCTTGGACGACCTCTCACAGCAGGCGCGGGTAGTGGAGATGCGGGTATAAAAACATAGACAAATACAAAGGCGGGGTCAGGGATCCCCGCCTATTTTGTTTCGTTTTCCCAGGGTCAAGGCATGCCTTGACCCTACTTTATCGTCACCTGCCCTTCTCCTCCCACGACCTCGATCCAGGTCGCTCCTGGCTTCATAGGGATCTCTTTTCCTGCCTGGTCGTAAAAACGCAACCGTTCTTTGGTCGACGGTTTCTTCCAGGTCGCGTCGATTTTCATTCCATCGCGCAACACATATCCCTCCCCTTCCCCAATCGTGCGGATCTTGCGGCGGCCGACGGCGTCGAGGATGGAAATATCGGTGATGACGACGGCGACGTTGGAGGCGGAGATTGTTTTCCCATCCGCCGTGATGGCGTCTTTCCCTCCCTGCGCCCGGATCCACCCACCCGCTGTCTCATCGTAGCGCCAAATGACCTGATTCACCGAGGCGGAAAAATCGACGGTGAGCGAAGAGGCCGATACTGCACCCTCGGGCGGTTTCTCGTCGAAAGACCACACGCCATAAGAAATGTCGCGTGACAACCAGTCTTCATTCTTCGCCGTCATGGCATCGTACAACTCATACACTGATGTGTAAGCGTTATGCGGAGCTGGTCGGGTAGCATCTCGCCGGATGGCTCCTTG
>JACPHX010000023.1 GCA_016188425.1 Candidatus Uhrbacteria bacterium | reverse complement strand
GTGGGTTGGAATTTGCGGAAGAAACGGCGGTGCATGCCTTGGATGAATTCGTGCGCTTCTTCCACATGCAGGAGCAGGGCGGTGCCGATGTAGAACAAACCGCCGAGCAAAGTACTGACCATCAGGCGGAGGAAGACGCCGTGGAACGTGTCCAGCGGGATCAGCCATTGGGAGATTGGCTTTGCGTATTGCACGGCGACGGCGCAAATGAGGCCGCAGATCGTCACTTGGTAGAGCGTCTTCACAATACGCCATTCATCGAGGGGGCCGAGGCGGCGGCGGAGGAAGACCCACAGCAGCGCGGCGTCCAGCGTGGCGCTGATGCCAAACGCGAGCGGGAGGGCGATAAGGCCGATCGTATGCATGGCAAACGCGCCGATGCCGATCCCCAGAACAGCGGCGGCGAGCGCGCTCCAAAACGGCGTCCATTGGTCGTGGAGCGAGAAGAAGGCGCGAGTGAGGAGGTAGACGAGAGACTGGGTCAGGAAGCTGATGGTGAATAATCCTAGGACGTTGGCGGTGGCAATCGTCGCGGCCCAATCGAATGCGCCTGCCCCAACCACAAGGCGGACGAGTTCCGTTCGCAACAGCAGGAAGATGACCATAGCGGGCACCAAGAGGAAAATCAGTTGGCGAACAGTAGACGAAAAGGCGCGGGCAAACCCGGTCGCATCGTGGCGTCCGAGATATTCAGCAAAGGAGGGGAACGCGGCGATCGCGAAGGAGACGCCGATAGTACCCACAACGACATACTGGATATTGGAAGCGAATTGGAACGCGGTGACGCTTCCTTCCGGGAGCTTCGTGGCGAGCGTTGCCAGGACGACGATTTGCAATTGGGCGACCCCGATGCCAAGCATCCGCGGCCCCATTTCCCGGATCACGGCGCGGACATCAGGATCACCCAATCTAAGGATGGGACGGTAACGATACCCAGAAAGGTGTGCGCCAAACAGCTGGATGAGCAAGTGCAGAGACGCCCCTATCACGACACCCCAGGCCAAAGCCAGGGGACCAAAAGTCGGTGCGAGGAAAACAGCGCCGAAGATGATGCCGGCGTTATAAAGAATGGGGGCGATGGAAGGAAGCAGGAATCGTTTGAGTCCTTGCAGCGCGCTTCCAAAAACCATAGATGCGGACAACAGCGCTTGGGCAATAAGCATCGGCCGCATAAGCTGTGCCACGAATGCTTGTTTTCCAGGAGAAAATCCAGGAGCAATGAGTACCGCGAGCCATGGGGCGGCGACGGCGCCAATGATTCCAACGATGATCATCGAGACGAGGATGGCGTTTAGGGACAGGTTGGCGAAGCGCCATGCTTTGTCTGGATGGTTTTGGGTTTTGTAATGCTGGACGAAAAGCGGGATGAAGGTCGCAGACAGCGCCCCAACAACCAGAAGCGCATAAATAGTGTCGGGGATTTTAAACGCGGCAAAGAACGCGTCGAGGGTCTCCCCTGCCCCGAATGCTCCCGCCAGGAGCCGGTCGCGCAAAAAACCGGTAAGCCGGCTCACAAGCGAAAATAAGCCGACCATGCTGGCGGCTCCAACGATCGATTGGGACTCCCGGTTCAGCAGTTTGAACATGCGCAGCGATCAATCAACATGGATACGGACTCGATGGGAATCGCCCTCTTCTGCTTCGACCGTTTTTCGAACCAGTTGGCGCCGCGCTCGCCGCGGACCAAGACGAAGAATCAGTACCGTGCCGGTGATCAATATGAGAACAAGAAGGATTAATCCGCCAAGCAGGAATTTGTTTCCTAAGTCAAAAAACGGGACATGCACGTCGATTTGGTCTTCCGCAACCTCTCCAGAGGCGGAGACAACTTTTAACGTGACATGAAACCGGCCAAAATCTTGGTAGACGTGGGTGGCTTCACGCGCCTCCGACGTGATGCCATCTCCAAAATCCCATGTGACGGTTGTCGTGGGATCAGGCGGCGTCAATGCCTCAAAGACGAATGTGTTCCACTTGGTGTGACGGTAGCGAAACGCCGAACGCGGGGAAGTATTGATGTAATTGGGTGTTGGAGCGATTTGCGAGACAATATCCATGACCCCCGCCACTTCTCCATCAGGAGCCCATTTTGTTTTTGGTTCCGTGGAAACAGCGAGAGAAGTTGGTATCTTTATGGCTGGATCCTCTGTTGTGGGAAGAGATTCTTTTTCTGCTTTGGGAGCAAGGAGAGGCAAAACAACAACAGGGGTTGGGAGAACGGGAACGGGCGGAGGATCGTTTGTTGATTTTGAGGGGTCTAAAGGAAAGGCATCATCGGCATCGAGCACGCCATCGCCATCCGTATCTGCCCGGCGCGGATCGGTTCCCAGCTCGGCTTCTTTCGCGTCGGAGAGACCGTCGTTGTCGTCATCTTCATCGCAGCTATCGCCCATTCCATCGTTGTCGGTATCCCGCTGCGAGCTGTTTTCCGTCAAAGGACAATTATCGTTCGCGTCCGCGATCCCATCGTGGTCATCGTCCATGATAGGGGTGAAGAGCCGGCTCAAAGAGGAATCGTTCGCGTCATTGCTGTCTTCTGGGCGCACGCCGACCACGTCGGCGCGGATATTGAATGGGCCATCCGGTACGACGAAATCAACAAACACGTCCTCCGGGCTCTTGCCTGCCCGAAGCGAGATCGTTTGGCTTTCAGAGATAAGGATGGGGCCTTGGTAGAAATTGACGGCTCCGACCGCGTCAACATCCCCATAGTTTTTTATTTGCGCGTAAATGCGGATCGTGTCTCCGGCGACAAACGGTTCTGGTTTTGAAAAGGTGATTCCTTGTTTTGTGATGCCGATGTCCACGGTGCCGGCGTGGACGAAGGAAGGCATCAAGAGGGCGCAGAGGAGCCCAAAGGAGCGCAGGGGAGCGCAGAGGGAAGGAAGATGCGGGCGATGGGCATCAGACATAGATCAGGGCGTTTGGTCTGAAGAATGTGTGTGGCCGAAGGTATAGCGGAATCCCGCATGGCGGATGGGAGCGAAAAACAGGTGGAATTCTGCGGCGGTGTATTTCAGGGCGACGGCCAGGCGCCCGTCGCGGTCCAGGCGGCGAGTGGAGGCAGGCACGCAGACGCCATTGAGGAATCCGAAGCGTCCGCATTTTCCCGCCCGGCGCGCGTAATCGTGGTCTTCGCAAAACAAAATGGTTTCGTCGAACCCATGGATAGCACGATGGATATCGTGTCTGGCAAACAGACAGAACCCTGGGGCATGCGGGAGCGTGGCCCCCCATAATCGAACATACATATTATACGCTTCGTGCAGATAATGGTCGATTCGTTTCCCGTAGAGCGGCGCCACATCGCAGGTCGCGACATCCAAGCCACGCGCCTCTAAGTCAACAGCCGCTCTTTCAAGGAAGGTTGGATCCGTGAGCTCCACATCTGCATCCAAAAATAAAAGGACATCCCCCGTCGCTTTCTCTGCCCCGCGGTTTCGCCCAGCCGCGGGCATCCCACCATCAACGATGATGGCGCCATGTGCTGCCGCAATCAACCGCGTCGTATCCGTCGACCATGCATCCGCCACAATGATTTCCTTTGGAGCCACAGTCTGGCGCTTGATCGACGCCAAAAGCCGCGGCAGTAGGGTTTCCTCGTTTTTTGTGGGGATGATGATTGAAAGCATACGAAATCATTATTCACGAAGCATCATCTCAAATTGAGTTTTCTCGACCACATCCTGTTTGATGATGCCGAAAAGCAAACCTCGTTTGATGTCTCCGTCATGGCTGGGAACGGAGACGATGCGTTTCGTGATTGGGTGCCGCAAAATGACATGGCCTCCCGTTTGTCGTCTAAACGCAAAACCGAGCCGCTCAAGCGCTCGGATAACTTCCAATGCTTTCAATTGAGGAAGTCTGCCGCCCATAGGGATTACGGAAGCATTGGGACGGCCACGGTTGCCGCAATTCGTTCTGGAGATTCTGTCGGGATCTCATCACCATCCTCCTTGAGGACGGCCACATATCCTTCGATGGCGTCCTTGATGTTAATTCTTGCCTCTTCGAATGTTTCACCTTGGGATACACAGCCAGGAAGAATTGGAACGGAAGCAATAAAACCACCCTCTTCTGCTTGTTCAAAAATGACCGTGTACATTCTTATTTTTTCGTAGGATTTCATACAAGAAAATAATAGCATGGTCTACCTGGTCAATCCATAGACTGCAATCCCGCAAGCGACGGAGACGTTGAGGGATTTTTTCTGACCGATCATGGGGATGGAAACGACTATGTCTGCCATTGCCAAAATCTCATCATCAACCCCCTCTACTTCGCTCCCAAGAATCAAAGCAGTCGTTGATTGGTCTAATCGCAGGGCGGCAGTCTGGATCGGCACAGATACTACGCCTGTTTCCAAGGCGGCGATAATTATCCCTTCCTGTTTAAGTCGTCCTATCAATTCCTGGAGGTTATCCTGTTTCTCCCAAGCAACTCGATGCTCGGATCCAAGCGCCACCTTCGCGATGTCCTTGTGGGGAGGAGTTCCTGTGTAGCCCGTCAGGTATATCTTTTCAACATCAAACGCGTCCGCGATACGGAAGAAGGCGCCGACATTGTGGAAGGAGCGGATGTTGTGGGCGAGGAGGAGCATAGGATTCTCGTTACGGATTACGGAAGCATACGGAATTACGGAAGTACGAAAAATGGGATGGGAACGGATGCTAACGCTCGGGGTTAGCAGACCATGTTTTGCTAAAACTGTGCAAATTCGTAAAAGGAGGGAGGAGGGAGAGTGGAGTCCGGCGGAGCCGGATCCGGCTTCGCCGGAGAGGGAGAGTGACGGGGTGTGCGGCTGCTAACGCTCGGGGTTAGCATGTCAGTTGTGGTGGACAAAATAAATATCTAATTTTAGCTAAATCAAGGAGGACGAAACTTGACAGGACGGGCAAAAGGTGGTATCTTGCTTGGCTCAAAACGGATGCCGACCAACCAAGGTCGACCCCGTTGTATGGGAAGTGGCCATGTTGGCTGCGCTTTAGAGGAGAAGAAAAAATGGTTCAAAGGATGACGATCAATGGAAACTCCGGGCTCGCCGCGGCTTTGAAGGTCGGGTGGAACATTTTGTTTGTCGTCGGGGTGTTGCTTTTTGGTCATGGGTGTGCGCTTTTCGCGACACCTGTCTGCCAGTGTGTCCTCCCCCCCTCGAACCCCGTCGCCGCCGAGAAGGCCGACAAGATCGAGACCTCGGAGGATCGGGTCGCTCCGAAGGACGAGAAGATCACAACGGGCAGATACGTCCCTCGAGGGCAGGCCAAGGCCACCCTCGTTTCCGAAACGTCCGAGACCCCCGCCCCCGCCCTTTCCCCGGTCGTCGACAAGACGCCGGAGGTCACTGCCAAGCCCGCGACCCGCTCGCCGCTGCGCCCCCTCTCCCTCCGAGAGAAGGCAGAGCAGAGCCGCAAGTCGCTCGAGGCGGCAAAAAAGGACACGGCCGGCCAAAAGGCCGCCGTGGACGCGCTCAAGGCGCAAGGGCTCCAGGTCTTCCGTCTCCCCGACGGAACCACCTGTACCGCGAAGAAGGTCGAGGACTGCGTCGCAGCCCCTCCCTCCTTCACGGACATGGACAAAATGTCCATGAAGAGGAAGCCCCTCAAGGGCAAATAGTCGGCTCCCGCTGACGAAAGCCCCGCTGACCTGGCGCAGCTCTACAACGCCAGGAAACACCCTGATCGCATGAGCATGAGCTCGTGAGATGAGGGTGTTTTGTATCGTGATGCAGGCGCAAGGGGCGCAGGGGGCAAGGCAAGGAGCCAGGAGACGGAAGCTCATTCGCGCGCGCGTCCATGTACTTTGCGCCCCTTGGACCTCCTGCGCCCCTTGCGCCTTGATTGACCTCCCCCCATTTTCCTGCCATCATCCCCCCAATATGAATACCACTACCTCCACCTATAAGTCCGGTTTCGCGGTCTTGGTTGGCCGCAGCAATGTTGGGAAGTCGACGCTCCTAAACGCGCTTGTCGGTTCCAAGGTCGCGATTACGACGCCCAAGCCGCAGACGACTCGGTTCCCTATTCAAGGGATTGTTTCTCGTCCAGAAGGGCAAGTTGTCTTCGTGGATACGCCTGGCGTGCTCAAGGATACGAAAGACGCGCTGGCCAACACGCTCATGGCGAACGTGAAAGAATCCCTCAAAGACGTCGACTTGATCCTCTACGTCGTCGACCCAACGCGATCAATCGGTGAAGAAGAGAAAGCGGCGTTGCGACTCATTGAACATATCGAGAAACCAAAGATCCTCGTGATCAACAAGATCGATGAGAAGATGCCATACCGGGATTATTATTTGGACATGGCCGCGAATTTTAGCGAGGTCGTCGAAGTCTCTGCCTTGCGCGGGACGCATGCGAAGACCCTGATCGATCGTATCTTTTCTTACCTTCCTCCGGGCGAGGCCTATTACCCAGAAGGCCAGTTGACGAGTCTTGGAAACGAGGTGTGGACGGCGGAGCTGATCCGCGAAAAATTATTCTTGCGTTTGCGCCAGGAAATCCCTTACACCATCCACGTGGAAGTGGAGGCCGTTGAACGGCGTGACAACGGCGTCCTTTACATCAAGGCGAACATCTTCACCACCGACGAGCGCTACAAGCGCATCATCATCGGCGCCGGCGGACGCGGGATCAAGGAAATTGGCCAGGCGACACGGAAGGAATTGGAAATGGTGATGCAGGTTCCGATCTTTTTGGATTTGAACGTGGAAGTTGATCCGTTTTGGATGAATAAATTTCTAAAGTAAGGGGGAGAACAGGTTTCAAGGGTCGCAAGGGCGACAAGGGTCTCAAGGGCATGTCCGAAAGTGCATTCCCTTGATGCTCTTGAAACCCTTGCGACCCTTGCAACCTGCGTTCATTTGTCTTTTGCCCATTTCCTCACCTCCTTCTCGTCCGCCTCCCCGCAGATCATCTTTTTCGTCTTCGTGTTGAAAAAGAACGGCACGCCGCCACACAGGCCCGCGTCGTACCTCTTCATAAGCTCGGCGTTTTTCTCATCGTGCCAAACTTCGTATTTTTCAATCTCGATTCCTTCTTTGATAAGTTTGTCGACCATGGGCATCATCACCTGGCAGTGGGGGCACTCGGTGCCGTAGAATTCTAGGAGCATAGGGTGGGTTGCAAGGGCGACAAGGGTCGCAAGGGTTTCAAGGGAAATAAAGACGAACAGTAAAATTGTACATGAAAACAAGAATAATTGTCGTGTTCGTCCTTTTGCTTCTTGGGGCGCTTTTGGTGGGCCGGATGGTTGGGTTTGGGTGGGCGGGTGGAAAAGGATTCGAATGGCAACCGGGTGCGACCGTCTCTTCCGACCAAGGGGTGGTGACGATTCAGCGTCCAGGGAATCAACCACGGGTTGTCTCTGGGTCGGATCGGGTACGTCGGGGAGAAATGTTGAGCACGGATGCTGGTGGACGCGCGCTCTTACAAGATGGCGATGCCTCTCGTCTTTATCTCGATGAGAGGACGGATGTCGTTTTGGATTCCCTTGATCCGTTTGAAATCACGCTCCTGCGCGGACGCATCCTCGTCGCAGGCCAGATGGCGGTACGCATCAACCGACTCTTGATCAAGAACACGGGCACATCAACGCTCGTGCACTACGACTTCTCTGCAAGCGCCGACCTGATCCCTATTCGTGGAGATCTTTCCTACGTGTTGCCGGAAGGCGGGGATGAAGCGGAACCAGTCTCTGTCTCGTCACCCACCCATGTCATCTATTATCCGAAAGTCGTCGAGGAACCACTTGGCGCCTTCAAGCCGTATGAATCCTCACGCCACGAATTTTACGAGCGGTTCATCCCCACGATGTTCGTGCCGATTCCGGATTGACGCTCGCTTTGCCCTCCGATAGAGTCCCAGCAGGAGGCACAAGAAACATGGATATCGTTTCATGTACGACAGTTTTGGAAGCGAAGGAGGCGATCAGCCATAGGAATGCAGGGAAACGGAGCGGCAATCTGCTCATTGTAAACGGCAACGTCGAGTGGTTCATCCGTGCGCTCAAGGCACTTGCGTTCCTCATTGGCGATTGGGATGGAACCTTCTCGCCAGAAATTCACTGGAATCGCGTCAAACGAGGGTTCAGCCCGGAGGCGAAGCGAGCGGATAAGGAATCGCTCGAGTACATCCGCGGCGCGCGGAAAGATTTCTTCGGGGCGAGGGAGGGACATTGGTGGGTGCAGAAGGGCTCCCGCCACGACCAGCTCGTGACGGAGGCCGCCATCACCGCCATGAGCGTGCACTGGATGAAGGAAGCGGGAGTCAAACGGAGCGCCTTTGAAGCGGCAGGGAGATCCCTGGCCTTGCGCGACGGCGTCCCCGAGTTCTTCGCATACTTCGAGGAAGTATGTGTCGTGAGCTGGGGTCTTGCTGATGTGCTGGTGCCTTGTCTGCGGCATCATGGATTGCATCGGAAGGTTTCCGTCGCTGCCTCTGAAATCCGTTTTGCGGGCGGGCAGGATGGCGGCAAGATCATCGACCTAGATTTTCGCACGGTGGTCGTTGGCGCTAACAAAGACGATGCCGCCGAAAGGTTCATCGAAAAAACCAGCGGCGACCTCTCCCAATACCTCATCATTGGCGATTCGCTCTGGGATCTTCTCATGATGGCCGTCGGTCGGCGTGACGGGAGCGAAGGACGGAGCGTGAACCTGCTCATCCATCCGCCATCAGACGCGAAGAACGAGACCCGCTTCCTCACCGACGACACTATCGACCGCATGTGGCCCACCCTCTCGGGCATCTACATGTCCGCGTCGTTCGCTCCCCTGACCCGCCTGATCCGCGACACGCGAAATACGTGAATGCGGATGGGGCGGCGTTTTTTTCAAAATAAATAGGCGGGGTCCCTTCACCCCGCCTATAACATGGCGTTATCTTATTTGTTTTATGGCGGCTCTTATAAACGCGGCAAACAGCGGATGTGGCTTCAGTGGTGTGGAGAGAAATTCCGGATGGTATTGCACGCCAATGAAGAACGGGTGATCCCTGAGCTCGATCGCTTCCACGAGTTGTCCGTCCGGCGTTGTCCCGGCGATGATGAGCCCCGCCTTTTGCAAGACGTCACGATACGCATTGTTGAACTCGTAGCGGTGGCGGTGGCGTTCGATGATTTGATCGGCGCCGTACGCTTCGTGGAGTTTTGTCCCCTTTGTGAGGACACAGGGCCACGCGCCCAAGCGCATGGTGCCGCCATATTCCTTCTTGAGCATTTTCTTTTCCTGCTCGGGCATCACGTGGATGATCGGGTTGGGCGAGTCGGTCATGACCTCGGTCGTATGCGCCTGGTCCAGATGCGCTACGTAGCGCGCGAGCTCGATCGTTGCCAACTGCATCCCGTAGCAGAGGCCGAGATAGGGGATCTTTTTCTCGCGGGCATAGCGTATCGCCTCGATAATCCCTTCTATCCCGCGCGAACCGAACCCGCCAGGCACGACGATCCCGTCGTGCCCATCGAGGAACTTTCCTGCCCCGTCCGTCTGGATCTGCTCTAGCGCCGTGCTGTCGATCCAATGCAATACCGGTTTCACCCCCTCGCTCCACCCCGCATGCTTCAATGATTCTATGACGGAGATGTAGACGTCGCTTAGCGTGTACGCGCCCGTTCCAAAGTATTTTCCAACCACCCCGATATTCACTTCCTTCGTCGATTTCGTTATGTGATCGACCATCTTCATCCATGGCTCTAATTTTGATTTTCGATTTTTGAGCCCAAGCTTCTCACAGACCATGTCGCCCAGCCGCTGCTCTTCAAGGAGCAGGGGGATTTCGTAGATAGACCCAACGTCTGGATTGGAGATGACTGCTTCTTTGGGGATGCCGCAAAAAAGTGAGATCCGCTCTTTGCGTTTGTCATCCATCGCTTGAGATGATCGTCCAACGACGAACTCCGGCTGGATGCCCATCGAGTTTAGCAATCGGACGGATTGCTGCACAGGTTTGGTTTTCATCTCCCCAAGATTGCCGGGAATCGGAAGGAAGGCCACGTGCACGTGGATGATGTCGGCGGGTCGGTGCAGTTTCATGAGACGAGCCGCCTCGAAGAAGATGCCGTTTTGGTATTCCCCCACCGTTCCTCCAAGCTCAACGATAACAACGTCGGCTCCTTCGCCCGCCTTATCGAACCGACGGATAATTTCGTCGGTGACATGAGGGATCGCTTCCACATCCTCCCCTTCATACTCGAAGGCGCGCTCCTTGCGCAGCACCTCGGTGTATACTTGCCCGGTCGTCATGTAATTGGCTCGCGAAAGCGGACGACCTATAAACCGTTCATAGTTCCCCAAATCTTGATCCGACTCCAACCCGTCTTCCGTGACGTACACTTCCCCATGCTCCGACGGCCGTATCGTTCCCGCGTCCTGGTTCAGATACATATCGACTTTCATGGGCGAAACTTTGTACCCCTTTGCTTCAAGGATCGCCGACAAGGACGCCGTCGTTATTCCCTTCCCTAACCCGCTGATGACGCCGCCGGAAACAAAGACGAATTTTGGTTGAGACACAGATGGTCGACGAATTACGAATTTATGCGAATACTCAAAGAACGTCATTCACTGGAAACGTTGACGGAAATTTTGCTTTCAAAACCATGGGGGAATTCTATCATAGCCGCGTACTCGCCGGGGGATTTGATGATGGGGACAGAGATCCAATCCGAGTCGACATCGAACCCTAACTTCCGAAGGGCGGCCGCGATCATCTTGGGCGTGATCGCCGCAAAAAGCGTGCCGTTCTCACTCGCCTTTGCCTCAAAGACCACCTCTTGTCCGTCCAGGCCGCGCGCCAGGGTCGCTTCCTTATCCAAATCGCTCTGCGATTCCCGCCGGGCCTTTTCCTTTTTCTGTTCGATTGCCTTGATGGCCGCCTTTGTAGCAGGGATGGCTAAATGTTGAGGAAAGAGGAAATTCTCGGCATGGCCGTCGGAGACGTCTTTCACGTCGTCGGCTTTTCCGAGGTCAGCGACATCTTTGAGCAAAATGACTTTCATAAGGAGAGGATTAACCACAACTGATTACGAAAAGTTACAGTCGGGCCGTGTCGCGCGCGGTGGAGAATAATTCGATCGTCCAATCGATCGCCACCCGCACCTTTTTCTGCCAGCTGGGAAGCTTGCTCCAGTAGACCGTTCGCCAGAGCCACCACATAACCCGTCCGGCCACATGCCATCTTCCTAACTCGGCAATGGCCATCCATTGCCCCAAGGACACAAGACTGCCTTTGTGGTGATACCGAAACGGTGAGGCGGTCTCCCCCGCTATCACACGAGCCACATATTCCCCCTCTTGGACGGCAACCTGGGCGGTAGGCGGCAAGGATCCCCCGTGGCCGTCGTCCGCCCGAGCCATGTCACCCAGTACGAACACGTGATCATGGGAAGGGATTTGGAGGAATGGGGACACCACGACCGCCCCGCGCGCGTCGTGCGCGACCGGTTCATCGAACGAAATGGATCGCGGCTTGACTCCCGCGGTCCAGATGATCGTTTGGCTTTTGAGACGAGCTCCCGCTTGCATCGTCACTCCCCGTTCATCGACAGAAGTCACGGCTGCGTCCAACAGGATTTCAACATGCTTCTGTTCAAGAATTTTTTTGGAGCGTTCCCGCATGGCGGGCGAAAACATGGGAAGGAGATCGGGTGACGATTGGATAAGAGTAATACGGACCAGCTCCATGAACCCTTCGTTTGGATAATAATCCCCAAAGCTTTCATAAAACAATTCCGACATCTCTCCCGCCAGTTCGACGCCCGTGGGACCCCCGCCCACCACCACAAAATGGAGCAAACTCTCGCGCACGACAAGATCCTGCGTTTGAGAGGCCTTCTCGAACTGGTCGATGAATCTGTTCTTGAGCCGAGTCGCGTCCTCCATCGTTTTGAGGACGAAGCAGTGCTCCTGTGCCCCTGCGATGGCATAAAAATTGGTTTCCGACCCAAGCGCAAGAAGAAGACGGTCGAATGGAACAGGTCCTTGCGTGGTGTCAAGGGTGTTTGTTTTCAGGGAAACACGGAGGACATCCCCCACCACAAGCTCGCTTCCTTCTTGTCCGATAATCTTATGCAGCGGTTCGACAAGCGTTTCGGGCATCAAAGAACCCGTGGCGACTTCATGCAACAAAGGAGTAAACAGAAAAAAATTCGCATGGTTCACGAGGATAATCTTTTTTGTTGCATCGTGTCCAAATCGCTTCCGCAGCGCTTTCCACGCATAAATCCCCGCAAAACCAGCCCCAGCGATTACAATCTGTTCCGCGCGTTTCATAGTGGGGACATTGTAGCACGAGGGCGGATGAAAGAAGGGGGTGGGGATGTTTAGTCCAGGATGTTCCATGTCCCGGCGCTTCCGTCCATTTCTATGCGAGAGCCGCGGGGAAGTTTTGAGAGGTCCGCCCCGACAATCGCGGGGATCTGCGCTTCACGACACAAGATAGAAAGGTGGGACAATAAACCTCCCTGCGTGGCGATGATTCCTCGAATGTTCGATAAGAGAGGCGAGAGATCCGCCGAGAAACCTTCTGTCATCACGATAGGGTCTACAACAGATTCTATTTCTTCTGGCCCGCAGAGCGTCCCTCTGGCTACCCCCGACGAGACACCAATGCAGGCGCGTTTGGTTTCTATCGGACGACTCGAAAGTGTGGATGGAAATTGCCACCCCTCCCTGCGTTTTCTTGCGAGCGCCCGCGCCCGCGCCTCCAGCCGTTTGTCGGCTCTTTGCGTTTGATCATCCAGAAATTCCTTCAGAGGAAAAAATGCCCAGTCTTCCCCTCCCATTTTCTTGGCCCAGCGGCGGACCGTTGAAATGCCTCGTATCGCGATCCAACGCCCGATTTCCCGCAACGCGAGCGCGCGTCTCGCCGCGATGATAGATTCTGTTTCTGTCTCGGGTTTCGACGGAGGAGCTTGATGTATGCGAGTGATAAACGGTGACTCATCAACAAACTCAAGAGTATTTCCAACAAGATCTGACGGAGGCAATATGTCTCCCAAGGAAGGGATGGCCCCTTCCAGAATGCCAGCTCGGAGGGTGGAGTCTGGCAGTTGCTTCACGAGGTCGTCTACCATTCGTTGAGCCGCGAGATTTATCTGGAAGACGGTTTCGTACTCCTCGCAAAAACGGTTCACTGCCTCCGAAAAGCTCTCAGATTTCGGGGTGGCTGCGAGGAGGGTTCGGGCATTCCTTTCCAAAGCATCCAGATCGAATACATATGAGCGAAGCGCCCGGGTATTTTTCCATGTCGTCCACAGCCCTTTGAGCGCTTGCACCACTGGCGGTTCATCGGGGATCCTTGCCAAGCCAAACGCCGGAAACAGGGAGTGAAGTTCCGCGATCCGATTTGTGTACAAGTCGTTTCCAACCAGCACCAGTGATTTCGTGTCGGCATATCGGACGCCCATGGATTGATAACAATGGTCGATGGGCCCTCCTTTTGCATACAATTTCTCAAGAAGGGACAGGGTGAGCGGGGTCGCATATGGCGCCACCTCCGTCACCCCGGTTTTTTCGTACAGAAATTCCGTCGGAGGGAGAATCTTGTCAGCATAGTCCAATGCATCTGCTTGGCGGCGCGTGATGGTAGTAAGCGGCCGCGATTGCAAGAAATGCCATCGCCCATCCTTCACACACCACTCGATATCTTGAGGAAAGCCAAATCGTTCTTCGATTTGCAGAAAGGCCAACCGTGCTTCTTCCAGGTAAGGCAACTCTGTTTCCACCTCTTCCTGGCTACGGACAAACCGCAGCTGAATGGGACGGACGATCCCTGCCACGACGTTTTCTCCACGTCCCGCATGGTATTCCAGAACCGTTTCGCGAAGCCCTTGTGGATCACGGGTAAACGTCACCCCCGCAAAATCCGGTTCGATGAATTGTTGGACTATCAAGGAAAACTCATCGAGGGAGCCGAGTTTTTCCCGTGCCTGGTTACACACATCCGCGATCGCGGACGCAAGGTCAGGCGCCGCCACGTTCAGGCGTGTTTTGAAGAGCCCCGCCATAGAGGAGCTTGTCGTATCTTCCGAAAACGCGCTCGAACGCACGGCGTACGCCTTCATCCCCAAGGTCTTCTGTGCTTCTGTTGCGAGAACATTGGGAGATCGAACAAGGTCGTCCGCGGTGAAGAGGACGAATGAAGGAACAGAAAAACCTTCTTCTTGGAGGGCAAGGAGGTGGTGGGCCTTGGGCCCGTAGCGTCGATTACCACTGCCAAGGGTTGGCATAGCGTCCAAGGAAGGCGTGACCGGTTTTTTCTAATTTAATGCCGACGATTTTTGCATCGAAACAACTCACGTATTGATCGCAGATGGTTATCACAGGATCAAGGGGGGATCGGTCCAGCCGCCGACGCGGTGGCAAAAATAATATCCGTGGGCGGAAGCCCGCGCGAGGGCTTTGGGATAAGAAACACCCACAAACGCACACAAAAAACCCATCGCATACACGGGGAATAATACCACAACGCTTGACCGGATGCGGAACTTCGCCTATGATCGGAACCATGTCTGACGGATTGTTCCATCAAGCCAAGACCCCCACCCCACCCGTCTTACTCATCGTCTTTCCCCTGCTCCCTGAACGGCCTATCCGCATCGAGCCCCAAGAACCGACCCTCTGCGGGCAGCTCACAGAGCGGCGGGAGCACATACTGGATGCGGCGCTGGAGCATATCCCCAAAAACCAATCGTGGTTGCCGGAAGAATTCGAGTTTGCATGGACGATGGACGCCATCGAATTCCGACAGATCAAGGGGATTTCCATTCAGACGCTGTCGGCGGACATCAAGAACATCAGCCGTCCGTATGCGGCACGGCTCAAACCGATTCACTTTTTGATAGAACGGGCTCCGGTCGAGCAATGGGCCGAGGAAGCGAAACGCTCCCGCCACTTTCCCCGTGACCTGTCGCTCGTTCGGATCGAATTCCGAGCTCCAAAACACGCGTTCGAGCCCGCAATTTACCGATTTCCGGAATCGGCTCGAATCCAAGTTGAGAAAGTTCCGCTGACAAGGAGACAGAGGGCCTTGCTCCCCGACGGGAAACGCCAGGTCACCGTCTTCATCCCGGGCCTTCCTTCCAATTGGCCGTTTCAGTCCTTTGCCAGGGCACGCCTCCTCTCGCGCATGGCCGACGCACTCGGCCTTCCCCCCGCTCCGCCGTCATGAGGGGGAATTTTTTTAAGGAAAAAACGGGTTCCCCCGTTTTTTCCTGTCCCTTCGCTTATCGGATGATCTCGTACCGAACCTGTACGGTAAAGGTGATTTCCTCGGTGCCTGGAAGGATGGTCGGCGCAGGAGCCCCTCCGCCCATGCCGTCTACCGCCCTTTCCATCGTAGGGTAGGGGCCGCCGCCTCCGGTACTTATGTATTCCGCATATCCCAGAACGTCCCCGAGTTTCACTTGCAAGTTCTTGCTTAGCTCGTTGGCATTTTTCCGAGCGTTCTCAAGAGCCAGACGGCGCGCTTCCTCGCGATATTTATTCGGATTCTCTACTTGGAAGTTGGGGCCGCTGATGCTTGTGACATTGGCCTGCCCGGCCAATTGGAGAACAGCGGGAACCTTGAGCAGGTCACGGACATCGACCCGCAAAGATTGGTTGACGCTCCACCCGATTTTTTTGTTCGTCTGGGTTGCCTGGTCCCATTCCCAGGCCTCATACACGTTGTAGCTCTCCTGCTGGGCGTCCTTTTTATCGAGCCCCGCCGCCACGAGCTTGTCGATGAGGGCGTTGGATTGCTTTGAATTCTTTTCCTGTGCCTCCGCGACGGTCGGCGCCTTCGTTTCGATGCCAAGGGAAATCGTGGCAAGATCAGGGGTGATGCGCAGCTTCGCCTCTCCATCGACGGAGATTTCATTCTGGGTGGGCATCGGTTTCCCGATTTGTCCGATTTGGAGCGCGCTTTGGACCGTGCGGACTGCGACGAAAACGACCAAGAGAATTCCGAGTGCGGTAGCAATGGCCTGAAGGCCGGGAGATTCTTTTATGGTGGGCATAGGAATTTATTTTCTTTAGTATACGCGCTCCAGGAGCAGAGAACAATGCGGTATACTTTGCCCGTATGAAATTTCTTCTTTTTCCCTTGCTTACGCTGACCTTGCTCTTCTCCGGATGCGGTTCCGTTTCCCAGGAGATTGTTTTGCCACAAATGCCTGTTCAACCTCCTATCGAGGAACCAATGGTTCCTTCCAACGCATGGATCGCCGTCGACGGATACCTCGAACGGTTGGGATACGTCGACCCAGCGGCTGCGACCGTGCGGGCCGTGGTGTACCGATGGCCACTCGCGCAGGCGGAACTGCGACTGGTGCAAGACGCCCCGCACACCATCCGCGAGTGGAAAACAATCCATCCCGAGGGCTTTCTGGTTATCAATGGGGTCTATTTCCACGACGATATGCTTCCGTCAGGATACGCTGCCGTCCGAGGAACCCGCATCGGTGACCGAATGTTCGACCTAGACAAATCGGCCGCGGTTCTGCTTTCCCCAACGCTTCGTCTGACAAAGATGGATTCAGAAGGAGAACTCAAAGACCCCCTCGATATATTCCAAACGTTCCCTTGGTTGGTGTATGACAGAGCCCCTGCGGTAGCAGAGGACTCCGGCTTGCGGGCACGACGCACGTTCCTTGGGACAGACGGAACGTATGCGTATGTCGGCGTTGTGTCCGATTCCCCGCTTACCCTCTTCGCACTCTCCCATCTCCTCCCCAAGATGGGGGTAGATTGGACCGAGGTCGTAAACCTCGATGGCGGCCCATCGACAGGATTGTCCGTTCAGACCGGATCCTTCGAGGAGACCATCGACTCATTGACAGCGGTGCCGAATGTATTGATGGCGAGTTGGAAGGGGCAGTAGAAAGTAAAAGGTAGAAGGCAGACTCCACTCTCTCTCCCGCCTCCCCTTACTTCTCCGTCGCTGACAACAGCGCCGACCCAAATAGGACGCGGAACGGGACGCTCCAAATCAATACGTAGGGGTACTCGTCGACATTGATCTCCGCATCGAGGGGGTAACCCACGTTCCCCTTGGTTGCACGGAGGGCGCCCAAATCGTAGTACTCGCGGCCGGTCAGATCTTTTGCGAGATAAAGATGAAGATTGGGGCCATTGGGGGTCTCGAACCCATCCAGGTACAACGATCGTCCTGTTTCTGTTTGAAGCACATAGCCACGGCCAGACGCGGGCTCCGCATACGCCGTGAACGAACCGTCGTGCGTCGCGATGCGGGTTGACGGGATGCCGGGCATGTCCTCTGACGCGATGATTTCGATGGCGGCGAGCTCCTTCATCTGCGTTTCGAATTGGGCGAGCGATTCCGGAGATAAATTCTCCAGCCCGCGCGAGAAGCTGGTTTCTTCAATCGTGGCAGGACGCAACGCTAAATTTTCCACCCGGAGCGTATTGGCGGATTGCTCCTGGCCTGCCCGTGAGGAAGAGGCCGGAGAAAGATAATACCATCCCGTTGCGGCGGCGAGTGCCAGGCCGGCAGCGGAGAGCGCGTACAGGGGTTGTCTTTCCATAGCGATTATTTGAGGTATTGTTCCAACTCTGGAATATCACCTCCGCTCCATTTTGACAACACGTTTCCATCGGCGTCTATTTGAACAAACGTGTGTTGGTAGGAAATGGCGAATTGGGTTTTCAGATTCTGCTCCGTATCGTAATCGGCCTTGAGCAGGGTGACGCCCTTGGGAAGCTCGCTCTCGTTGGTTGTGAATGCCTTATCCGCCGCTTGGCAGTAGGGGCACCAGGCGGCATGAAAAAAGAGAACCACTTTGTCGCCGCGCGCGCGCGCCGCCGCGAGAGCCGCGGTGGAATAGGGTTGATAGACTCCGCTGGCCCCGGGCGAAAGGAGAGGAACCTCGTTTCCTTGCGCGTCCTTTACGGTTACGTCCGCGGCAGGGACTTGTATCTGTGCATTCGCATCCGTCACGGTGAAGCGCTGGCTTTTCATTTCCGTCGTTCCTTCCGCCACCGGGATCGTGACCGTGGGCGGGATGGCCGGGGCTTGCGCGGCAGGCCTGGGAGCCGCTGGTTTCGCCGCAGGGCAGCCGAATCCAGACAGAGGCAGGAGCAACACAAAGAGAAATAGTTGTTTCATAGGTGGCAGCGGTCTGCGATCCTTCAAATATCTTTCCACTACAGGACGCGGACGCGTTTTATCAGTGGGTTAGTTCTCCGCGAGCGCCACCAGGTCCAGCGTGAGGAGGAACTGGTCGTCGATGATCTTTTCGCCAAGGTTCTTGAAGAAGGAACCGGAGTTGTACTTGATGTTCCACTTTGACCGGTCCAGCTGCGTCTGCGCTTGCGCGCGCAGCGCATTTCCCTGCTTGTAGATCGTGGCCGGGAACGTCACCTGACGCGTAATCCCCTTCACCGTCAGGTTGCCGGTGACCTCGTACAGCATTTCACCCTCGATTTTTTTGATGGAATCCAGCGTGAACGTGCCGGTCGGGTAGGTTTCCACCTCAAAGAAATCTTTGGACTTGAGATGGGCGGCGAGCATCGTCTCCCCCGCGTTCTTGCCGGTGGAATCGACCGCGATCGTCGTGAAGTCGATCGTAAATGTCCCAGCCGTGACGGTGCCATCCTTGAGCGTCAACTCGCCGCTTGAAAGATCCACGGTGCCGCGATCCAGATAATCGATAAATGCGGGCTTGCGTCCTACCCAATGGAGGACGCTCGCGGCCGTATCGAGCGCGAAGGTACCAGAACCGCTTATCTCCTCTTTTGCCGCCGGAGCTTTCTCCTCTAAGACTACGGGGGTTGGTTCCTCTTTCTGCGCTCCTTTCGGGGTATCCGTGCGGGCAGAGACGATATAAATCGATCCGGCAATCAAGACAGCGCCCACGATCAAAGGTGTGGATATTTTCATAGGTTTTTTATGACTGGCCGCATTTTACTCGAAGGGAAAAATAGGGGCAAATGACTTAATGGGCAAATGTTGACCAACGAATCATTTTCCTGTTATCCTTCGGCAACTGTAAGTGAAGGTAGACGGAGGCTACAGAGGATGACAGAGGATAAGGAAGGAACCTTCTTTATCCGATCAATGTTTAACCTCCTCAACCTCTGTTCGCCTCTGTAACCTCTGTTACCTTTGTCATCCTTTCCCTATGGACTTCCGCAACATCGCTATCATCGCGCACGTAGACCACGGCAAGACGACGCTCGTCGATGCCATGCTTAAGCAATCCGGAACGTTCTCCGAACGCGAAGTGATCGAGGAGCGAGTCATGGATTCCAACGAGCTGGAAAAGGAACGTGGAATCACAATCTACGCCAAGAACACGGCCATCATGCTTGGCGATATCAAGGTGAACATCGTCGACACCCCAGGCCACGCGGACTTCGGTTCCGAGGTCGAGCGTGTCCTGCGCATGGTCGACTCCGTCCTTTTGCTCGTCGACGCGTACGAAGGCCCGATGCCGCAGACGCGTTTCGTGCTGCGCAAGTCGCTCCAACTTGGTTTGAAGCCGATCGTCGTCATCAACAAGATCGACAAACCGACCGCCCGCCCGGATGTCGTGCACAACATGATTTTCGATTTGTTCGTCGAGCTGGGCGCCACGGAAGCCCAGCTTGATTTCAAACATATCTACGCCATCGCCCGCGAGGGCGTTGCGATACGCAACCTCACGGACGAGAAGAAGGATCTCCAACCGTTGTTCGACCTGATCCTAGAAACCGTCCCTTCCGCTCCTCACAAGTTGGACGTCCCCATGCGCATGCAGCCCGCCAACTTGAAGTACGACGATTTCGTCGGCCGTCTCGGCGTCGGTCGCATCTACGAAGGAACGCTCATGGACGGGATGAAGGTGACGATGATCAAGCCAGACGGCGTCCGCACCACCCACAAGATCACGAAACTTTACACCCACCGCGGGCTCAAAAAGATCGAGGTCGCTCAAGCGGAAGCGGGCGACATCGTCCAGATCGCCGGCATCCCAGACATCATGGTGGGCGATACGGTCTGCGAGGATCCGAATGCAGAACCATTGCCAAGCATCGCCGTCGACCCGCCGACGCTCAAGATGGACTTCATGGTGAACAACTCCCCTTTCGCCGGCCGCGAAGGGTCGCTGGTGACCTCGCGCCAGATCCGCGACCGTCTCCACAAAGAGCTGGAAATCAACGTGGGTTTGCAGATTGAATTTCCTGAAAGCTCCGACGTATTCACGGTGAGCGGCCGCGGTGAAATGCATCTGGCAATCCTCATCGAGCAGATGCGCCGCGAGGGGTTCGAGCTCCAAGTTGGCCAGCCCAAAGTCGTCCTCAAAGAAGAGAACGGCGTTACATTGGAACCAATCGAGACTGTCGTCATCGACGTGCCCGATGCCGTCGTGGGTCCGGTCATCGAGAGTTTGGGCCGCCGCCGCGGCGAGATGGTAAAGATGGGCTCGGAAAACGGCGTGACTCGGTTGGAATACACGATCCCCACCCGCGGCATTCTCGGGTACCGAACGACGTTCATGACCCAGACGCGAGGCGAAGGAATTTTCGCCCACCAGTTCTCCCATTACGCCCCGTTCACCGGCGAGATCGAGCGGCGCCAGACCGGTTCCATCATCTCCGGTTTCGATGGCGTCACGACCCCTTACTCCCTGGAGAGCCTCCAGGAACGCGGTCCGTTGATCGTCGGCCCGGCCGTGAAGGTCTATGAAGGGATGGTCATCGGCCTTAGCATGAAAGAGAACATGGTCGTGAACCCGATCCGCGAAAAGAAGCAGACGAACATCCGCTCTGCAGGAGCCGAAGCGCTCACGAAGCTCACGCCCCCCTTGGATATGTCACTTGAGCAGGCGCTCGAGTACATTGATGACGACGAGTACGTCGAGGTCACACCAAAAACGATCCGCATCCGCAAGAAATATTTGAAAGAACATGAGCGGAAGAAACACGGAGTGGCGTAATTCGTTACGGATCACGGAAGCATGCGGAATGACGGAATGAGACAAAAACCCGAGGTGTGCGCCTCGGGTTTTTGATTTCGGATTCTACAAAAAGGGGTCAGGTCGTGAATTGACGGTTTTTGCTATTTTGCTCGAAAAATCTTGCCAATTGTCGAACGGTGAAGGTGAAGGTGTCGCGCGATTTCGGAGAGCGAATAACCCGCTCTCTCGCGCGCCAATCGGATGTTCAAATCGCGTTCGTCTTGCGTCGAAACATCATCGAAGAGATCGGGGAGCGACGGGCGTGAAATCATCCGTTCCGTTTTTGGTATTTCCCATTTCTCCTCCGCGTCCTGCGCGATCTCCCACATGGCGCTGATGAACTGCGGGGACCCAAGGATGAGACGATGGGCGGCTCGGTTGAATGGGGAAGGTCCGCCGATTCCTTCGTCGATAAACGCACGATAGAGGATCCTCGCTTTGCGTTTGTCTTTTGAGAATGAATGCAGTAGGTCGTCTGCAAACAGCAGACGGTTCGGTCGCCTAGAAAACGCCGTTCCTTCATAGGAACTCCACTTCCAGTGAGATGGATGCCGCACAGAACGCGATCGAACAGGGTTCAAAACGATATACCGCGCCACCTCTAAAAAATAGGGTTCCTTTTCAATGATGAACGCCTTGAACCTCCCTTGGAACACATGCCCGACCGTGTGGTGGATGCGATTGTACATTTGCGTGTACTCGCCATTTAGGTCACGCATGCCCGCGGACAAATTCGCGTCCGGCGTTTGGATCAATAAATGGTAATGGTTGTTCATGAGGCAGTACGCGTGACAAATCCAATTGTGCGTTTTCAAGACGTCATTAAGGTTCCACAAAAATAACTCCCGGTCGGAATCATCTTCATAAATCCTCTTTTTTCTGTTTCCACGAGACGTGACATGGAATAATCCACCCCTTAGCTCGATGCGCAATGGACGTGCCATAATCCTTAGCAAAATTGAAAAAACCGTCAATTCACGACCTGACCCCTTTTCATTCTATCGTACTTCCTTAATCCCAAAAACCATCTCGCGCCCATTCACTTGAACCGTCACTTCCTCCCCTTCCCTGTGTCCCAACAGCGCCTGTCCGATCGGCGACAGATGCGACAGTTTCCCTCGCACTGGGTTCGCTTCCTGCGCGCCGACGATATGCCAGACGGATTCCTTGCCGCCGGTCGCGCCGGTCGAGACGCGCACGACAGATCCCAACCGGATCTTGCCATCGTTTGATCCTTGCTGAATGGGAATAGCACGCTTGATCTTATCTTCCAAAACAAGGATGTGGTTGTTAATTCCGCGCAACTTCCATTTGGCCGCCTGGTATTCCTCGTTTTCGGAAAAGTCCCCGTTCTCCCCTGTCCGACGCACTTCTGCAACCGCCTCTCCACGATCAACATCAATAAGGCGCTTCATGGTGCGTTTCATACGCTCGATTGCCTCGGGAGTAAGGTACTGGTCATCAACGACCTTGGTGGAGGCGAGTTGCTCTGATTTTCGGATGGGGAGCCGCATACGTTGTGGTATTTTCTGTGTATCTTTGTTTCATCTGGTGTCCGTGACTCCCCCTTGGATACACCCATTCCACAGAGCATACCAGAAGATTCCTGAAGAACGAATGAATGTCTGCAGGGCGAGCGTCTGTTTGCGATCGTCCTGCGGAACATCTATCCTTGGAAGGATATGAGCTGGTTTCATGAAATACGAACGTACCCATCCCAGTTGAACGGGCTCATCACCTGCCGCCGTCTCCTGGGCGAGTGGAGCGTCCTCGTCAATGGGCATCACGAGAGCTCTTGGTATATTCGGGACTTGTGGAAGCAATCCTTGAATCGCGTCCCCAAGTGCGCCGGCGTGAAGCGGATCCTGATGCTCGGGTTAGGAACCGGGTCAAGCATCACAACCCTCCAACGCCGTTTCCCTGGCGGTCGCATCGAAGCGATCGAATGGGATCCGGTGATGGTGCAACTCGTGCAAGAGTTGCACACGGGAGCAAAGACGAACGCATTGAAAATCCTCGTCGGCGACGCGACCGCAATTGTTCCGACCCTTAAAGACCCATACGATCTTGTGCTTTTTGATCTGTATTGTGGTTCCTCGACCCCCGCCACGGCAAAGACCGATTCCTTCTTTCGTTTCTTGCGCCCGCTTCTCGCCCGCGATGGATACTTGCTGCTCAACGCCTACAGGCAAACCGATCTCATCGAAACGGCGAGGCTTTTTTTCTCCCATCAATCCTCCTGGACCGTCGGCGTGAACCTCGTCGCCTCCTTCCGCCCATTCGGCGCCGGCACGGTCGGCGACCCGCTCCCCGACGGTTACGCCCCGTTCCGCAGCCGCTTCGAATTTCTCACGCGTGATTGCCGCAACGACAAACAGAAAGAACTCATCGGCTCCTCCGCCCTCCCTGGCGTCCGCCGCCGCGTCCACGGCTTCATCAGCGACCGGTTCATCGGTGATACAGAGCCGGTCATCGATCCGGCAGGACCGAAACGACTCGTTATCTGGCAGCCGATCCGCCGGACAGACACGCCACGAGGATGGTGGCGGTCCCCCATCCAGATGAACACGGGACTCTCTGGTTTTGTCGATGTACGAGGTTCATCGGACCCGACTCACGCCTGGTCGTCTCATGCCAGGCGGCATCTCAAACAATGGCGCACGAGGCAGAAAGAATGGGAAGAAAAACCGGCATCCCTTGAGGTATTCATCGACGCCTATCGACGATGCCAGATGCGCGAGGCAGTGAAGGATTTGCATATCGGCATACTAAAGAAAAAAGCGACGGCACACGGTTCCCTCTTGCACCTCACCCTGTTGCAGCGACGGGCGACGGGCGCCATCGACGCCGGGTTTGCCTCGTTGGACATCCCCGAGTTATTCCAGTCGATCCACATGCTTTCTTTCATCAAAGATCATGCTAAAAAAGACCCCGTTGGTGTGGGCCTCGTCTCCCTCTGGTTTGAGGAAACGAAACAGAGCGGTATCCGGTTTTTAGACTTCGACCTTTTCCGTGGCCCCACTGACCCAAAAGAATGGGAAGGTTTTTCGCGCTTTAAAGCCCAGTTCGGTGTCACCTTTCTCCGCTACCCCAATCCGTTCATCCGCCTCGCGGGGAGCTGGACACCACGCAAGACCCCGTTGCTGTAAAGGATGAACCGATAAGAATGGGAAGGAAAGTTTAGATTTTGAAAACACAAAATATGCTTGACGAGATCATGGTTACGAAAAGCCAAACGCTCATGCACTTGCACCAGCTTGGTTTTTGAATCGTTTCTCTAACAAAGACATGCAAACTGCCAACGCTCGGTGTTAATGGTTTGCATGGCAGCTGACAACGGTAAGAAATTGTATCCTCTCTTCTCAAACCCCTCCCAGCATGTATAATTCCCCGCGATAGGAGCGTGATGTCAATGGTAGCATGAGGGTCTCCAAAACCCTTCGTCAGGGTTCGAATCCCTGCGCTCCTGCCACAAAAATCCCCGTTGTTTAAGCGGGGATTTTTGTATGGGATGCAAGGGACGATCAAACTCCTGGGGCGGGAGTCGGTCTGGTCTGGAGGATCACCCGAGCGTGATAGAATAAAACAAATGGAGAATCCAACAAAAAAAATTCCAGGAAATGTTCTGATCCTTGGTTTTGTCGCGCTTGCCTCGGGTTTGGGACAAGACCTCATCACACCGGTTCTTCCGGCCTATTTGACATTGCTCGGCGTGAGTACCGCCGGCATTGGTCTGATCGACGGCATTCTGCAAGGGGCGACGAGTTTCTTTCGGTTTGTTTCTGGCATGCTTTCGGATCGGTATCAGAACAGAAAACGTTTCGTCTTTTTGGGCTACGCGTTGTCATCAATCGCGCGGCCGTTGCTCGCCCTTGCAGGCGCGTTCGTACCTATCGCTTTTCTACGGACGGTCGATGGGATGGGAAAGGGGATGAAGGATGCGCCGCGCGATGCGCTCGTCGCCGATTCGACGAATGCAAAGGCGCATGGCCGCGCATTCGGATTTCATCGTCTGGTGGATACAGCAGGATCTATTTTGGGTCCGCTTCTTGCGGGCATGATTCTTCTTTTGTTGACCCCGACTCTTGGATCCTATCGCACAATTTTTGCCCTATCCGCAATTCCCGGCGCCGCCACCCTTTGTCTGATTTGGTTTGGGATCAGAGAGAAGTCCGCGCCGACGCGTCAGAGACTAGCGGGGCTCAAACGGCTTCCTTGGACGTTTTGGATCTTCACGCTCGGTACAGCCGTGGCCATGTTGACCAAGGTCAACGATTCGCTCTTCTTGTTGCGCGCGCAGGGCGCAGGTGTCTCCCTGGCATGGATCCCGTTTTTGTTCGCAGGATTCACGTTGGTCTATGCCGCCTGTGCGTATCCGATCGGCACATGGAGCGACAAGCGTGGAAAACTTCCGTTCATCGCAACAGGATGGCTTTTCCTCGGAGGCGTCGAGCTTCTCCTGTCGACAACGACGACTGTGCCGCTGATGCTGGGAGCATTCGTTTTCTATGGATTGTTTTACGCTCTTACGGAAGGTTCTGGCCGCGCGTTCATCGCTGACATCATTCCGACGGAATTGCGAGGAAGCGCCTACGCGGTTTTCCATACCATCGTCGGTTTAAGCGTCATCGCCGGCGGGTTTAGCATCGGTCGTCTCTGGGACTCGGTTTCCCCGTCGTTTGCCTTCCAAATCGCGGCAATGGGTTCATTCCTCGCTTTCCTTGTATTTTTCTCTCTGACTCTCAAAAAGCACGGGCACGAGTTCTAACCAGCTCCACTAGCCCACCTGCCAGGCAACGAATGTACTTTCCCGCTCGCCAGAGCAGGATATCATCTGCTTTTCTTCACCGCCCATCTATGAAACTCGTGCGCGTTTGAGGATAAGAACTCGTCCTTGGTGACCCACATCGCCTGATGTTCCGGCTCATTCATTTGGGTCGGGGCGACATCCGCAACTGTTCCCAGATAATAGGAACCGAGTTTGTTGACATTCCCTCGATGCGTTTCCAAAAACTGATTCGCCTTCCCAAAAATTCTAGGGAAGCAACCGTGTACCCCGTCTCCTCTTTGACCTCCCGCCGGACGGCAATCTCCGGGTCCTCACCCGCATCGATCCCCCCGCCGGGCAGATGGAACCTCCCCCGCACGAGAACCACAAGAATTTTTCCACGTGTATCAGTGAGAATGGCGTAGGCCCCTGGTCTCTCTGGGCAGTCAGTCAATAGATGGCCAAATTGAGGAATGGGAAACAGTTCGTTCATATCAGAAATCTGATGATTGATTCTTTTTATGCTACCATATCCTCAATCCTTGTCCCCCTCCCTCTCCGGCAAAGCATGATCCGGCTCCGCCGAACTCGCTCCCCCCTTCTCCACTCCCCCTCCTCCACCCCAAATCGCCCAGCCATTGAACGGCTGGTTACGGATTGGCCCGGTGTGTTATGATTTCTTCAATCATCCCCTCCCTATGTTGCATCATATCGCTCCGCCGCTGTGCCATCAGCCACTCATTCAAAAACGAGTCTCGTACGCCTCCCTGCTCTTCACACTCTGCGGCATCCAGATCGTCTTGGCATTCGAATGGCTCAAAATGGGATGGGGGAAAACCATCGATCCGAATTTTGCGGCGAGGTTTCCAGATGTGCTCGCAAATTTTGCTGATAAAAACCCGCACGCGGCCTATGCGGCGTTCCTGGAGGGCTTCGCCACGGCGCACGCAGAGGGGCTGGCCCAGCTTATCTCCTGGGGTGAATTCGCCGCGGGAACCGCCCTGGTTGTCTGCGCGCTCTGGATTATTTCCGTACGGCAAAACCCGCATTGGGCCGCCGCCGTTTCCGCCGCGGCCCTCGCGGCAGCATTGTTCATGAACGCCAATTACTATTTCGCAGGCGGATGGGACAAAGTGAACCAGGTAGCAAACGTCGTCATGTTCTGGTCGGAATTTTGCCTGTTGCTCTTCCATGTCTCCGTCCTGCGCCCTGTCTGTAAACCGTCCAGCGTTGCGCTATGAACATCACGCGTCCCCATCGGTTATTCCCACTCCTCCTCATCCTCACCGTAGGAATTATTTCAACGAATTTGACGGGGGTGTACGCCGATCAATCCCTGCGCGATGACCTGCTCGAGCGCTCGAATATCGCCGCAGCAGCACTAGATCGAGAAGACATAATGAAATTAACAGGCACCGAGGCAGATATTGGGACGCTGCCCTACGACGCGACCAAGCGGCGCATGACGCGCATAAAGGACGCAGCGACGGGCGCCAGCTTTGCCTATCTCTTCGGCAAACACGGCGACGACATCATATTCCTTGTGGACAACGAACCGCCAGAGTCAGAGGATTATTCCCCCCCAGGGCAGGTTTATACCGATGCGACCCAGGAAAACTACATTGCCTTTGAAACAGGCATACCTTATGTGGAGGGCCCGCTCAAAGACGATTGGGGGGTGTGGGTCACAGGGCTTGTGCCGATCCATGATTTGAAAACCGGCAAGGTCATGGCGGTATTTGGCCTAGACATCGCGGCGGAGTATTGGAAAAAAGAACTCTGGAGCCGCCAAAACGTTCCGCTTTTCATCATGGGGTTTGGCATCGCTTTCCTGTTGCTCTTCTTTCGCCACCAGGACAAGCACCGCTCCCTGCGCGCCGTCATCAGAGATTTGAAGATGCGGATTTTGCAGCTCGGGAAAAAGTACGGGGAAGACATAGGGGAACTATAAAGCGATACATCCGCCTCTCATTGATTCGTTATATCAATCTGCCAGCAACCCGTAATGAATCACCGCCAGCACCTCGTACTTCCCGCTGTGTATCGGCCCCGTGAATACGAACCCCACCCCGCCCCCGTTCCAGTTGGCATGGTAGATCGCCTGGTAATGCGGCCCGTCCCAAGATTCCTCGTCCAACATCATCTGCAGATTTTGGTCGAGTGCCGCTTTGACGCCCGCCATCGACAAAACTGCTTCGTTCTGCGCGATGTTTTCTGCCGCCACGCTTTGGGAAACCGCGCCCTCTGGGGCGGGAACAAGCGGCGCACCCCATTCCTGCATCCAGGAAAGCAGCGACTGGCCGCTTTGGCGCGTGTGGGTGAACGTCGCGGTATTCTTCAATTCCTGTGCGTACGCCGTTCCTGTGACGCGCAATTCGTCGCGTACCGAGAGCTGGGATAACCCTCTCCCCGCCCGCAACGCATTGATTTTGGAAATCCAATACGCATTTAATTCGTCTGTGTCGATGCCGGCGGGAGCCAACCGGATATCGACTTTCGCATGGGGCTCCGTCGTCTTTGATGTCTGTTCCTCTGTCTGGCTCGGCTCCGATGGAAGCGGAACGAAAATTTCTTCCTGTATCGTCAAGAGATCCGCCGTCTTGATCCCCAAACTATGAAAACGCATCAGCTGATACGCGGCATCGCCGTCCTTCATGTAGTAGGCCTCGCCTGTGTCGGGATCGACATAGAACGCCTCCCCATGTTGTTGGACCTGGAGGAGAATCTTCCCTTTTAAGGAAGAGATGAGTGCCTTGTCCCCCGCTTGCAACCTGGCAAGGTCCGCATCGGTTATCCCCAGCCCGAACGCGCGCATCATTTCATAGGCCGTCGGCCCGTCTTTAAGGTAGTACCGCGCTCCCGTGGACGGATGAACATACCATGCTTCGCCATGCTGCTCGACCTGGAGAAGGATATGGCCGCGCAGTCGTTGTGAGAGGGGTTCAGACGTGGCAGAGGCGGAAAGAGGAAGGAGTGACAAAGAGAGAAGAAAGAAGGAAAGATACTTCATAGATGGAAAGAGTATACCTGAACACCCAGCCCGCTTCCAACAAAAAAATCCACCTGCTGATCCAGGTGGATTTTTTTCTCCTGTTCTCTGTCCCTCCTCCCCCCCGTCACCCCCAACCTCCCGCCTCCCTCCTACTTCTTCCCCATCCCTGCCCCGCAGCACTTGCACATCCCTTTGGCCAGCTTCGTGACGCCCGCGATAGTCAAAAGCAATGGCCAGGCCACCGCCACGAAGCGCGCGTTGACGACATCGAATGCTCCCAGGAGGAACGCCAAACCGATGAGGGTAATACAGAGCGGAATTATTTTATGGTGGGGGCACTGACACCCTCCCATCTCGCACGAACCTCCTTCACACATGTCTCCATGCATAAAACAGAAATGAATGATTATTAGAGACAGGATAGCACGAAGCTACTCGTTTAGCCCTATGCTCTTCCCGCCTCCTTGTGGATGTCGATGCCAAGCACCGGCCACAGCATGCGTATCGGTGAAACGTATTTCTCACCCCAACTCTCCCACCTTTCCAATATCCCCAAAATCCCTATCAAGAGAATCATCCGCCCCGAGCCCAGAGATGGATCGGATAGCCCGCCCGATCACCTCCTCCGTATCCGTAAGGCCATCCTTGGCAACCAGAAGCCCCGTCCATCGAAAGGGGGTAGCGGACGCGCTGTCTTCGATCAGTAGCGTCCCAGATGAAGAGGCGGGAAGAGCGCATCCGTCTTGCGGGATTTTCACGTAGTCCGCGGCGGAAAAAGCGCAGGCGAAGGGCGAACCGAACGCCTGGGTCACGGCACCCAGCGCGTCGCACAGCGCGGATCGGCGCGCATTGATTTCAACAAGGTACGGCCTTCCTTCTTTAGAAAGCACGAAATCGGCATTCACGCTCCCCCGGTACCCGATGCGCGCCAGCCCGCGTCCGACCGTTTCCGCGGCCGCGGCCGACTCTTTGAACCATCGCTTGCCGGCCCACGCGGGAGAAAAATGGACGCCCGAATAATAGCGCCGGTCCGCAAGCCGCTGGCAGGCGGCACCGACGAGCCGGACGTCGCCCTCCGGATGAATGAACAAGTCGACCGTCGGCGACACCGTGCTTTCAATCAGCTCTTCGACGATGAACGGCGGTTCCATGCACGGAAGGTTGTCGCCCACGGCCACGAGCTGGCGCTCCAACCCCTCCCTGGTTCCCCCGCCTGCCGTATCCAAAAAGAACACCCCCGATCCGCCGGCGCCGCGGCCGGATTTCAAGACGGCTCTAGGAATACCTTCGGCATGGAATTGCGCCAAGAGCGCGGGAATGCCTTGCGCGTCCGCGGTGGTGCGCGAGGCGGGACGCAAGGCCGCCAGGGAGGGATCCTTGGAAAAAATGTGGTCCTCGGTGTACGCCTTGTCTCCCAATCTGCCAGAGATCTCCGCCTGTTTCTCGTCCCAACCCACGACCTCAAATCCCTCTGCCTGCAGCCAGCGGACGAATCGGTCCGAGCGCGGCGTCTGAACAAAACAAGCGGCATGCACCGGACGGGTTTTGGCGAGGACGCACAGGAGCGCCTCCTTGAGCCCATCGTCATTCAGGAAATCCTCGCAGACGGACGACGTGCAAAGCGGCACGGAAAGAACTGAGGGCACGGCGGACAAAACGCCGAACCGCGCGGCTGTCTCGAGCAAATCTTGCCGGACAGGGCCGCGGCAAAGGACGACACTGGGCTGGCCATAGGGCGTCTGCCAATAGAGCGCCTTCTGGCTCAAATGGATGTGATCCGCCAGGAACAGCGGCTCCATCTTCTCTGGCACGACCGGATCCATCGCATCATATGCATTCCCGATCCCGATGACCTGGACTGCTCCTGGTGACGACGCCGAACGCAAAATTTTTTCCATAGATTGGCTCAAATATAGCATATACATGTAGCCAAGCTCTATATTCTAGGCCAAAAACTTCTTTGCCATCTTAATCTCTCGTACGGATAGGTACAGAAACACCCCCAGCAAGAGGCAGGTATTAAGCGGCGCCGCCCAGAATGGGAACTCTCGTCCGAAACTTTCAAAGATCATCAGGCCGCCAAGCATCCCAATGGAGTACATCGCGCCGTTTTTTAAGTACGCAAATTTCGTTATCACATTGAGCCCGCGGATCGTGAACTCGCGGACCACAAAGGCGCCGATGCCGTTCCCGATGAGGATGAGCGGAACGGAGATCGTAAACGCGAAAGCGCCGACCACGCCGTCAATGGAAAAAGAGGCGTCGAGCACCTCGAGGTAGAGAATTTTGCTGATCGCGGACATGGAGGCGGCCGCGAGGTTTTTTTCTTTTTCTTCCGCATTTTTTCGAAACCCGTCCGTAAGGAAAAAAGCCGTCGATCCGATCGAAGCGGAAAGGGCCATCCATGGGTTCACCTGAACTGAAAGATAAATAACGGCCGTGATGAAGATCGAGGAGATCGCATAAAACCATACGCTCTGGCGGTGGATGAAATGTTCGGCGAAGAACGCGTACTTCTTTTCCTCGAGGAATAACCAGGAAAGGAAGACGAAAAAAAGATACACGCCGCCGCCCAAAAGGAGCAGCGGCTTGGAGTGCTCAAGCGCTTGTTCTGTCGTTGCCGGGTCGGAAAAAGCCAAACGGACGACTTCGGTAAACGGCGTGCTGATGTTTGCCATCCAAACGATAAGGATCGGCAAGAGCCCACGCACCAGAAATACCGCAAAGATCAATCCCCAGAAAAGGAAGAACTTCCGGTATTTCTCCGGGAGCGACTTCAAGACATGGGCGTTGACGATCGCGTTGTCGATGGAACTGATCGTTTCAAAAACAATAAGGCCGAAAATAATGATAACCGAGGAAAACATACGAAAACATAATAACACATCCTCCCCCACTCTCCCCACCCTTCCCTTTTTCCTCAAAATGCTGTATCCTGCCTGCAAAACGACTGGAGCCATCTCAAAATTCTTTTCCGTTGGGGCGATTTTACCCAACATATCCGGCTGCGTTAAAAATGACTGTGCTGGATGATCGATGCGAGATTTGTCGAAATTGTTCAACTTTTACTCCGTGTCTCTCACAGATTTCGGCTCGTCCACTAATCCGCGAAGCGCCCAAGCATGCTTTTGGGACCGGCTCCGCGTACCGGTTGTTTTCGAGAGAACTGTTACCAAAATTATGACCCCCAGCAACGAGATCTCTACGGAGACCCCTTCTTTTGAGGGCTTGGGAATCGCCGACAACCTGCTCAAAGCGATCGCCAGCCACAAGTACACGATCCCGACCCCTATTCAAAAAGCGTCGATCCCGATTGCCATCGAAGGCAAGGACATGATCGGCATCGCCCAAACCGGCACCGGAAAAACGCTCGCCTTCGGCATCCCTCTCCTGCAGCGGATTTCCCGCGTCAAGAAAAAAGGGCTTGTGCTGCTGCCAACCCGCGAGCTCGCCCTGCAGGTGAATGAAACCCTCGAGAAGATCGGCGGCTCTTTTGGCCTGCGCACGGCGGTTCTTATCGGCGGCGCTTCCATGCACCTGCAGCGCAAGCAGCTCGTGCGCAAGCCCCATGTCATCGTGGCTACCCCGGGCCGACTGAACGATTTTCTGAACCAAAAAGCCGTGTCCCTCGCCGACATCGGTTTCCTTGTATTGGACGAGGCCGACCGCATGCTGGATATGGGATTTGCCCCGCAGATTGAGGCGATCCTCCGCTATATCCCCAAAGAACGGCAGACCATGCTTTTCTCGGCGACCATGCCAAAGGAGATCGTCTCTATTGCGAACAAGCACATGCACCTCCCGGTGCGGATCGAGATTGCGCCCCAAGGCACCACGGCAGAGAACGTCGAGCAGGAGATGTACTTCGTCCGCAAAGAGGAAAAACTTTCTTTGCTTGAATCTTTGCTCAAGAACCAAGAGGGACCTATCCTTCTCTTCTCCCGTACGAAACATGGAGCAAAAAAGATTGCTCGTTCCTTGCGGGGCATGGGACACTCGGCGGCGGAAATCCACGCGAACCGTTCCCAGTCCCAGCGCGTCGCCGCGCTCTCCGGGTTTAAGTCGGGCGCCCACAAGATCCTGGTGGCGACCGACATTGCGGCGCGAGGCATCGACGTGACCGGCATTGCGCTGGTGCTCAACTTCGACCTTCCGGGGACACCGGAGGATTACGTGCACCGCATCGGCCGTACCGGCCGCGCGGGAAAGGGAGGGAAAGCCATTTCGTTCGCAACTCCGGATCAAGCCGGCGATGTCAAACGAATCGAACGCCTCATTCGCCGACCTATCACAACCAAGCAAGCGACCGGGCTGAAAGCGCAACCCGCTTCCTCCTTCCGCGACGAACGTCCGCGCTCTGCGCCTGCGTACCGCCACAACCGATCCGCGCGTCCTCCCTACCGAGGCGGCGGCCGGCCGGCGCAAGGGGGCATGTCGCACCCCCCGATGCAGCGCCGCTCCTCTCCGCCCCACGGCAGCCACCCGCCCGTGACGGATCTCCCCACGCCGTCCGTCCAAAATGGGGTCCGGCGGATTTACCTGCCGGAGTAGAAACAAAACAGACGCGGCCAATGGCCGCGTCTGTTTTGTTTCTACTCAAACTCAAACGGCAATCCCCCAGCCCCTTCAAAAGTGGGTGATATGCCCGGATTCGTCTTTTCGTACTTTTGTAATTTTGTACTTTTCGTACATTCGGAACGACTGTCAAAAAAACCGCGCCTTCATTTTTATGAAGCGCGGTCAGTCGTGGCCGGTGGTCTCGCGGTGGATACGGTTGCGTTCTTTGCATCGAAGGACGAAACGGCCCCACTCCTCCGACGCCCATACGTCATGCGGGGGGTTTTCGACATAGTCGTCGATGTGAACCAATACCGGCTGGTCATCGCCTTCATGGCGCACGAAATCCCAATCGTTGGCGATTTGCAGCTGCATCCGGAACGACCGGTCGGCCAACCTGAACAATTTCCGCGACAGCCACCGCGCGACCCCATCGTCATCCAGAGGCGGGTCGTCGATCGTGAAGAACGGGTACTCGCCGTGCACGCGGTCCAGACTGTCGTAAATCGTTTCCTCTCCCGGCAGCACCTGGTTCAGTTTCCGCGCGACCGCGTGGAGCCGGTTCAGGTAGCGGCCGCGCAATCCCGGCTTGCGCGAGTTCTTCCGAGACGTGATGAGCCAGTAGATGCCGAACTTCACTTGCATGTTGAGCGGCGTGATGAGGAACGAGGACGCCTTCCCTTCGGCCAAGAACTTGACCAAACGGTACATGCCCCGATTCTTCACCAGCCGCATCCCATCGAAGTAAAAGGACTCGTTCCCGTACAGATCGCGACCCGCGGACTGGATCTTGATGCGGCCCGTTTGCGCGGCGACAAATCCCTTCTCGCTGCAAACCAATGCCCGGTTCGTCACGAAGGCCTGGTTTACGTCCACGTCGCGGGTGGACAGCATGCTCTCCATGTTGGAGAAATCGGAAACCCACTCGACTCCATCCGGGTCTATCCCCATCCGCTTCGCTTCCGCCCGCCCATCGACCCGGTCCCCGCAGGCGATCAGGTCGAAGTCATTCGGCGGGAGTTCCGCCTTAAGCAGCGGGAATGCGGCGCCGGCGTGAATTTTCAAGATGATCCTGGATACTCCCCCTTTCCCCATCACCGTTTCCCGTTTGGGGACGGGCAGGCGGCACCAAGGATGGGAGGAATCTACGCGGGCGAACACATGCGGGTCTTCTCCCGCAAGCGCCCCCTCGTCCACCGCGAACCGGTCGGGGTTCCGCTTGGCGATGTCCACAAGGGGCACATGCCGCACCTCAACCGCTTCTTGCGCGATCTGCTGGGAGAACGCGTTGGCGATTTCCTCGATGGCCGCGTGGACGTGCTCCGCATCGCCATCGAGCGACGTGTCGTTGCGCGAAAGGCGCATGCCGTCCAGAACCGCGGGCAGGTTGTCATCCACGAACCGCGCCACGATGGCATTTTCATGCCGCCGAGCCGCCCGCAGCTGCCGCAAGATAAGCGGCGCCCAGGCCGAAAGCGGCTGATGTTTGGTGATCTCCAAGCACGCGTCCAGCTGGCGCCGGATGATCTCGTGCGACGCCTTTTTCTCTTCTGTTGATAACGATTCCATCGTACACCTCCTCCCTTTCGGGCACCACATTTACACCAGAAATCTTTCCGAAGGTCAAATGGCCGCGCCCTTCCAAGTTGTCCACAGGAAATATCTTTTTGAGGGGTATAATGGCACAGGCAAAAGGAGAACTATGACGATAAGCAGTATCGAGGTCATTGCGGGCCCCATGCGCTCCAGAAAATCCGATGAGCTGATCCTGTGTTTTGAACCGATCGTGACGCTCATGGGACAGAACGCGGTGCGCGTCTTCAAGCCAAGAAAGGACTCACGCGTTCTCCTTCCTGGTCAGGCGGGCATGGGCACCGTGCAATCCCGCCGCGGGACAAAGATGTCTGCCATCGACATCGATCATCCTTTGGATGTGCTCGCGCATTTGCGCAGCCCCGGCGCCCAGGATGTCGTGGCCATCGGCATCGAAGAGGTTCATCTCTTCGATGATCCGGAGGGCTTCGAACGGCTGCATCACCACCTCACGTACGAGTGCCCGCCCACGTTGCAGCGCGTCATCTATTGCGGCTGCGACACAAACTTCAAAGGCGAACCATTCCGTATAATGGGATACCTCATGTGCGTCGCGACCCTGGTGAAAAAAACGAAGTCGCTGTGCGAACGATGCCAGCCCACCCCCGTCGTCGAGCACGCGACTCGCACCGGCCGCATGGGGCACAGCACGGAGGAGATCCAGATCGGCGACGCGCCTTACGTCGCCACCTGCCTGGGCTGCCACCATAAATTCTTCCTCTCATGAGGGCGCCGCTCGCCCTCTCTTTTTTTCCCTCCCTACTCGGTACCAGGCCGCTCATCTCGTAAACAGACGCGTTCCCTTCATCCCCATGCGCGCATTGACCCCTCCTGGGAACACACGCATACTAGCGGCCATATGCGCCTCCCCACCGCCCCTCCGGCCCCTTTGCGTCTGCCGCAAAGGGGCCGCCCGGCTAGCCGCCCCAAACGGCCGGTTTCCTATTCCCACGGATGGAACCAAGTGGCCAAGTGGTACGGATCGTATCTAAGGGGGGAAAACACCTATCAAGAAACGCTTGTGTTCCCTGGGGCGTTCCGTCTCCTTGCGCCAAAACAAGGAGGAAAGTACCTCGATCTCGCCTGTGGGGAAGGAATGTTTGCTGCCGCCATCGCCGCGGAGGGGGCAGAGATACTGGGAATCGATATCGCCCCGGCTCTTATTCGCGCCGCCAAACAAAAACGCATTTCCGGCGCAGATTTTCTCGTGGCCGACCTGCAAAAACCCGTGAGCGGAATACCCGAGGGTGTTTTTGACGGTTCCGTCTGCTTGTTAGCCCTCCAAAATATTCGTGATGCCGCCCCTGTCTTCCGACTCGCATGGCAAGCACTCAAACCGGGCGGACGTTTTGTCGTCGTCCTGAACCACCCCTGCTTCCGCATCCCTCGCCAAAGCGAATGGGGTTTCGATGAAGCGAAAAAAACGCAATACCGACGTATCGATCGGTATTTGAGCCCTATGGATATTCCAATACAGATGCGTCCTGGAGAAACAGCCGGGCCACGCACCATGAGTTTCCACCGCCCGCTTTCGTGGTACATGGAAATCGCTTCTGCGGCGGGTTTTTTCCTCCAAGGTTTAGAGGAATGGGTCTCTGATCGTGAAAGCAATGCTGGGGGGCGTTCCAGGGCGGAAAATCGATCACGAGCAGAAATCCCCCTTTTCCTTGCCATGTCTTTTAAAAAAGGATAAAAACTCCTTACCCCATAGCTCAAAATCTTTCCCCCGCGCCGGAAATCTATTCCGGCGCGGGGCCGAGGATTCCTTGGTTGTGGATTGAGGAGGAAAAGGAAAAATGAAGCTTCAACGAGCCGTCTTGATTCTGGCGACGGTGGCCGGGTGTGACGATACCTATCTCACGCGCGCCGTCATCGTGTGTGAGAACGGAACAACGGTCAGCCAGAAGACAGACTGCCCGTTGCACACACAAACCATCTCCCGGGAATGCCCGGATGGATCCCAGATACCCATGGAGGAGCCCTGCCCGCCGACCGTCCCGCCGGAAGGCGCGGTTGTCACGGTGTACGCATGCGGCGACGGAACGCAAGTCGATGAGCCGGGCAAATGCAAGGCGGCTCCGATCGAATGCGCGCCCGGAAGTGCGCGGGAAGGACTCGCGTGCACGTGCCCGGCCGATACAACCCTGGAATTCAGCAATGGGCTGGTCGTCGTCTGTCCCGCGTCCGTGGTCATAACACAGACGTTCTTCGTCTGCGACGGAGCAGCGCACGAAATCGTCGCGGACTCGCAGCTCTGCGCCGTGCAAGCCGCCGGATGCCCGGCAAACAGCCAGAATATCGGGGGCGCCTGTACGTGTCCCACGGGAGAGCTGCTGATTTTTGCCGACGGAGCGATTGTGCGCTGTCCGGAACAAGAAGTGGACATTCGTTTCTACTACGTCTGCGCAGACGGACAGGTCGTGGATACCGCGGGCACCTGCCCCACACGACCCGTTGAATGTCCCATTGGAAGCGTGTTGTACGATGGCGGATGCACGTGCCCAAGCGGCGTGACTCTCTATGACCGAGTGACCCAGCTCCCCATTCGTTGCCCGATGCCCGGAACGGATGTGCGTATCCAATGGGTATGCCCAGACCTTTCCGTGGCAGCGACACGCAGCGAATGCCCTGGGCCGCCGATCCCCACAGCATGTCCGCCAGGAAGCACCTTGCTTGGCGGCCAATGTACCTGTAGCCCGGGAATGACGGTTGTGCTGGAAGATGGCCGAACCATCGCCTGCGCGACTCCACCCGTTCCCCCTGTACCCTGCAACGGTTTGCTCGTCACAGGCCTTCCTGTAGAGGAATTAGTTGCCGGGGAAAAAATGATCCTCCCCAGCGGGCAGAATCCGCTGGCGCTGGAATCGTTCGGCCCATACCTGAAGTTCAAGGTGTCGGCATGCAATGGAGATGAGCTGGTACTGGGCTCGCACGTGCTAACGGCTACTATGTCGGCGGGGACACCCCGTTCGACGCAGATAAAGGTACAGACCGTAGATTGGTCATGGTCGGTGTACCTGCCCAATGGCCAGGTTCCCGTCAGCCGTGTGCTGGATCCGGATTTTCTTGAGAACCACGGCACACAGGCCGGAACGGGAGTGCAACAGATCAACCAGCCGATCCGCGGCCGCGAGATCGTCATCTCCGTCCATTGGCAGGCGATCCTCCCCCCCGGTGTTCACACGGTCATGCTTCAAGAAATTGAAGCGTCCTCGGCCGCAGACGGACGGGTTTGGAGATGGACTCCGCCCACCAGGCGCGCGAGGCATGTGACGCAGAACAACAACCCGTGCCAATGGACGTACCCGCTTGGGTACTACGTCGGCGATCCTGCCTACGACTGGGTTCCTCCCGTGACGCAAGGCCACGGAGCCGGTTCAACGGTAGAGACGGTTTCCGTCCTGCTCCACGCCTGTCAGGAAAACGCCTTAGAAAGCATGTCGTTCCGGCTGCGGGACATCGATGACCGCACGCGGCCTCCGTTGCAAAGCGATACCACGGGTATCTATTTCGGGTCTGGCGTCGACCGCGTCTACGACCAATCGACGTTCACCTTCGAAAATGTGACGAGCGTTGCCGCCAACGGCAACTGGATCGATGACCCGACCGGCATAGATTACCAAGGTTTCATGCGATCGAGCGGAGGATCCACCCCTCTCCCAGAGAGGTCCAACACGTGGGTGACGCTTTCGCTCCACGTCAACAACCTCCTCCCGGACGAACCCTGGGAAATGACCCGCTATGAAATCGTCCCGACCGTGGCGACCATGTCCAGTGCCGACGGCAATCGAGGCGTCCGTACCTGGATGTTCCCCACCCTGCAGACGGTGGAGCTTCACCACGACGCCCCGCCCTGACGCTATCTCCCGCGGAGCCCTACCTCCGTGTCTCCCCGCCAATCTGTCACATTGGCGGGTATTTTATTTCCCCGATTGACAAAACCTAAAAAATCTGGTAAGAATAGACGTTTTTGAGAGTCTTTCCCCCAGGGAGGAGAGAGAAACATTCTTCCTTGGGGCCGAGGATTTCTCGAGCCAGAGAGCCGCGGACAACCATCCGCTACGGAGGCCGCCTTGAAAAAAGAAGTTGCGTTGATGCTCTTTGGCGCAAGTTTCGCTTGCGCCGAGGATACGTTTCTTAGCCAGAAAGTGACCGTCCAGCGATGCTGGGACAAGAGCGAAGTTGAGGACGTGAAGGACTGCCCGCCAGTGCCGACCCAGACCTTCTGGCGCTGCGGCCGGTCTGAACAGACATTCACATCTTCGACCGCATGCCCCGCAGAAGATCCGCCGCGCGCAACCTGCGCCGACGGTTCGCGAGCAGATGAGCATAACGTGTGCCCGCCAGTCATCCAGACGGTTACCACGACAGTCACACAGGTCGTCGAGCAACTCATCTGCGTCGATGGCACCCGTGTATCGTCTGCGACGGAGTGTCCGATCCCTGCCGCGGAGTGCCCAGCGAATAGTCGACTCGAGGATGGAGCGTGCACCTGCCCGGAAGATGCAACGCTTATCTTCGGAAACGGGGTGACGGTGACGTGTCCCAAGACAGAACCATTCTTCGTCTGCGAGCAGACGCATGATGTTGTCAACGACACATCACTGTGTCCGCGACCAAGCACCGACTGCCCTCCTGGAAGCTGGGAGGAGGACGGAGCTTGTACGTGTCCGACAGATGCAGCACTCATCTTCCCAACTGGAACGGTCGTTCTTTGTCCGAGCCGGGAAGTGGAGGAACGCCATTTCTATGTCTGCCGCGACACCTCGGTCGTCAACGACCCGACGCTCTGTCCGGCGGCATCAGTGACGTGCCCGGCCGGAAGCGAATTGGCCGGCTCGGCCTGCACCTGCCCGGATGGGACGACATTGCGGCTAGAAAACGGTTTGGCCGTCACCTGCCCGCGACCGCAAGCGGTCACTCAATTTTATTGGTTCTGTGAAGACAGGACGGTCGTGACAGACCCGCTCCTGTGCCCCGTCCCGCCGGACTCCTGTCCAAATGGAAGCGTGCGGGTGAACAGCAGCTGTACCTGCCCCAACGGGACAACCCTTCTCTTGGACAACGGCCTCACGGTCGAGTGTCCGGAGCCGGGAATTACGGTGGTGACGTCATTCGTCTGCGCAGACTTCACCCCCGTCGCCAATCCGACGGATTGCCCGGTTCCAGCGGCCACCTGCCCAACGGGCAGCTTGCTCGTGGGCGGCGCATGTACTTGCCCCTCTGGGATGACACTGACGCTGGAGAACGGACTGACGATTCCTTGCCCGGAAATTCCCGTGATGCCGGAGCCCTGCGAGGGGTTGCGGATAACGGATGTGACTCCGGATACCATTACGGTCGGCACGCGCATGATCTTGCCCAACGGACGGTCACCGACGTCTATGAGCGAGTATATGCCGCTCTATCGCTTCACCATGGAGGCATGCGACGGATCCGAGCTCGTGCTGGGCGCGCACGTGCTCACCATGGCGTTCTCGGGAAACGCTCCGCTGCCGGTCGACGTCCGCGTGAATAGCGTGACGACGAACTACGCCATTACGATAAATGCGCTGCCCGCCTCGAGGATTCTCGATCCGGACTTCACCCGCAACTACCACACATCCGATGGAGGCCTGGATGTGTATGACGAGATCATCCGCGGGAGGCAGTTGGAGGTAACGGTCGGTTGGAGGGCTCCCCTGCCAACAGAAGTCATCACCGCGACGCTCCAGCAAGTGGAGGCCCAGCGGACATCCGACGGAACGACCGTGAGCTGGACTCCCGTCCCGCTCATGGCCAAACAGATAGTGGTAGATAACAACCCCTGCCATTGGACGACACCGCCCGACATGTACATCGGCGACCCGAACTACGGATGGAACCCCGTGGACCAGAATGTCACAGGGGCAGGGAGCACCCTGACCCTCTTGCCACTGGATCTGTATACCTGCACCGACCTGCGTCTGGATGGGTTGTATTTTGACCACTGGGACACATATGAGGTGTACCAGAACCCACAAATTCAGGCCGACAATACCGGGACGCAATTCGGCGCGGCAGCCCTAAACGTATTCGACCAGTTCAACTTGTCCCTGGATGACGGCTTCACAGTGGTTGCATTTTCAGGAACCGTGAGCCAGAACCACTGGCAAGTCGATCAGCTCGAGGGACTGAACGTGTCGATTCCAGGACGAATCATCCTGGCCGGCTCGCACCTGCGCATTCTCTCGTCGCTCCATGTGAACAGTTTGCTGCCAACTGAAGCGGGAGTGCACACACGGTTCGCGATAGAACCCTACCCGCCCTATGGCCGGCACATGGACGGGACTCCGCTCAGGCGATGGGTCTTCCCATCCCGCCGGCACCACAACCTGTTCCACTGAACACAAGCCAGAAGCCGCCCCAGATGTCCGACCAGATGGTCGGACAGCGGGGCGGCTCTTCTTTTTGCCTAGGTGATCTTTGGTTTCAGGATGTCACCGATAGAAATCTTTGCCAATTCTTTTTTCCAACCCATGAGCGAGGTCAGCAACCGCCGTTTTGCTTCGGCGTCTGGCTCCCCTCCCGCCAACGCTTGTTCATGCTGGGAAATCTGCGCCACCATGTCAAGCGCTTTTCGATACGCATCATGCCCCTGCAGTTTGCTTGCCCAATTCTCCTGCAAATGGTCGCGGATAAGTTTGGCCTGGTCGAAGACTTGCCCTCCACGCACCGCTACGCGCCACTCTCCCGCCGGCACTTCATCCATCCAATATCC
>JACPHX010000006.1 GCA_016188425.1 Candidatus Uhrbacteria bacterium | reverse complement strand
GGATCTCCTCTCCCGCGAAATGCGCTCCCTCTTCGCTGGCTCCTTCTTCGGCCCCGAAGAGATCGAGTCCGCCTTCACCATGAAAGACGCCCAGGGGAAGGATGTGAAACTCATCGAGCTCACGCCCCAGGAACGCCAGGAAGCCAACCGTCTCCTCAAAGAGAAACTGGGCGAGCCGGACCTCAATGCCTTCCTCGATGAGATGAAGAAGACCCCCGATGAGCTCAAAAAGAATTGGGCACTCACGTTGCGTGTCAGTACGATCAGGGATGAGAAAGGCAATCGCATCCCTCTCACGATGGAAGCGCTTCACAAAGACGCTCGTATCATCGCCAAGATGAAAGAGATCGATCCGAATCAAAAATCTGTCTTTTGGTTTGGATTTGATTCTGCCAAAACAGAAACATTCTTCACACAGCACACTCCCACGCACAGCTTGGATCCAAAACAACAATCTCCTTCCATGCGTTGGTCACTCACCACCCGTGCTCTTGTACCTGAAACATTGAGCGCGATCCACACGACCAATGGAACAAAAATAGGACAGAACGATCTTTTAAAAGAATTCGCCACCAAGAAGAAGCTAAACTTTGTCCTCACAGATCGTCGAACCCCCATTCAGATCACCCAGGATGTCCTTACTCGATTCCTGAAAACAGGAGAACGAGAATTACCCAACGTCTTGGATTGGACCGACGTTGACTCGGTCGGCTTCCGTGTGTTCCTGGGGCGCTTCGCTCCTGTTGGTTTGCACGTGAACCGGAACGCTCCTTCCAATTCCCTTAGGAGCCTCGGTGCGTCCCTGTCCCGCTAGCGGATTCCGGAAATACTTTGTCCCTTTGTCCCCTTTGGTTCCCCTTTGACCCTCTTCATTGCCGGTTCATAGAACCTCCACATCCGGTGGACTGGTTTACCGGCAAATAAACCGAATCCGCATGGCTTCCTGCCGTTTTTTTTGGGCAATGCACGCTAAATTGTTCCGGCGTGCACATGTGTTATGGATAGATGGCAGGATAACTCGGACGGCAACCGTGTGTACCTGGGGAACTTCGATCCTGATGGTTTGAACGTGAACCGGAACGATCCTTCCAATTCCAATAGGAACCTCGGTGCGTCCCTGTCCCGACATGCGGGCTAGTGTCAGTGGCTGCTTTTGGGGATGGATCCGATCCATCCCCCGAGCATGCCGCCAGTTTCCTGAAGTTGTGTTTCGATTTGCGCATATAGCTGTTCATCTAAGAGATTGAGTGAATGTGTAAGACGTACAAGAACTTTTACGCAATCGATGTTCATGTTGCCTTCCTCCAATAATTTTCGTTTTTCATCCTGACCCAACCGCTGGGCTTTCAATACACAGACTGTGCTAGCGAGTAACAAATCAAAAATTTGTTTTCCGATCGTGTACCGTTCAAATTTAGGAAATTTTTTACTGCGAATATGCCAGGCGCACAAGAGATCGGAAACCGCGTAGAATACGGGGACATACCTCGGGGGGGGGTCTTCATAGAGATTTGTTCGATGAAATTAGTTCGTTTGAAAATTTGCTTGCCGCCTGGAAAAAATTTTTGCGTGGCAAACGCTCGCGACCCGATGTCATGGAGCATGGCTTGGCTGTTGAGGATAGATTATACGCCCTTCATGAACGGTTGCACGACGGCGCGTGGTCGCATGGTCCATACGCGTCGCTGCGTGTATGCGACCCGAAGCCTCGGCACATACACAAGGCCGCCATCGACGACCGCGTAGTCCATCACGCAATCGTTCGGGTGGTCGAGCCGATCTTCGACCAGGGGTTCATCTTCGATACCTGGTCGTGCCGTACGGGGAAGGGGACGCAAGCGGCGATGTTTCGCGGCCACAACCTATTGGAGAACCTCGCACGGTCATCTCGGGAAACGGTATGGGTTTTGCAAGGGGATATCCGCAAGTATTTTGAGAGTGTGGATCACGACCTCTTAAAACAGGCGTTGTTCCGTCGGATTGAAGACAAACACGTTCGTCGTTTGCTCGAGAACATTATTGACAGCTTTTCTCCGGGGATTCCGCTTGGAAATTTTACCTCCCAACTGTTTGCCAACGTCTATCTGGATTCATTCGATCATTTCGTGAAGGAACAGCTTGGATGCAAAACATATCTTCGCTATTGCGATGATTTCCTGCTTGCGCACTCTTCGCGTGATTGGCTCATCTACTGTGCGAGCGAATGTGAGCAGTTCCTCGATGAACGATTATGTCTCACGTTGCATCCTCGCAAGTTAATGCTTCGGCCGTTCCATCAAGGCATCGATTGGCTTGGATGCGTCTTGTATCCAGGGTATCGGCTTCTACGGCCATCGACGCGACGCCGATTATGGAAAACCATCGATGCGCGCGTACGGAGTCGACTTTCAGGCTCGTGCGATGACCTGGTCTTCCAATCCACTCTCAACTCTTTTCACGGGTTCCTTAAACCCGCCTGGCAGGGCGACGATCAGGAAAGATTGATGGTACTTACGCGCTGTGTCTGATTTGACAGACAAAATACGAACATTGACGCTCCCAAACCCCCATGTTACCGTACCGGCACATCTTTTTTGTTTCCTATTCCCCCTACGACCCCTACTTCCCTTACCACCCCTATCTTCCTCCTGTTATGCCAACGATGAACCAACTGATCCGCAAAGGACGCCATCCAAACCCATCCAAGAGCAAGTCCCCCGCGCTCATGGAAACGTTCGATTCTCTGCATCGCCGCCGGGTGATCCGCGAGGGTGGGGCGCCTTTCAAGCGCGGCGTGTGCGTCAAAGTGACCACCATGACCCCGAAAAAGCCGAACTCCGCTATCCGCAAGATCGCCCGTGTGCGCCTTTCAAACGGCACGGAAGTCACGGCCTACATCCCCGATGAAGGCCACAACCTCCAGGAGCACTCCATCGTCATGATCCGTGGCGGGCGTGTGAAAGATCTTCCTGGTGTCCGCTATCACATCGTGCGTGGCATTTACGACTCCGCTGGGGTGGAAAGCCGCCGCCAGAGCCGTTCCAAGTACGGGGTGAAGAAACCGAAGGCGAAGAAGTAGTCCCTTTTATTCATTTTTCGACGGAGTACTCCCAGTGCGCGGGAGGAAGCAGATCCGTCACTTGCATAAACTATGCGTGGAAAAAAAGCCGTTCGTCGTCCTATTGTCCCAGATCCTAAGTTTGGGAATGCGTCCGTTGCCAAATTGGTGAATTATATTTTGAAAGATGGCAAGAAAACCTTGGCCCAGTCGATTGTGTACGATGCTTTGGCCATGGTCTCCGAGAAAACGAAGCAGGACCCCGTGGCGATCCTGGATTTGGCGCTCAAAAACGTCATGCCAAGTATGGAAGTCAAAAGCAAGCGTGTCGGTGGTGCCAACTACCAGATTCCTCTTCCGGTGCGCGGCGAACGCCGTATCATGCTTGCCTTCCGCTGGATGATCGATGCCGCCAGGAGCAAGAGCGGCCGCTCTATGGCCTCTCGCTTGGCCGATGAATTGGCCGCCGCTGCCAACAATGAAGGCGAAGCCGTCCGTAAGAAAATGGATGTCCAAAAGATGGCAGAAGCCAACCGTGCTTTCGCCCACTTTGCCCGATAATGAAACAGGCGTTAGGCTTTAGGCGTTAGGGGGAACAATTCGTTTTTTCCTTCCCCTCGACACCTTTCCTAACGCCTAGCACCCAGCACCCCCCTTATGCCCAGAGAATATCCCCTGACCAAAACGCGCAACTTCGGGATTATTGCCCATATCGACGCCGGGAAGACGACCGTTTCCGAACGCGTCCTGTTTTATACCGGGAAGAAACACAAGATCGGCGAAGTGCATGAGGGTGATACCACCATGGACTGGATGGAGCAGGAACGCGAACGAGGTATTACGATCACCGCTGCCGCGACGAGTTGTTTTTGGAAAGAGCATCAATTGAACCTGATCGATACCCCTGGACACATCGATTTTACGGTCGAGGTGAAGCGTTCGTTGCGTGTCCTTGATGGCGCCGTCGTCGTGTTCGATGGCGTGGCTGGCGTGGAATCGCAATCCGAAACGAACTGGCGCTATGCAGACGATTACAACGTCCCGCGTTTGTGTTTTATCAACAAATTAGACCGGACGGGAGCTGATTTCTTTAAGGACTTGGATTCCATCCACGAACGGTTGACCAAGCGTGCCCACCCCATCCAGCTCCCGATCGGCACAGAAGATGCGTTTATTGGCATCATCGATCTTATCAAGATGAAAGCTTTCATCTATAAAGACGACATGGGAAAGGAAATCGATGAGATTGAAATTCCGGAAGAATATCAAGCGTCCGCGAAAGAATGGCACGGAAAGATGGTGGAAGCGATCGTTGAGACAGACGAGGCGCTCATGAGCAAATATCTGGCGGGAGAAGAGCCGTCTATTGATGAATTAAAGGCCGCGTTGCGAAAGGCGACGATTTCCGTACAAGTCATTCCTGTGTTGTGCGGATCCGCGTTGAAGAATAAAGGGGTGCAGCGGTTGTTGGACGCGGTGGTCGAATACCTCCCAAGTCCGTTGGAAAAACCGCCCATCACCGGCCACGATCCGGACGACAAAGAAGTAGTGTTTACCCGCCGCGCGGATGACACCGAATCTTTTTGCGCACTGGCGTTTAAGATTGCGGCCGATCCATTTGTTGGAAAGTTAGTGTTTTTCCGTGTCTATTCCGGCATGTTGAAGGCGGGTTCCTACGTGTTGAATTCCTCGACGGGCGACCGAGAGCGAATTGGTCGTATCGTTCGACTGCATGCCAATACGAGAGAGGACGTTCAAGAGGTATATGCGGGTGAAATTGCGGCGGCGGTTGGTTTGAAGAATACGTTCACGGGCCACACGCTTTGTGATCCAGAACACCCGATTTTGCTCGAATCCATTGTATTTCCTGAACCGGTTATTTCCATCGCCATTGAACCAAAAACAAAGGCGGATCAGGAGAAGATGGGCATTGCTCTCAACAAGCTTGCGGAGGAGGATCCAACGTTCCGAGTCCGTACCGATGAAGAAACCAACCAGGTTATCATTGCCGGCATGGGGGAATTGCATTTGGATATCATTGTAGACCGCATGCGTCGCGAGTTCTCCGTCGAAGCGAATGTCGGCCAGCCACAGGTGGCCTACCGTGAATCGATCATCGGTGCTTCCGCAGAGGGAGAAGGGAAGTATATTCGCCAGACGGGTGGACGCGGGCAATACGGGCATTGCGTCGTGCGCCTGGAGAAGTTGCCGCCGGGTACCGGCATTGAATTTGAAGAAGAAACAAAAGGAGGATCCATTCCCCGCGAGTTCATTCCCCCCATCGAAAAAGGATTCCGGGAAGCGACGGAACGCGGCGTGCTGGCCGGCTATCCTCTTATCGACGTGCGCATGGTCGTCACGGACGGTTCGTACCACGATGTCGATTCATCGGAAGCGGCTTATAAAATTGCCGGCTCCATGGCTTTTCAGGACGCGGCCAAGAAAGCAGGGGTTCAATTGCTTGAACCCGTGATGAATGTTGAAGCCGTATGTCCGGAGATGTATATGGGCTCCGTGGTGGGTGATCTGAATGCAAAACGCGGCCAGATTCAAGAAATGATCGATCGGGCCGGCTCCAAAGTCATTAAAGCGTTCGTTCCGCTTGCGGAAATGTTCGGCTACGCGACCCAATTGCGTTCTATGACCCAGGGGCGTGCCAGCTATTCCATGGAATTCGACCATTACGAAGCAATACCGAACAATGTAGCCAAGAGCATCATCGAAGCACGGAGCGGCATCTCGCGACGCATTTAATAGAGCACCCGGGTTATCCCGGGTGTTTTCTTGACAGCGGGGGTATCATCGGGAAAGATGAAAAAAATTTTTGCTATGAAGCACCATCTTGAGCGTCTCCTTGGGGTCGTCCGTCGGACAGGGGAAAAGGTTATTTTGACCGACGTCCACAGCGACGAAGTGTATGTCCTCATGTCTCTGACGGAGTATGAGGCACTCATGGTTACGCCCTCCTTTATCGATGGCGACGACCAGGCAAGTGACGAGATTTCCGACGACGAATTCGATCTTCCTGCCATGGAAGCAGATGATTGGAGAAGCAATATTTTTCCTCGGGAAGAGGAAGACGAAACACTCCCTCGTATTTGGGATCATATGGCTCCTGCAACCTCCAAAGAACCAACGTGGGATCTCTCTGGGATGAAAGAGGAAGAACGTGCACAAGTGAAACAGACGTGGGAACAGCAAATGCCTTCCCCGGTTCCGTCTCGCGAAGCGCAGAGGGAGACCCCGCAGTCAATGGAAGAAATTACCATAGAACCCGTACCGGTTTTCGTGAAAGATCCGCAGATGTCGAGTGTGGAAGAAGGGGGGGAAGATCGCTTTTTTCTTGAGCCGATTGATTAGAGAAGGGTGCCTTGCGATATTTTGGGTCTTTTGCTACAATCCTTTCACCTTACGTATAAAATACGTTTAATTCACCACTACGTTGGGCCGATGAGGCTCACTGAAATCAGAGATATGGCAGAAGTTTTTCAACGCACCAAGCCGCACGTCAATGTCGGCACCATCGGCCACGTTGACCATGGCAAGACCACGACCACCGCAGCCATCTTGGCCGTCATGAACGCCAAGGGTTTTAAAGCCCAATCCAAAGGCGTGGACCAGCTGGATAAAGCTCCAGAGTCCAAAGCCCGTGGCATTACGATTGCGACGGCACACTGCGAATACGAATCCGACAAGCGCCACTATGCGCACGTCGACTGTCCTGGCCACGCGGACTACATCAAGAACATGATTACCGGAGCCGCCCAGATGGACGGCGCCATCTTGGTCGTGTCCGCCGCTGATGGTCCAATGCCCCAGACCCGCGAGCACATTCTGCTTGCCCGTCAGGTCGGTGTTCCTGCCATCATCGTGTTCCTCAACAAAGTTGACATGGTCGACGATCCTGAACTGATCGACCTTGTCGAACAAGAAGTCCGAGATCTTCTCAAGAAGTACGAGTACCCGGGGGACACCATTCCCGTGATCCGTGGCTCGGCTCTGAAGGCGCTCGAGAATCCTAAGGACGATGCGGCTGCTAAGCCGATCCTTGAGCTTTTGAATGCGCTCGATACCTACATTCCAGAACCAGTTCGTGAGACTTCCAAGCCGTTCCTCATGCCAGTGGAAGACGTGTTTTCTATTGAAGGACGTGGAACCGTTGTTACTGGACGTATCGAACGCGGCATTGTGAACGTCAATGAAGAAGTCGCTTTGATCGGATTGCGCGAAGAGCCAATGAAGACTGTGGTGACCGGTGTTGAGATGTTCAACAAAACTCTCGATCGCGGAGAAGCCGGAGACAATGCCGGATTGCTCTTGCGTGGCATCAAAAAGGAAGATGTCGAACGTGGAATGGTTGTTGCCAAGCCAGGTTCGATTACGCCACACACCGAATTCGAAGCGCAGGTGTATGCGCTTACGAAAGAGGAAGGCGGGCGCCACAAACCGTTCTTCAATGGCTACAAACCGCAGTTCTACATCCGCACAACGGACGTGACTGGTGAAATCACCTTGCCGGAAGGATCAGAAATGATCATGCCTGGCGATACAAGCAATCTGAAAATTAAACTTCTGAAGCCGATTGCGCTTGAGGAGAAGTCCCGCTTTGCTATCCGCGAAGGCGGACGCACGGTCGGTGCCGGTTCCGTGACGAAAATCATTAAATAAGTAAGTGGAAGCGCAGGCATGTGATGGCCTGCGCTTCTCGTTCTTTTAACATCCTGTGACAACGCCAACCAAAACAACGGAAAAAACGGAGGAAGGATTCCGGATTCGAATAAAGATTCGCGCGTACGATCACAAGATTATCGATCAAGCGGCCGAAACCATCATGAAGACGGCCGAGCGGGCTGGCGTGCGTGTGCGAGGCCCGATTCCACTCCCAACGGCGATGACCAAGTGGACGGTCAACCGCTCCACGTTCATCGATAAGGATTCCCGCGAACAGTACGAGATGCGGGTTCACAAGCGGCTCATCGACATCATGGAACCCAATGAACGGATCATGGGTGCCCTCATGAGCCTCAACCTTCCTTCGGGGGTTGACGTGGAAATGAAAACTTAGTACTCTTTTGGTAGTTTTTCGCCAGCAGGGAAAAAGGAAGAAAGATCCAGTGGATTCAATGAACGGGAAAACCTTCCTTTGTTTCTGGGGTGATGGAGATTCCAGTCAAAAAAATCAAGCCTGCTCACAACCAAACAGAAGAAGGGGGAAGTGTTTTTTGGTGAAGAAAAGGCTAGAAGCCGTTTGGTCAACCGTGGCCACAGGACTTCTGGTTTTTTTCTTTCAGTGAAGGCCAGAGTAAGTCCTTGCGAGGACCAATGCCCTATGAAATACATGATCGGCAGCAAAGAAGAAATGTCCCAGGAATTTCTGGAGGACGGAACGGTTACCCCCGTAACTCTCGTTCGTGTGGAACCCAATGTTGTCACCGACATACGAACCATAGAACGCGACGGATACGTGGCCGTGCAGCTCGGAACTCGAGCCACCGCAAAGCCATTGTCACGGCCGGAGCTAGGTCATTTAAAAGGATTGCCCAATCTTCAGACGATCGTGGAAGTTCGTGTTCCACTCGTAGATAAGAAGAAGGGGGATATCATCGATGTGACCCACTTTTCTGTTGGTGATCGAGTGGATGTGATGGGGACTTCTAAGGGGCGTGGGTTCCAAGGGGTCGTCAGACGGCATCATTTTCGAGGGAGTCCGGCGACGCATGGCCATAAAGATCAGCTTCGTATGCCAGGATCCATCGCCAGCCATCGGCAAGGGCCAGTTATTCGTGGGCAGCGGATGGGCGGTCGGATGGGGGGCGAACAGGTCACCGTAAAGAATTTGGAAATTGTTGCGGTGTATCCAGAGAAGAATATCGTTGCCATTAAGGGGGCGGTTCCTGGAGCGCGAGGCACGTTACTGATGGTTATGGCGCGTGATTCAAAAACTATATGGCAGAAGTAAATCTCTACAACCAGGAAGGGCAGAAGGTAGGGGTTCTTCCTCTCGATCCAAGCATCTTCGCTGTTCCTATCAATGCGTCATTTGTCCATGAAGCATTCGTGCTTCAGGAGGCAAATGGGCGTCAGGTCATCGCTCACACAAAGGACCGAGGAGAAGTAGCGGGAAGCGGAAAGAAGCCTTGGAAGCAGAAGGGGACAGGACGCGCACGCCACGGGTCACGACGTTCGCCGATTTGGGTGGGTGGTGGTGTAACATTCGGTCCTACGTCAGCACGCGTGTTCGGGCGAAAGTTGAACCGTCAAGCGCGTAGAACCGCGTTGGCGATGGTGTTGTCAGATAAGGTCACCGCGCAAAAAATGATTGCCCTAGAATCGTTGGTTTTGCCAGATGCCAAAACCAAGCAGATCGCTTCCGTTCTCAAGAAACTACCCGTTCATGGGAAAAAAGTTTTGTTGGTTCTTTCGTCGGAAGAGCAAAATGCCGTTCGAGCCGCTCGAAACATTCCGCATGTCCAAACGATCCGTTCTTCGTCCCTGAATGTCGCCGATCTTCTTCGTTTCGAATACGTGTGCGCGACAAAATCGGCGGTGGAATCGATTACAACTGTTTTTAAGAAAGCATAGATATGGGGTTGCTCGACCGATTCAAGAAAAACGCAGAAAATAAGGCGGGAAAAAAGTCCCTTGTTCGTGCCGCCTCTCTCTCGGTGAAGCCGAAGGAGAGTGCGGGAGCAGGTTCGACTGGCACCAAATCAACCGGACACGTGGTTGCCTCCGACATCATGCATATTCTTCGTTCACCGGTGGCCAGTGAGAAATCTGCTCATCTCGCCGATCTGAATCAGTATGTGTTTGCCGTGCATATTTCGGCGACAAAACCGCAGATCAAATCGGCCGTGCGCGCGAAGTACGGGCAGACTCCAACATCGGTTCAGGTGATGCGCGTTCGTGGAAAGCAAGTGACATATGGTCGTGTGCGCGGAGTTCGTCAGGGGTGGAAAAAGGCCATGGTCACGATGCCCAAGGGAAAGAGTTTGTCTGTTCACGAAGGAGTGTAACCATAGGTATGCCTGTAAAAAAATACCGTCCGTTGACTGCCGCTCGTCGGCTTTCCAGCGTTGACACATTTGAGGACATCACTGCCCATGCGCCGCTCAAGCGTTTGACGATCAATCGCAAACGTTCCGGTGGGCGCACGAACGGAAAGATCACCATTCGTCATCGTGGCGGAGGAGCGGCTCGTCGAGTCCGTATCATCGATTCGCACCGCGAAAAATTCGATGTTCCCGCCCGCATCGTCTCCATCGAGTACGATCCCAATCGTGGGGCACGCCTTGCACTGGTGCAATACGTCGACGGCGAACAGCGATACATCATCGCTCCGAGTGGTGTCGTTGTGGGACAGACAATCGTTTCGTCTAAAGAACGTGGGGATATGAAACCTGGGAATCGTTTCCCACTTTCCCTCATTCCAGTCGGTATCGAAATCCATGACGTCGAAATTTTTCCCGGCAAAGGAGGGACAATAGCAAAAGGGGCGGGAGCAAAGATCCAGCTTATGGCTATCGAAGATCCTTACGCCCACCTGCGTCTTCCGTCTGGTGAAATCCGTCTCGTAAGAATGGAGTGCATGGCAACTATTGGATCTGTTTCAAATCAGGATCACCGTCTTATTCGATGGGGAAAAGCCGGCCGTAGTCGCCACCGCGGGATTCGGCCGATTGTCCGCGGAAAGGTTATGAACCCGGTCGACCATCCGCATGGTGGAGGAGAAGCACGAAATCCGATTGGTTTGAAACATCCGAAGACTCCGCAAGGGAAGCCGGCGCTCGGCGTAAAGACTCGACGCGAGAAGCCGACAGATAAATTCATCTTGCAACGTCGTCCTCCGGGGCGGTTTAGCAAGCAACGAGGATAATATCGCCTATGTCACGTAGCACAAAAAAAGGCCCTTATATAGATGAACGCTTGCTCTCTAAGGTGCGAAAATTGAAACCGGGCGATAAAACCGTCATAAAGACTTGGGCTCGAGCCGCGACGATTACTCCGGATATGGTTGGGTTCACGCTCGGAGTGCATAACGGAAAGATCCATATCCCCGTTCGGGTGATTGAGAATATGGTCGGCCATAAGCTCGGTGAATTTTCACCGACACGACGCTTCGTACGCCACGGCGGGAAGATCGCCAAGGATGCCGCCGCTGCTCCAGCGGCAGCAGCTCCGGCTCCAGCGGGGAAAAAATAATCGATTTGTATGATCGTCAAGGAAGTCCACGCCTACGCACGGTTCTTACGAATATCGCCTCGGAAGGTGCGACTCGTTGTTGATGTTGTCCGTGGTTTGCCAGCCAAAGAAGCGGAGACACATCTTCGATTCGTCTCAAAAATATCGGCGCTTCCCGTTTTGAAGCTGTTGCAATCCGCCATGGCAAACGCTTCACACAACTATTCTCTTGAGCCAGCCGGGTTGTTTGTGAAGGAAATCACGGCCGATGGGGGACCCACCTTGCATCGCTGGAGAGCGCGAGCGATGGGGAGAGCGGCGCCTATCCAGAAGCGCACGACTCACCTCCATATTGTCCTTGCCCCTCTTCCAGAAGAGGGAGAAAGAAACAGGAAAGGCGGCAGGATTGTCTCTAAAAAGAAAAAAAGCGTCGTCCGACAGGCGCAGTCGGTCTCTCCTGCTCCTAAAGCCTCTTAATACCTATGGGTCATAAAGTTAATCCAGTTGCTTTCCGGATCGGCGTGAATCGCGGGTGGAAAGCAGGATGGTTTGCTCGAAAATCGATGTACCGCTCCTTCTTGGAGCAGGATGTAAAAATTCGCGTGTTCCTCACCAAACATCTCCGCGATGCTTTGGTGGACACGATCAACATGGAACGATCCCGCGGTGCGTTGAATATTATTGTATGGAGCGCGAAGCCCGGGCAGATCATCGGCCGTTCTGGGGCCGGGATTGAGGAGTTGTCGAAAAAGCTAAAAGACATGTTCTTCCGTGGTCGGCGGGTCAACATGTCTCTTTCCGTCAAAGAAGTGGCCAAGCCGACGCTCTCTTCCGTGATCGTCGCGACACAAATCGCTATGGATCTCGAAAAGCGCATGCCGTTCCGTCGGGTCATGAAAGGGGCGATGGATCGGGTCATGAAGGGAGGGGCGCTTGGTGTGAAGGTCATGATTTCGGGTCGATTGAATGGAGCGGAAATTGCGCGTACCGAGATGCTTGCCCACGGGAAAATTCCGTTGCAGAATTTGCGGGCCGATATCGACTTCGGAACGGCGCGGGCCTGGACGACGTACGGGGTAATCGGGGTGAAGGTATGGATAAATCGCGGAGAGATTTTTGAAGAAAAGAAGCAGGAAACGCTGCACCCATAAGGAACCTCTATGTTGATTCCAAAAAAAGTTAAACACCGCAAGTGGCAAAAGGGTCGGGCAAGCGGGAAACGCCTCGCGACACAGAAAACGACCTTGGCGTTTGGATCCTATGGTTTGAAGGCCACCTCGGAAGCATGGGTGACGTCTCGGCAAATCGAGGCGGCTCGTCGGGCGATGACCAGAGCCATCAAGCGCGGAGGAAAAGTCTGGATTCGGATTTTTCCGGATAAGCCCATCACGACCAAAGGGGCGGAAATGCCTATGGGAAAAGGGAAAGGAGCCGTAGACCATTATGTCGCGGTTGTCCGTCCAGGGACTGTCCTCTTTGAAATGGGGGGCGTCCCTGCAGAATTGGCCAAAGAGGCCATGCGGCTCGCTTCACGCAAGCTTCCGTTGCGCACGAAGCTGATGACCAACCTTTTTGAGTAGAAATGCCGTATGAAGATGCAAGAATTAAGACAAAAAACGAGTCCTGAGCTTATCCGGATGGGACAAGAAGCTCGGAGCGAACTCGCGCACCGTCGGTTTCGAGGACAGACAGCTCAAGGGCGAAAGGGGTCCGAAGAGCGTGTGCTGAAACGGGATATTGCCCGTATCGAAACTAGTATTACCGAACAAGGGAAACAAACAGCGGCGAAGAAAGTTGATCCTGCTCGTCTATAGAAACCGTATGACAAACACACCAATAAAAACTCACCGTGTATTTGAAGGAGTGGTCGTCTCCGATCGGGGGCAAAAGACCATCATTGTACGGGTGGATCAAACTTTGGTACATCCCAAGTACGGCAAGCGCGTTCTGCGCAGCCGTCGGTATCATGTGCATAACGAGCAGAGCACGGTACGGGTCGGTGATCGCATCCAGTTTACTGAATGCCGTCCTCTCTCCCGTCTGAAACGCTGGCGTATTCTTCCTGTGTCGGCGTCCCCTTCTTCTGTGACTTCCTAACTATCCCTATGGTACAAGAACGCGCCATCCTTCAGGTGGCAGACAATTCTGGTGCGAAGAGAGTACGGGTCATCCGTGTCTTCGGCGGCTACCAAAAACGTTATGCGCGCGTCGGCGATATCATCGCGGGTGCTGTGTTTGAAGCGGAACCGCATGCCGCGGTGAAAAAAGGGGATGTCGTGCAGGCCGTGGTGGTTCGAACGCGAAAAGAAACGCGGCGAGCGGACGGAACGTATATTCGTTTTGACGATAATTCTCTTGTCCTGATCACAAATAAAAAGGACAAAGACCCTCGTGGGACTCGTGTTTTTGGCCCAGTTCCGCGTGAATTGCGAAAGATGGGGTTTGCAAAAATCATCTCCTTGGCTCCAGAGGTTCTCTAATCCACCACCTATGAAACTCAAAACAGGCGATCGCGTTCGCGTGACGGCGGGAAAGGATAAGGGAAAGGAGGGCAAGATCACCCAGGTTTTTCCTGCGATGGATCGTGTCGTGGTGGAGGGTGCAAATACACAAAAACGCCATCTGCGTTCAAGGGGGGCAAGCACCCCCGGTCAAATCATCGAGTTTCCTTCCCCGCTTCATGTATCAAACGTCGCGCTTCTTTCCCCCAAAAGTGGAAAGGTCGGACGGGTAGGGTATACTCGGTTGACGAAGGACGGGAAACACGTCAAGATCCGCCATCTTCGTAAGGGGGGCGAGCGGGAGGACATCGAATAAGTATTCCTATGCGACTCAAACAACAGTATAAACAAGAGGTGATTCCAAAGCTTAAAGAGCAGTTTGGACACACAAATACTCACGAGATTCCCACCTTCCAAAAAGTGACGGTGAATATTGGATTGGGAAAAGGGGTACAGGATGCAAAATATCTCGAGACAGCCGAGCGGACACTTCGGCGCATTACTGGCCAAAAACCTATTAAGACACTGGCGCGAAAATCGATTTCAAATTTCAAGATTCGGGAAGGAAACGTGGTGGGAATGGTGGTGACGCTGCGCGGGGCAAAGATGTGGGACTTCCTCGAGAAACTCATTCGCGTATCGCTTCCCCGGACGCGGGACTTCCGAGGCCTTTCTCCTACTTCGTTCGATGGGCAGGGGAACTACTCGATCGGCTTTCGGGAACACATCGCTTTTCCGGAAATCAGAAGCGATGAAGTCGAGGCGATCCATGGGGTGCAGGTGACGATCGGGATGAATGCACGCCGCCGCGAAGAAGCGCACGCTCTCTTGAAGACAATCGGGTTTCCTCTAAAAGAAACATAGGTATGGCAACGGAAAATCAAATCGCGAAGTCCCGGCGACGTCCGAAGTTCTCGTCGCGTATCGTACGTCGGTGCTGGCGCTGCGGACGACGACACGGTTTTATGCGCGCCTTTAACTTGTGCCGGATTTGTTTCCGCGAATTGGCTAATCGCGGCGAGATTCCGGGTGTCCGCAAATCGAGCTGGTAATATGATGACTGATCCACTTTCAGACATGTTGACCCGCCTGCGCAACGCTCTGCGTTGCCATAAGGCAACCGTAGAACTTCCGTATTCCCGGTTGAAGTTTGCGGTCGCAAAAATTCTTGAACACGAAGGGTATATCGCTGGCGTAGAGAAGGGCATGCAGGGCAAGCATCCGATGATAATCGTTACGCTTGCCTACGAAGGCCGCGAGCCTCGTATCCAGACGCTGCGTCGTATAAGTAAACCAGGCCATCGTGCCTATACGGGGGTAGACACCATTCCGTTTGTGCAGGGCGGGGCTGGCATTGCCATCCTTTCGACCTCCAACGGTCTTATGACAAACAGGGAGGCGCACGCGCGCCGTCTTGGAGGAGAAATTCTTTGCGAAGTGTTTTAACCATCCTATGTCGCGCATCGGCAAGCAACCAATTTCTCTCCCTTCTGGTGTCACCTGTACCATAGATGGGACTTCCGTCTCGGTAAAAGGTCCCAAAGGAGAATTAAAGCAGGCGTTCCATTCTGCTGTTCGGGTTCTCTTGGAATCCATAGACGGCACGGAATCGATTGTGCTTTCTGTCGCACACCCAGAGCAGGTGGATGAGCGTTCGGTTTGGGGAACGACACGAGCCATTCTCTCCAACATGGTCGAGGGGGTGACAAAGGGTTTTGAAAAGAAGTTGGAAGTGATTGGGGTTGGATTCCGGGCACAGGTGTCTGGGAACAAACTTACGCTTGAGGTCGGGTATTCCCACCCGGTTGTTTTTTTGGTGCCAGAAGGTATCAAAGCGACGGTCGCTGATCAAATCATTACGCTTTCCGGATTCGATGCCCAACTGATTGGCGAGACCGCCGCACAGATTCGTGCGATTCGTAAGCCGGAGCCGTATAATGGAACGGGAATAAAGTACGTGGACGAAGTGATCCGTCGAAAGGCGGGAAAGGCTGCTAAGACCGCAGAATAAACGAATATATGTCACGTATATCTCTTAAACGGACAGCCAAGGTATTGCGGCGAGCCAGGCGTGTGCGCGCACGCATATTCGGAACGGCGGCGCGACCTCGATTGACGGTGAAGCGCAGTTCGCGATTTATCTACGCGCAATTAATCGATGATGAGAAACGGATGACGCTTGCCTCCGCCTCCGATCTGGGAAGCGAGAAAAAGGGGAAGCCGGTTGAGCGGGCAGCGGTGATTGGAAAACGTCTGGCAGAGCAGGCACTAAAATTGGGAGTCGATAAAGTCGTGTTCGATCGAGGTTCCTACCGGTATCATGGGCGGGTTGCCGCTTTGGCTGACGGGGCTCGTGAGGGAGGATTGAAATTCTAGCTATGACCGACAACAACGTTCAAAACAAAGATCAAAATAGTCCCATAGGTGCGGCGCGAAGGGGAAGCGGCGGCCCACGACGCGTGACGCCGGGGCGTCGCGGAGGCGGTGGCCGCCGGGATGGTGGGCAAAGCGGCCCTCCTGATTTTGAGCAGAAAATTTTGGAATTGAAGCGGGTGACCCGCGTGACTGCCGGCGGCAAACGAATGTCTTTTCGCGCGGTCGTTATTGCGGGGGACAAAAAAGGAAGGGTGGGAATGGGAATCGCCAAAGGCCTCGATGTGCAGATGGCGGCAGAGAAAGCGTTCCGGCGCGCAAAGAAAACGTTGCTGCGCGTCCCCTTGGTCGCAGAGACAATTCCTTTTCCCGTTCGAGTGAAGTTTTCTTCTGCGGAAGTCCTCATTAAACCAGCTCCAAAGGGAACAGGATTGAAATGTGGAGGCGCCGTTCGGACCCTGTTCGAATTGGCGGGTGTACCGAATGTTGTTTCAAAGATTCTGCGTTCCTCCAACAAGATCAATATCGCGAAAGCGACGTTGGTTGCCATAAAAGCATTGCACCAAACCCCGATTGGATTGCGGAGCAAGGAACCATCACCAGCCAAGTAATACCTTTTTATGTTGTCCCAACACACACTACATCCCGCAAAAGGTGCCCGGCATCGCCGCAAGCTTGTCGGACGCGGATTGGGGAAAAAAGGAACGTATAGCGGACGCGGAGGAAAGGGGCAGACCGCCCGATCCGGCGTCTCCGGTTTGCGTCTTATGGGGTTGCGCCGTCTCATGCTTTCGACGCCGAAAAGCCGCGGGTTCGCTTCTGGCAAGCCCAAGCCGTCGGTGGTGAACGTCGCCAAGCTGTCTCTATTCTCAAGCGGAACAGTAGTTACTCCCGAGCTATTGATCCGACGCGGCATCGTTCTTTCATCTCCTGCGGGCGTGAAGATTCTTGGAACGGGGGCGGTCGGGGCAAAGCTGACGGTAAAGGGGTGTCGCGTTTCCGCATCCGCCAAACAAAAAATTCTTGAAGCAGGTGGGACGATTGCTTAACCATTGAGCTCCCTATGGATACCCTTCGACGCCTCTGGAAGACCAAAGATGTACGCAGCAGTATCCTCTTTGTTCTTTTCATACTCGTCTTGTTTCGTGTAGCGGCGCATATCCCTATTCCAGGCATAGACCAGGTGGCGTTGTCGAATTTCTTTTCGCAGAATCAGTATTTTGGGCTTCTGAACGTTTTTTCAGGCGGAACGTTGGAGAATTTCTCTGTCGTGGCTCTTGGGGTGGCACCTTATATCACGGCCTCTATTATCTTTCAGCTGCTTGGCATGATTGTTCCAAGCATTGAAGAGATGCAAAAGGAGGAACAGGGAAGGGCTAAAATCAACCAATGGACCAGATATTTGACCGTTCCCATGGCGTTTTTGCAGGGATACGGGCTCCTGGCTCTTCTTCGTTCACAGGGGGGAAATTTATTCGCACAGACGGATAGCGTGAGCATTATTTTCATGTTGTTGACACTCACGGCGGGAACAATGTTCTTGCTATGGCTGGGAGAAATGATTTCAGAGAAATACGTCGGAAATGGAATTTCCATTTTGATTTTTGGCGGCATTGTCGCGGGGCTGCCGTCGTTCATCAGTCAGGCCGGTTCCTTGTACGACCGTTCAGAATTGCTTACATGGATTTTATTTGGGGCAGCGGTTTTAGTGACGATTGTGGGTGTCGTTGTCATGCATGAGGCCGTTCGTTCGATTCCGATCCATTACACGAGACAGATCCAAGGGGCTCGGTTGTCCGGTGCGGTTACCTCGGCGCTGCCGCTCAAATTGAACATGGGTGGCGTGATTCCTATTATCTTCGCGATTTCCGTCCTGTTGTTTCCCACCACGTTGGCTCAATTTTTTCTGCAAGCGAAATCCGATTGGTTGCGTCAGGCCGCCCAGTGGAGCATTCAGGCGATGCAGAATCAGACGGTGTACGGGGTCGCTTATTTTGTGCTTGTTTTTGTCTTCAGTTATTTTTACACGTCTGTTATTTTCCATCCCACGCAGGTATCGGAAAACCTTCAAAAGCAAGGAGGTTTCATTCCGGGGATACGTCCGGGAAAGCCTACGGCCGACTATTTGGGGTTTGTCGCCAATCGGCTGTTGCTGTTTGGTGGAGGTTTCTTGGCCTTGATTGCCGTTCTCCCTATCATCATGCAGCAAACGAGTGGCCAGTCGAACTTGGCCATCGGAGGCACGTCCGTTCTGATCGTGGTGAACGTCCTCATTGAAACCGTGAAAAAGATCGAAGCGCAGCTTTCCATGCACGAATACGATGGGTAAAAAACCGGCGGGGATTCCCGCCGGTTTTTATGTTATGATGCCACCGCTATGAAAAATAACAAGCGAAAAATTTTCTTGTTGGGGCCACAAGGGTCAGGAAAAGGAACCCAGGCAGCCCGGCTTGCGAAAAAGTTATCGATCCCAGCCATCAGTGTTGGCCAGCTTTTGCGCCAAGAGGTTCGTCTCCGGACGGAGACGGGAAAAGAAATTCAGGACATCGTCGCGAGAGGGGCGTTGGTGCCCGATCGGGTCACGGCACGGGTGCTGCGTGAACGCTTGGGGAGACCAGATGCGGCACATGGATACATTCTGGATGGCTTCCCACGGAACGTCGCGCAAATGAAAGCGTTTGATTTTGATGAGCCAACGCATGTCATCGTACTGAATATCAATCGAGACGAGGCATTTGCCCGCATCGCAGACCGGCTCACCTGCACGAAATGCGGACACGTGTATCAAAAATCCCTTGGATACATGGCAGGGCAATCCTGCGAGTGCGGAGGGATCTTGGAAGCACGCAAGGATGATGAACCAGAGACGATCGCCAAGCGATTAGATGTGTTTGAGGAAGAGACGCGGCCGGTCATCGGCGCGTACGATAAACAAGGGATCGCGTGCGAGGTGAATGCGATGGGGAGCATCGAGGAGGTAGAGGGGAGGTTGATGATGTGCGTGGGATAAGCGTTACGAATGCAAGAAAAATACGAAAATATAGGAGGCATGTTTGGTTTTTGTACTGGAAAAACATACGGAGTCCTGTAAGATGCGTTTATATTTGAAAACGATATGTCGATGATCAAAACAAGGGAAGAAATCGAGGCGATGCGGGAGGGAGGAGCCCTTCTCTCTAAAGCATTGAAGGCAGCCATTGATGCGGTGCGGCCTGGGATTAAGCTGTTGGAGTTGGATGCGATTGCTGAACAAGTGATTCGAGCCGGGGGCGGCGAGCCGTCTTTTAAGGGATACAAGTCTCGTTCGGATGACGACCCGTTTCCAAGTACCCTGTGTATTTCGGTCAACGACGAGGTTGTCCATGGGCTTGGGAATCGGGATCGGGTATTGCAGGAAGGCGACATTGTTGGTTTGGACATCGGCCTTTGGTTGAAAGGATTGTGCACGGACATGGCCGCGACAGTACCGGTCGGCCGCGTCTCCCACGACCGCTTGGAACTGATGGAGGCGACGAAGAAGTCTCTGCTGGCGGCCGTGGCCATCGTGAAGGCGGGGGCGACGATTGCGGAGGTGGGGAAGGCAGTCGAATCGGTTATTAAACCTCATGGATACGGAATCGTGCGGGCGCTCGTCGGCCACGGGGTCGGCCACAAGGTCCATGAAGCCCCGCATGTGCCGAATTATTACGATGCGAAGTTTGAGGATATTAAAATGGAAGTTGGGATGTGTCTCGCGATCGAACCGATGATTGGCATGGGGACGCACAAAGTTAGCACGCTCGATGACGGCTGGACGGTGGCGATGGCGGACGGGAAGCCAAGCGCGCATTTCGAAGTGACCGTAGGGGTGACGCAAGAAGGGGCGGATATTTTGACACCGTTGCCTGTGTAGAAACGTATGAGGATTTTAGGCATCGACTATGGAGATAAAAAAATAGGGCTTGCGTTTGGGGATTTTGGTTCCCAGGTGGCGCTGCCTTTGGATGTCATCAGAAACGACGGAGCATTCACGTTGAAGGCATTGGCGCGACGGGTCGAATCGGAACAGATTGATCGGATCGTCGTCGGTGTCCCATTGCCGACTGGTGGACGGTTCGGCCCCGAACAACTTCAAAAGACCCGTGCGTTCATCGAGGCGCTGCGAAAGGTCGTTTCCGTCCCCGTCGATGAGGAAGACGAATCGTTTACCACCAAGGACAGCATTCGTCTCCAGCGGGAAGAGGGGGCGGAGGCGGACGAGGATGCGCTGGCTGCCATGATTATGGTTCAATCCTATGTCAGTCGTCTTTCAGACACGGGGCATTCCGCTTCGTCAGAAACATTGGAGGGAAGTTGATCGTTTGTACACGATCCTCACCAAGGAAGAAGGGAAGGTACAGGTCGTTGGCCGGGGCGGCAACAAGCCCTTGGCCAAGCTGTCGCCGCATTTGGAATTTGTCTGCGAAGCCGATCTCATGATCGTGCGGGGGCGCAGCATGTACACGCTGGCGGGCGTGGAGCGATGGCACACGTTCCCGAATTTGTATCAGGACCATCGCCGGTCGGTGCTGGCCCAAAGCGCCCTGCATCTTATCGACATTGGCACGCGCGAGGCGGAGCCGGATCCCGTTTTGTATTACGAGCTCAAAAAGTTCCTCATCTTCGTCGACGCCTCCCCGCCACTCACCGCCGAGCGGAGCGGATATCTTCTCGCTTCTTTCGCTCTCAAGCTCCTCGCGATGTCCGGCTACCGCCCCGAGTTGTTTTTCTGTCTGCAATGCAAAGACCCCATCGCTTCCAAGACTTTTCGTTGGCATGCGCTCAAAGGTGGGGTGGTCTGCGATCCCTGTTCCATCGCGGACCAGGAGACTTGGTTTGCGGCCCGGCCAATGGAGGATCGCATCGCGAAACTCCTCCGGTTCGCTCTGGGAGAGACATTCGAAAACCAGCTGCGCCCGCATCTTCCTGGAGAGTCCTTGGGACAGTTCCATGAGGCCGTCGAATCATTAATCGTCTCGCATTTCCCAACCGTGCCGCTCAACTCGATGCGGGAGGCGTGCCTCAAGGATTAAGCATGGTTTGCCAACCGATTCCCCCTTGGATACACTACTTCCACTATGATTTCCTCCTTTATTTCTAGGGTGTCGGAACATGTTGGCCAGGAAATTGAGTTGAAGGGGTGGGTCTACAATTTCCGCTCCAGCGGGAAGATTTTTTTCCTGCAATTCCGTGACGGCACGGGGCGTATCCAGGCGGTCTTTTCCAAAGCAGGTACCTCGGAGGAGGTGTGGAATGCCCTCCAGTCGCTCCGCATCGAGTCATCGGTCGTCTTGGCCGGCAAGGTCAAAGAGGACAGCCGTTCGCCCTCCGGGTTTGAGCTCGACGGGATGTCGCTGCGAGTCATCCAACTCGCTCCAGACGATTATCCGATTGGGAAGAAGGAGCATGGCCCCGATTTCCTCTTGGACAACCGTCATTTGTGGTTGCGCAGCGAAAAGCAATGGGCGATACAGCGCGTACGCAATACGATCATCAACGCGACGTTCGCGTACCTAAACGAGATCGGTTTCATCAAGATCGACTCCCCGATCCTCACACCCAATGCCTGCGAAGGGACGACCGAGCTTTTTGAGATCGACTACTTTGAATGGACGAAGGCGTATCTCTCCCAATCCGGCCAGCTGTATCTGGAAGCCGCGGTCATGAGCCTCGGCCGTTGTTTCGACTTCGGTCCTGTTTTCCGCGCCGAGAAATCCAAGACCCGCCGCCATCTCACGGAATTCTGGATGATGGATGCAGAGGCGGCATTTGTTGAGCACGAAGGGAACCTTGCTATTCAGGAAGGACTAATCCTCCGGATTGTCAAAGACGTCCTCACGCAGAACCGGAAGGAACTCGCGATTCTCGAGAGGAACATCGAGGCGCTCGAGAAGGTTCAGGCCCCTTTTGTGCGCATGACGCACGCGGAAGCGGTCGCGAAGTTGCGCGGGATGGGATCCGACATCAAAGATATCGATGACCTGGGTGCGGATGATGAGACGATGCTCACAAAGCTCTACGACCGTCCCATATTTGTGGAGAAGTATCCAGCCGTCGTCAAAGCGTTCTACATGAAGCGCGACCCGCAGGACGCCACGCGCGTGCTGAATGCGGATCTGCTCGCTCCAGAGGGCTACGGCGAAATTATCGGCGGAAGCCAACGCGAGGACGATTACGATATGTTGCTCGCCCGGATCAAGGAGCACAACCTTCCGGTCGAGCCGTTCAACTGGTATTTGGATCTGCGCAAATACGGATCGGTCCCGCACTCGGGTTTCGGGTATGGTTTGGAACGCATCACTGCTTGGATCTGCGGCCTCGAACATATCCGCGAGACGATTCCGTTCCCACGATTGATTAATCGAATTACGCCATAGCTACGGGCGTGGCCTGTTCTGCCTCCGGATTGTTTATTAACTCGCTTCTCGCTGTCGCCCTGCGTAGAGATGTGGGCTCGGCTCGTACGCTCGAACACGAATAAACAATCCTCCGGCAGAACAGGCCACGCCCTCTACGCGCTTCAACATATGCAACGAACATGGATTAGTGAGACGCCGACGATGACGGGGAAGAACGTCATCGTCAAAGGATGGGTGAGGACGGTGAGGGTGATGGGGGACAAACTTGCGTTTATCGATTTGCGGGATGCATCTGGCGTCTTGCAGGTTGTCTGCTATAAACCCGATCTCTCGGGAGAGATCGCGGCGCTGGTGGGGGAAATTAAGACGGAGTACGTCCTGGAGATCGAGGGGGAAATAAAAACGCGCGGCGCGAAGCAAGTTCGCGCCGACCAGCCGACAGGAACAATCGAGCTGGCGGCCAAACGGGTTGTCATCTTGAACCGATGTGAACCGCTGCCGTTTGAGATCGACAAGGACACAAGCGGCATCAACGAAGAGTTGCGTCTCAAGCATCGATATCTCGACTTACGCAGCGACCGTCTGTACCGCAACCTGACGGTGCGCAATACGTTTATCCAGAACTGCCGCCAATTCCTTCTTGGAAATCGCTTCACGGAAATCGAGACGCCGTACCTCACCAAAGCGACGCCAGAAGGATCCCGTGATTTTATCGTTCCTTCGCGTCTGCAGCCAGGGAAGTTCTTTGCACTCCCGCAGAGCCCGCAGCAGTACAAACAGCTATTGATGGTCGCGGGTGTTGAACGATATTTCCAGACCGCGCGTTGTTTCCGAGACGAGGATCCGCGTGCGGATCGCGGATTCGAGCACACACAAATTGATATCGAGATGAGTTTTGTGGAGCGCGAGGACGTGATGCACATGGTTGAATTGATGATCACGCATACCGTCGAATCCATGGGGTATACAATCAAACAAAAGCCATTCCCGCGTGTAACGTACCAGGAATCGATGGCGAAGTACGGAGCCGATAAGTTCGACTTGCGCACAGAGGAGGATAAGCAAAAAGGAGTCCTCGCTTACGCTTGGGTTGTTGACTTTCCTTTCTTTGAGAAAACAGAGGAGGGTGGCTGGACGTTTACGCACAACCCATTCTCCCAGCCAAAACCAGAATTCCTGGAAGACCATCTCGCGGGCCGTAATATCGAGCACATTCTTACGACCCAGTACGACTTGGTCTGCAACGGCTACGAGAGCGGTGGGGGAAGCATTCGCGCCCATGATCCGGCCGTGTTGGGAGCTACGTACAAGACGATGGGGTACACACAGGAAGAAGTGAAAGAATCGGTCGGCCACATGCTTGAGGCGTTCAAGTACGGCGCGCCCCCGCATGGCGGCATTGGGTTGGGCATTGAGCGCAACATCATGAACCTCACGGGCGAGTCGTACCTGCGCGAAGTGCAGGCATTCCCCATGACGGGATCGGGTCACACGGCCGTCATGGACGCGCCCAGCGTCCTCTCGGAGAAATCGCTTAAGGAGGCGAATATCCTTGTCCGCAAGCCGGAAGAGAACTAATGCGAAGGCGGAAAGGCCTGAAAGGGCGGAGACGGCGGAAAGGAAACGGGTCTGTCGTCTCGCTTTGATCGAACCTTTCCGCCCTTTCAGGCCTTTCCGCCCTTTCAACCCTTCACTTGTGCCATTTGAAATTTCGACCGAACAATTCTCCGGCCCCCTTCACCTCTTGCTTGAGATTGTCCGTGAGAACAGACTGCCAATCACCGACGTCTCCCTCTCCCAAGTCACAGAGGAGTATCTGCGTTACCTGGACGCTCACGAAGTCCCGTCGACGGAGATTGCAGACTTTCTTACGGTGGCCTGCGCCCTCCTTCTCATAAAAGCGCGGGCGCTCATGCCGTCTGTCGTCATGGAAGATGAGCCAGAAGGTGATCTCGCGGCACGCCTGCGTTTGTATGAGCAGTATATCGAGGCATCAAAGAATATCGAGAATCTCTTCGGCGCGCACTCGCAGACGATGTTTGCCAGAGACCGAATGTCCCTCCCCAAGCTCTCCGGTTTTTTCCCTCCTCCTTCCGTGAATCCCTCCAAGCTCTCTTCTTGCTTCCAAGATATCCTCAAACGGCTTGAACCATTTTTTGCTCTGGAAACGAGACTGGTTGCGCGGGTGGCAACGGTACAGGAACGGATGGAGGCGCTGCGGGGAGCGATCTTGGGGAAGGCGTGGATGTTGTTCTCGGACGTCGTGAAAGGGGCGTCGAGAAAAGTTGACGTAGTCGTCAGTTTCTTGGCTCTCTTGGAGCTATTGCGTTCTCGATCAGTGCAGGCAGTACAAGCGGGAGCGTTTGGGGAGATTGAGATAAAGAGGGTAGACTAAGGGCGCAAGGGGCGCAGGGGGTCCAAGGGGCGCAATGGGAGGGAAGAAGACAAACACTATGAATAAGATGCACCTACAATCGTATTTGTTTGCCGCTGGAAAACCGGTGGGATTTTTGGCATTGGCGCGGGCGCTGGGGGTGGAGGAGGGGGAGGTGAGGGGAGAGGTCGGGGCTTGGGCGAAGACGATGAATGCACCAGAGTCGGGCATCCATGTGCTGGAGACGCAGGACCAGGTCCAGCTGGTGACGAATCCGGCGGCGTCTGCGTTTCTTCAAGATGCGTTCCGGCAGGAAGTGGCGGGGGAGCTGACACGGCCATCGCTTGAGACGCTGACGATCATCGCGTACCGGGGCCCGGTGACGCGGCCAGAAATTGAAGAGATCCGTGGAGTCAATTGCTCCCTCATTTTGCGGAACCTTCTGATGCGGGGCCTCATCGAGGAACGTGATGATGCCACGAAGTTGCAGGCGGTTTATTCCGTTTCTGCAGACTTTCTCCGTCATATGGGCCTGCATTCTATCCAGGAATTGCCCGACTTCACGCGTTTCAATGACCATAAAAAGATAACCGACATGCTGGTACGGGCACACGAGGAACCAACCGTATGAATGCCTTCGCCTCCCTTTTCCACACGTGGCTTCTCTCGTTGAGTTTTGTCGTTGTCCCCATGGACGGCCGGGCGCTCGAGCATCCGCCTGCCTCTATGTTTGTTCCTGTTGGTATCGTTCAGACTCAAACGCGTCTTGGACGCGACCTTGCGTTGCGTCTCCCAGAACACGCGCCTCTCAAAATCGATCCGTCCCGTTTGGGGATAGAAACCGCGGCTCGCAGCGTGCTGGTGATGGATCGGCGCACCCAGGCCGTCCTCTATGAAAAAGGCGGGGGGGACGTGCGGTCGATCGGCAGTATTACGAAGCTCATGACCGCGCTGGTGGCGCTTGAGAGTGGCATGGATTTGGCGGGACAGGATCAGATTTATTCAGAGGATGTCATCTACGGCGGATTGGAACATATCCCTCCCAACGATCCGGTACGCGTGCGCGACCTGCTGGCTTCGAGCCTCATCGCGTCGGATAATTCCGCGACCGCGGCCTTGGCGCGCGCGAGCGGGCTTTCGCCCGAACAGTTCATCGAGAAGATGAACGCCAAAGCGCAAGAACTCCACATGGACCAGACGACGTTCGCTGATCCTTCCGGGATCCTTCCCGAGAACCGTTCGTCGGCGTTTGATGTCGCTCTCCTTCTCAATGCCGCCATGGAGCAGCCCCAGATCACGGAGTTCGTCACCAAACGGGAATTGACGCTTACGACGTCTCGAGGAAGGACGATCAAGCTTGCGAATACCAACGAGCTTTTCAGTAGTTTTTTGGACGAGGAACCCTACCAGATCCTTTCTGGGAAAACGGGATATCTTCCAACGGCAGGGTATTGTCTCGCCGCGGCCGTGAGAGAAGAGAACGGTGGTGATCTTATCGTGGTCGTCCTGGGCGCGCCGGGAAAAGACGACCGTTTCTTTGATGCCGAAGCTCTCGCGGCGTGGTCGTTTGATGCGTACGCGTGGTCGGATGCCCAATAAAAAAAGCGTGTCCCTTAGAGGACGCGCTGCAGGATCACGATGAAAACAATCTGTGCCAAGAGGGCATGGGCGAGCGGCACGTCGCCGAAGCGCTTGGTGAAGAAGTTGTGGAAGAAGAAATGAAATTTGTGGAACTTGTCTAAGAAGGGAGTTTTGAAGATATCCGCTGCCCCGACCATGAGATCGGGAAGGATGCCACCCGCGATGCCCCAGGTGTAGGCGCGCAGACTTTCTACGTCCTTGGTATTTGCGAGGATGAGCACGATAAAAATTGCCGTGATCGCATCAACCATGACGTAGGCGATCGCTTGTTTTTGTTTGACTTTATGGACATGGAAATTCTCTGCCATCTTCGAATCCCCATGCGGGATCATGTCGATGAGCAGATGGGTCGCGAAGGCCAGCGTGAATCCTAACACGGGGTGGCCGACGGCCTGGCCGATAACGGCTCCCATGACGGCGTGGGTGGTGAGGGTCATATTCAAAGGGGATTGTAGGGGAAAATGAGGAGGATGAGAAGGGGGTGAGGGAAGGGCTAGAAAGGGATGTGGGAAAAGGATTGGGAAGGAGTAGAGATGACGAGAAAGGACTGGAAAGAATGTAGGGACGTTGCCTGCAACGTCCCGGTTCCAGGCAGGGCGATGGGAAGAGAGAAAGATTATTGAATGTGATGGCGTAAAACAAAAATACCCGTCCTTTCGGATGGGTATTTTTGGTTGCGGGGGTCGGATTTGAACCGACGACCTTTTGGTTATGAGCCAAACGAGCTGCCAGGCTGCTCTACCCCGCGCCGGTAGTATCGGGGAAGAAGGGGGGGATGTCAAGGAAAAACACCTGGACACGGATCCTCATATTTTGTTAGTATCCTGTCACCATGCCGGGATGGCGGAATTGGTAGACGCACAGGACTCAAAATCCTGCGATGGCAACATCATGAGGGTTCGATTCCCTCTTCCGGCACCACGGACCACGTAGGGTCCATGGCACGCCATGTAACAGTTGTACTCCCCACCGGGTCCACGGCTTGCCGTGCACCCTACATGATGCGCGGCTGGGTAGCTCAATCGGTTAGAGCGCGGGACTCATAAGCCCGAGGTCGTGGGTTCGATTCCCACCCCAGCTACCAAATAAAACCTCTGTCTTATGACAGGGGTTTTATTATGTCCATGTCGTGGGTTTCCGGCGGAGCCGGACCAGGCTTCGCCTGGCGATTCCCACCCCAGCTACCAAAAACATTCTTCTTCAACGAAGAATGTTTTTGTATTCCCTTTTCCCTCCCTCTCTCCTATAATGCCCCCGTATGGCACATGTGATTGCGGTTGCGAACCAGAAGGGGGGGGTGGGGAAAACTACCACCACGGTGAATTTGGCGGCTTTTTTGGCTGAACTGGGGAAGTTCGTATTGGTCGTCGATTTGGATCCGCAGGCGAATGCATCTTCGGGGCTGGGGATAGACCATAAGGCGCTCACGCAGGGGATTTACGAATGTCTCTCGGGGAGTTGCAAGGCCGCGGATATCATCCATGAGACACCACATGAAGGTCTGCACATTCTCCCCTCTACAGCGGCTCTCGCTGCGGCTGCGGTCGAATTGGTCACGGCGGAGAACCGAGAACAGTACGTCCGTAACGCCCTGCGGGAGATCCGTAACAACTACGATTACATTTTCATCGACCTGCCTCCTTCCCTGGGTCTCATCACGCTCAATGGGTTCGTTGCATCCGATTCCGTTCTCATCCCGGTTCAAGCGGAATACTACGCCCTTGAGGGGCTTGGACAACTGATGGAGACAATCGGTCTTATCCAGGGTGGATTACGCCCGGAACTCGTGGTTATGGGGGCGGTCATTACCATGTACGACTCGCGTACACGGCTTTCCAAAGAAGTCCTGGAAGAGCTCTACAAGTATTTTCCCAATCGCATCTTTCGCTCTGTCATCCCAAGAAGCGTCCGTCTCGCCGAGGCCCCCTCGTTTGGAAAGACGATTTTGGGGTATGATAAGTACTCAAAAGCCGCGCGCGCGTACGAACGGTTGGCGCAGGAGTTTTTGATGAAGGATGGAGGATAAGGAAGGCGCAAGAGGCGCAAGGGGTCCAAGGGGCGCAGGAATATAGGCGAGCAAGCGCGCATTACACTTTCGACTTCGTGTTTCTCATCCCTCCCCTTGCGCCCCTTGGACCTCCTGCGCCCTTTGCGCCCTTAATTTTCACCCATATGGCTCTCGGTCGTGGCCTCGGTTCCTTGATCCCGCAAAAGCAGACGATGACGGAACAGGTGCTCCCGCAGTCGCGGCGGGAGATCCTTGAGGTTGACCCGATGCTGATCGACCCTAACCCGCGCCAGCCGCGGCACGATTTTGCGCCGGAGGATTTGGAGAACCTCGTCGCCTCCATCAAAGAGCATGGAGTGTTGCAGCCGATCATCGTGACGAAAAAGATGGACGGCCGGTACGAGCTGATCGCGGGTGAACGGCGTTTGCGTTCCTCCAAGCTCGCGCAGCAGAAGACGATTCCGGTAATCGTGCGTGAGGCGGGGGAGCAGGATAAATTGGAGCTGGCGCTTATCGAAAACATCCAGCGGCAGGATTTGAATGCCATCGAAGAAGCGATCGCTTATCGCGCCCTCATCGACGAATTCAACCTCACACAAGATCAAGTCGCGTCGCGGGTGGGAAAGAGCCGTCCGGTCATCGCCAATACGATGCGCCTTCTGGATCTCCCGCCCGAGATGGTTGAGGCCGTGCGCGACGGGCGCATCAGCAAATCCCAGGGGCGCACGCTGCTCTCGGAACTTGATGCGGACAAGCGGAACCATCTCTTTGCCTGTCTTCTTGATGGCGGTATGACGGTGCAATCGATGGCGGCGAAGGTTGCTTCGTCTCCAGGGAATCGGAAGAATCCACGCCTCATCCAAGAGAAAGGTGCGAACATCCTGGCGCACGAACAGCAGTTACGTGAAAAATACGGCACAAAAGTGACGATTGCAGATAAGGGGGGGAAAGGGAAAGTGGAAATCGAATATTATTCGCCCGAGGAGCTCGTGGAGCTGTTGCGGACGCTTCATGGCGTTTGATGAGCAGGCGGCTGTTTTTCCGACGTCCTTTTTCCTCGGCGCAGGACATTCACAAACCACCGTTTGACGCCTATTTTTGTCGCCTCCTGGATTTTTTTGGCTGCATGGCGCGTTTTGACGAATTTCAACCAATCCGCATTCGGGCTTTTGCGATTTTTGTCCGTGATGATTTCCACCATGTCGCTTGAACGCAGCGGCGTATCGAGGTTTTTCACGACGGTGTTTATCTTGACGGCCGTGCATGCGTTGCCGATATCGGTGTGGATCGCATAGGCGAAATCCACCGGCGTGGCCCCTTCCGGGAGGTCGATGACGTCGCCGCCGGGCGTGAAGACGAAGATACGGTCGCGGAACACGTCAATTTTCATATGCTCGAGCTGGTCGAGGAATTCTTTCTTGTTATCGAGCGCCTTTTGCAATGAGGCGAGTTCCTGCATCCATTTGAGGCGCTTGGGGGATTTTTCATCTTCTTTGTAGCTCCAGTGGGACGCAATACCGTATTCGGCCTGGTCGTGCATTTCCGTCGTGCGTATCTGGAACTCGACGATTTCCCCGTCGCTGGCAAAGACAGTGGTGTGGAGCGATTGGTAGCCGTTGGGTTTGGGCTGGGAGATATAGTCTTTGATACGGCCGGGGACGGGACGCCATTTTTGATGGATGATCCCAAGGACGATATAGCATTCCTCCACATCCTTCACGATGACGCGCACCGCGATGATATCGTAGACCTTGGAGATTTCGTCGTGATATTTATTCAGTTTTTTGTATAAGCTCCACAGGCGTTTGATGCGGCCATGCACTTGCGCATCCACGACCCCGGACCCTTCGAGGAGTTTTTCCGTATGGTCGATGATGCGGCTTACATACACCCCTTTTTCGCGGACCCGCGTCTGCATGATGCGTTGCATCCGTTCGTATTCTTTTGGATGCAGATACGCAAACGACAGGTCCTCCATTTCCCCCTTGAATTCACCCATGCCGAGACGTCCGGCGATCGGGGCGTATATTTCCATCGTCTCGGCCGCGGTGCGTTGCTGGGTGTGCTTGGGCATCGCGTAGAGCGTCTGCATGTTGTGGAGGCGGTCGGCGAACTTGATGAACACCACGCGCACGTCGCTGGCCATGGCGAGGAACATCTTGCGCATGTTCTCGACATAGCGCTCTACCCCTTGGTAGCGGACATGCTTGAGCTTGGTGACGCTGTCCACCAGCATCGCGATGTCATCTCCGAACTCCCTTCGTACGTCCTCGAGCGTGACGCCGGTGTCCTCCACGACATCGTGTAAGAGTCCTGCGGCGACCACATTGAGGTGGATGCCCATATCTGCCAATTTGTATGCCACTGCGAGCGGATGGATGATGTAGGGCGTCCCAGACGACCGTTTTTCGTCCCCGTGCGCCTTGGCGGCCAGCTGGTACGCGCGCGCAACCAAATCAAGGTCCGGTTGTTTGTACCGTTTTTCGATGAGGGCCGCGAGTTCTGGGTAGGTGCGGAGGATTTCGGACATAAAAGCAAGGGCTGAAAGGGCGGAAAGGGGAGAAAGGGTTGAAATGTTGGTTTGGGAAAAATAAAACCACAGCAATACATCCAACATACAAAGTCCTGGCGATAAGGACAAGGTCTGGGGGGGCTTGAGGCGGAGGTGCTCGTGACGAATGCGGATCCGGCGTACACGTCATTTGGAGCCATTACCTACCGGCTCTCGGTGTGGTGTGCAAGATGGATTGGGTGGTGGTTTATAGTGATCTGAGTATTGCGAAAACGATGCACAAAAAATAGGCGGGGTCTGGGGACCCCGCCTATTTGATGAAGAGAAGATTTTATTCCTTCTTTCTCTTCTTTGTCGCTTCCGCTTTCTTCTTCGCTCCTCCTCGGTTCCCCCATCGGCTTGGCCCTTTCTCCCGCTTCTTTTGGAGCATGTCCAGCGCTTTCTCGAGCGTGATTGACATCGGGTCTATCGCCTTGGGCACGGAGCAGTTCGTCGTCCCATCCGTCACATACGGGCCGAAGCGGCCGTTCTTGACCAGGATAGTGGCGCCGGCGGGGTCTGTGCCGAGCGTATTCATGGGGGTGGTCTGCTGGCGCTTGAGCTCGATCGCGTCTTTGAGGATTTGGAGCGCTTCCTCGTGGGTGAGCGCAAAGAGATCCTTCTCGGGCGGGATCGACGCATTCACTTTTCCTGCTTTGATGTAAGGGCCAAAGCGGCCAATCGTTGCTTCCATAGGTTCGCCTTCGGTTGTGTTCCCAAGCGCGCGCGGGAGGGAGAGGAAGGTGATCGCATCGGAAAAGGTGACGGTCTCGTAGGAGTAAGGTTTAGGGAGCGTGATGGATTTGGGTTTCGGTTGTCCCTTCACGGCCTCACCGATTTGAAGGTACGTTCCAAACTTGCCGGTCTTCACGTAGATGGGGAGCTTCGTTGCCGGGTCATCGCCGAGCGTTTTTTCCTTCATGGCGTCCGTGCGTTTGAGATTGGTTTTTTTCGTTTCGATCTGTTGATGGAAGGGAGTGTAGAACGCCTCAAGCATCGGCACCCACGCGAGCTCGCCGTCGGCGACTTCGTCGAGCTGGCCTTCCAGCTTGGAGGTGAAGCCGATATCGACGATTGAGGGGAAGTGGGCAACAAGGAGGTCGTTCACCACAAAGGCGGTGTCGGTCGGGAACAGCTTCTTCTGTTCATCGCGTTCGACGTATCCGCGGTCGATCACGGTGCTGATGGTCGGCGCGTAGGTCGACGGACGGCCGACCCCATGCTCTTCAAGGAGTTTGACGAGGGAAGCGTCAGAGTATCGCGGAGGAGGTTCGGTGAAATGCTGCTCTGGCTTGAGGGACCTCAAATCGACCGCGTCGCCGAGCGCGAGCGGAGGGAGGAAGGTTTCTTTTCCGGCGCGGTAGACTTTCGTAAAGCCGTCGAAGACGACGGTATTGCCGTTGGCGCGGAAGTTGTATTGCCTGGCTTTGATGTCGACCGCGGTGCGTTCCATGACGGCCGGCGGAAGCTGGGAACCCACGGCGCGGCGCCAGATGAGGTCGTAGAGTTTCCATTCATTGCCAACCAAAGAACTCTTGAGCGAGAGCGGGGAGTCCTCGACGTTGGAAGGACGGATCGCTTCGTGGGCTTCCTGGGCGCCCTTCTTGTTGGTCTTGTACCGTTGACCCCCCGTGACATACGCCTCACCGAAATGTTTTTTCGCGTACGTTTGCGTCGCGTCGATGAACGCATCGGACATGTTCACCGAATCGGTACGCATGTAGGTGATGCGGCCGGTTTCGTAGAGGTGCTGCGCGTACATCATCGTCTGCTTCGCGGAGAAGCCAAGCTTGTTGTTGCCTTCGATTTGGAGCGTGGAAGTGGTGAACGGAGGAACCGGGGATTTTTTTACCTCCTTCTTTTCAATGTTGGCGACCGAGTATGTCGCCCCCTGAAGGTCGGACTCGATTTTTTTCGCGTCTATCTCATTCCCGATCGTCAGTTTCTCCAGCGCCTTCCCATCGATGGACTGAAGCTTTCCTTCAAACTCCTGCGCGTCTTTTGCAAACATCGCATCGATCGTCCAGTACTCATCTTTCTTAAACGCATTGCGTTCGCGCTCGCGTTCCACGATGATGCGCATCGCGACGGATTGCACGCGTCCGGCGGAAAGCCCGCGTTGCACGAAGGTCCATAAAAGAGGGGAGAGCTCGTAGCCAACCAGGCGGTCGACGATGCGACGCGCCTGCTGGGCGTTCACCAGATTCTCATCGATGGCGCGCGGATGCTCCACGGCCTTGTCCACCGCGGCCTTGGTGATTTCATGGAACGTGATGCGTTTCATTTTGGAGGTGGGAACATCCAGAATACTGGCTATATGCCAGGCAATCGCTTCCCCTTCGCGGTCTTCGTCGGTCGCCAGGAGGATTTCGCTCGCGTTCTTGGCAGCGGCTTTGAGTTCTGCAACATGTCCTTTGCTCTTGTCCGGGACGATATAGGTGGGCGTGAATCCATGCTCTGTATCGACCCCGGTTTCGTTTTTTGGCAAGTCACGGACATGGCCAAAGGAAGAAAGGACCCTGTAGTCCTTCCCGAGGTATTTGGAAATCGTTTTGGCTTTTGTCGGAGACTCGACGATGAGAAGTTTGTACATGTGGAGCGGTTATTGGAGGACATTGTACCCGATGGGAGGAGATTCTACGTAGAGGAGAGGGGAAGTCAAGGAAGGAGGGGGAAGGGTTTCAAGGGTTGCAAGCGCACTTGGAAAAACATGCCCTTGAGACTCTTGTCACCCTTGAAACCCTTGCGAACCATCCCCGCCGATTGATAAACCCCCCATTTTATGCTATTTTACTAGCTTATTGGGGAATCCCGCTGAAGGAGGAAAAGCCATCCTTTCTTCATTTTGCTGGGCATTTTCCCCAATAGCTGTCTGCCACATGGCAGTGACGAGGTACTCCTGCATTCTTCAATTACCATCTCGTTCCCGATTGGCACCACACGCTCATCGTCTTGAACGCGCCGGTCGGGATCCCTTCCTCGCTCGTCACTTTGGTGATGTGCGCGGAAGGGATTTTTGTTTTGTGTGAAGATGAACGAGTTATCGCGAGTATTGAGCTGTTTTCCTTAATATGGTATAGTGTCAAAAAGCAAGTAAACCATATTAAGGATTATGGCACTTATCTCAGAGCAATTACGAGAGAGGATCGATGAAAAGCTGAAACGATTGAATACGCTTCGGCCGCTTCTTCCTCGGCCGTGAAGAAATTGCAGGAGCAATTTCAAATTGAAATGACCTACAATTCAAATGGCATCGAGGGGAACAGTCTTACGCTCCATGAGACGTTCCTGGTTATCCAGGAGGGGATCACAATTAAGGGGAAACCGTTGAAAGATCATTTGGAGGCGAAGGATCATCAGCTCGCTTTGGAGTTTTTATATGAGCTGATCGCGAAAGATCATCGCGCGACGGTCTCCGAGCGGTTGATTCGGCAGTTGCATCAATTGGTGCTGCAAAAGAACGATCCGGAATGGGCGGGGGTGTATCGGAATGGCCCGGTGGCGATCACGGGTGCGAAGCATCGCCCTCCTGAGGCGACCGATGTTTCCGGCATGATGCATGAGCTGGTTCGCTGGATTACCAAACAGCAAACCGAATTGCACCCGATCGAGCTCGCCGCGCTGGTGCACCATCAACTTACCGCCATCCATCCATTTTTTGATGGAAACGGGCGCACCTCTCGCCTGCTCATGAACGTACTGTTGCTTCGAGAGGGTTTTCCGCTGACGATCGTGTTAAAAAACGATCGAAAGAAATATGATCGCGTGCTTGCGCAAGCGGATGAGGGGAAAAAGGAACCCCTTGTTCGATTCATAGCGCAATGCGCGGAACGCTCCTTGGATATGTATCTGCGGGCTTTGAGCCCCACTTCAAAAAAGAGCGAGCGATACATTGCATTGGAGGCGCTCAGCAGGCAGAGTGACTACTCGGCAAAATATTTGAATTTGCTTGCCCGCTCCGGAAAGTTGGAAGCGCACAAAGAGGGGAGGGATTGGGTTTCTACGCCAGAGGCGTTGTTGCGATATGAACAGAGACGGAAACGTCAGCGATAAAAAGGGATTTTTGTTTTGTTCCGTGATAAAATGTGCGCATGAAACCCCGCGTGAGAGCACAAGATGTCTGGCGGCTTTTTTTGAAGCACCGTGCCGAGGTGTTCTGGTTGGAATTTGCCATCATCGCGGCGGTAGGGATCGGGGAGGCGTTGAGCTTGTTCGCGCCCATTTATTACAAGAAGTTTTTCGATACGCTCTACGATGCGCCGGCAGCCACGCCTGATGTCGCGCAGGCGCTCATCCATTCCTTGCTCATTATCTTCGTCTTCCACGTGGGTGGCTGGCTCGTCATCCGCGTCGCGACCGTGCTCTGGAATTACACGACCCCGCTTGTCATGCGTGACCTGGAACGGACGGGGTTCAGCTCCCTCCTTGGCCACTCGACAAAGTTTTTCGCCAACACGTTCGTCGGTTCCCTGATCCGCAAGCTGCGCCGCCTCTCGCGCTCCTACGAAGACGTTACCGAGGAAATCATCTGGAACCTCTGGCCGCTGTTCATCTTCGTCACTGGTTCCATCGTGGTCATGTGGTCTAGGAGCGCGCTCATCTCCGGCGCGGTGCTGGCGTGGCTCGTCGTCCTCACCGTGCTGAACCACTACGTATTCAAGTACAAATCGAAATTCGACGAAGCAAGCGCCAAGGCGGACGCGGATGTCACCGGCCTCGCGTCGGATGCCGTGACGAACATCCTCAACGTGAAGATTTTCGGCGGGCAAGGATACGAGCGCCGTCTCTTCGCGGATCGCACCGACGACCTGCGCCGCCTGCAGACCTTGAGCTGGAACATCGCGGAGGTGAACCAAACCATCCAATGGGGGCTCATCATCATGATCGAGTTTTTCATGCTGTACTACGCGGTTGGCCTCTGGCAGAAGGGGCTGCTGACGGTCGGGGACTTCGCGCTGTTCCAAGGGTATCTCACGGTTCTCTTCTGGCGCAGCGGCGACCTGGGAAAGATGGTGCGTCGCTTGTACGAGGCAGTGGCCCAGTCCAAAGAGATGGTGGAGATCATCAAGATGCCCCAGGAGATCCGCGACCGTCGCGGGGCGGATGTTTTGAAGGTGAAAAACGCCCGCATCGATTTCCAGGATGTCGTCTTCGCTTATACCAACAAACGGAAGGTCCTCGACCAGTTCAATTTGAGCATCCGTCCCAAGGAAAAGGTGGCGATCGTGGGTTCGTCTGGAGCGGGCAAATCAACCATTGTGAAGTTGCTGATGCGTTTCCATGACCTACAGAAGGGTCGCATCCTCATCGACGGCCAGAACATCGCGCGCGTCACACAAGAGAGTCTCCGTCAACAAGTCGCGCTCGTCCCGCAAGAGTCGATCTTGTTCCACCGCACCCTCATGGAAAATATCCGCTACGGCCGCCGCGACGCGACCGACGAGGAAGTCATCCAGGCGGCCAAGGAAGCGCGTTGCCACGACTTCATCACGGACATGCCCGACGGATATAACACGCCGGTGGGCGAGCGTGGCATAAAACTCTCCGGCGGTGAACGCCAGCGCGTCGCCATCGCCCGCGCGATCCTCAAAGACGCGCCCATTCTTGTTCTCGATGAAGCGACGTCATCCCTGGACTCCGAATCCGAACACCTTATCCAAGAGGCCTTCATCGAGCTCATGGAAAACAAAACCGCGGTCGTCATCGCGCACCGCCTGTCGACGATCCTCAAGATGGACCGAGTCATCGTCGTAGACCAAGGCCAAGTCGTGGAATCAGGATCGCATCAGGAGTTGCTTGCAAAAGGAGGGACGTATCGGAAGTTGTGGGAGATACAGTCGGGAGGGTTCTTGGAATAAAGAGAGGGGTTGCAAGGGTTTCAAGTGTTATAAGGGTCGCAAGGGCGTTTGTCTTAAATCATTTGCTCTTGAAACCCTTGTCGCCCTTGCGACCCTTGAAACTTGTTACCCACGCGTATACATTTTCCCCAACAGCGACCTCGCCGCTCCCCTCATTTCCAATATCGTGAGCGTGCTCAAAACGGTCATCGCAGGTAGTTTTGTTTGTCGGATGAGGTCGTCTACATGAATCGCGACCTGCGAGAGAGAGGCAAGGATGGCCTCTTCGGTTGGGTTCTCGGCGACGGCAGTTGTCTTTTCTTCCAGGGGCGTGACGCCAAGCGAGTGGTAGATGTCTTCCGGTTTGGTGGCGGGGACGGCGCCGGCGCGAATGAGGGCGTTTGGTCCTTCCGAGAGCGGGGAGGTGATGGGGCCGGGGACCGCAAGGACGTCACGGCCGACGTCGAGCGTCTCTTTGGCGGTGATGAGCGAGCCGGATTTGATAGCGCCCTCTACAACAAGCGTCGCTTTCCCCAGGGCCGCGATGAGGCGGTTGCGGATGGGGAAATGCTCAGGGTGTGCCTCTTTTCCTACCGGGTATTCCGAGATGACGGCGCCGCCGCTTTTGACGATCCTCTCTGCAAGGTCGCGATTTTGTGCCGGATACATGCTGGCGCGATCCAGGCCGGAGCCGATGACAGCGATCGTGGGCGCGCCCATGCGCAACGCGCATTCATGCGCGAGCGTGTCTATGCCGCGCGCGAGACCGCTCACGATAACGACGCCGTTTTCGGCGACTGGTTCCACGAGGATACGCATCGCCGCGTGGGCGTAGCTTGTGGCGGTGCGCGAGCCGACGACCGCGAGGGTTGGAAGTTTCGGGTTGGGGAGCGAGCCACGCAAAAAGAAATACGCGGGCGCGTCATGGAGGTGCGTGAATGGTTTCGGGTAATCGGCGTCCCGCCTGGTCACAATACGAAGGCCGTGGGTTTGCAAAAGTTCCATCTCCTGATCCAAATTGATACCTTCGCGCTCAAGGATAAATTTTTCTACCGTCGGCGTTCGAAGGCCGATCATCACAAGACGATCCGCCGGCGCGCGCCATGCGGATTCCATGGAAGGGAAGGAATTGAGGATCCTCTCCATGCTCTTGGGGCCAAAGCGGGAGAAACGGGCGAAGCCGAGCCAGAAGGGGAGGTCGTCCTGTCCTACAGGCATATGAGTGAATATTTATTCTGTTTGAGCGTACGAGCGCACATCTTCATATCGCGCGAGAAGCGAGTTAATAAATATTCACTTATATGCCTGTAGGACAGGACTCTGAGAGGGGGGAGAAAAAGGAAGGGGACGTCAATTTGGTTTCTCTCCTCGTTGAGGAGAGGGGGGGGGAGGTGATGTTCGGAGCGCGTCAATGGCTTGCGTTCCGCGCGCAATCAATTCCGGCAACGCCTTTTGTTCCTCATCTGTCCACTTGCTTAACACCCAAACATCCAGGGGGATGCTTGTATCCGTCGGACGGCCGATGCCCATGCGGACACGCAGGAACGGGGCCTCGGCGGGGAGGTTCTCGATGATGGATTGCACACCATTGTGCCCGCCGGCGCTTTTGTTGACGCCGGTGCGGATCATGCCAAACGGAAGGTCTGCATCGTCGTAGACGACGATGATTTGGTCTGGCGCGACGCGGTACTTCTCCACGAGCTTCTTCACTGCCTCGCCGCTCAAATTCATATGCGTCGTTGGTTTTGCCAAGACGACCTTCTCTTCATTGATGCGTCCTTCTGCTACGTCGGCAGACATCGAGTCTTTCGATGTAAAGGAAAACGAATGTTCCTTCGCAAACGCATCCACCGTAAGGAACCCGAGGTTGTGGCGGGTGGAGACGTATTTTGGTTCCGGATTGCCCAGGCCGAGGATGAGGTGCATAGGAACAGACGTTACGGATTAGGGTTGGATTGAGCGCATTGAACCAAAAAAAATGAGATCTTACAAACAAAAAGACCCCTCGACTTGGCTCGGGGGGTCTCTTTTTTATGCCTGCTGACTCGCGCGTGCCCTCGGAAGTTCGATGTTGATGCGCACCGGGGTGCCGGTGAGGTCGAAGTGCTCGCGCATGCGGTTTTCGAGGTAGCGGAGGTAGGTGGGGTGGAGCATGTCCCGACGGCTGGCTTTGAGGAGGAGGTTGAAGGTAGGCGGGGCGGTGCGCGTCTGGCGCATGCCCAGGACCTTCGGGGGTTTCGGCCCTTTGCTTTTGGCGGGCTTGTGGTGGACGATCGCCTTGCGCCAGAAGTTTTCCATCTGTTCCTCGTCCAGCACTTGGTGACGTGCAGATTCAACCTTGTCGATCAAATCAAAAAGTTTCTCCACGCGTTGGCCGGTCTTGGCGCTCGTGAAGATGATCGGCGCCCAGGTGAGGAGGGTAAAGTGCGCCGCGATGTATTTGATGAACTTGTTTTGCGTGGTCGGGTCTTTGTCTGGCAGCAAGTCCCACTTGTTGGCAACCACGATCACGGCTGCGCGCGAGTCCGCGATGATGGATCCCAGATGGCGGTCGGATGCGGAAAGTTGCTCCGAGCTATCCAGGACGAGCAGGATGACATCGGCGTTACGGACGGTTTCTTTTGTCTTCTCCAACCCCTCATTATCAAGCTGTCGTTCCTTTCCTCCTTTGCCCATCTTGCGAATACCAGCGGTGTCGATAAAGAGATAGTTCTTCCCGTTGTGCTCTATGAGTGTGTCATTGGGCTCGCGAGTGGTGTGTGCAATCGGGGTCGCGATGAACCGCTCGCCGCCGATGATCGCGTTCAGCAAAGACGACTTGCCGACATTGGGGCGCCCAAGCACGGCCACTTTTACCGCCTCCACTTCTGACGGTTCCGTCGGTTGTTTGCCCAGGCGATCCAGTTCGGTGTGAACCAGATCCAACAGGTCGCCCAAGCTGATGCTGCGGATGGCGGAAATGGCCATGGGGACGCCCAGCCCAAGATTGATCCATTCCTTGTTATGGATCGTCATCTGGTCGCCGGTCGTGTCTGCTTTGTTTAGGACAAGATATACATTCAGTTTCATTCGCTTGAGGGTGCGCGCGAGCGTGACATCCTGGGGAAGCGGGCCGGTCTTGGCGTCGACCAAAAACAAAACGACATCCGCTTCTTTCATCGCGATGTGGGCTTGTTTGATGACGGACGTATCAATGTCGTTTTCGGTTCCCGCATCCAATCCTCCGGTATCGATGAGACGCAAGAGTTTGCCGCGCCACAGCACGCGCCCTTCCTTGCGGTCGCGAGTGGTGCCAGGTTCTTTGCTGGTGATGGCATCCTGGCCTTCGGTGAGGCGGTTGAAGAGGGTGGATTTTCCAACATTGGTGCGGCCGACGAGTGCCACGGTTGGCATCGGCTGGGTGGTCATACAATGAAGCGGATTTCGGATAACGATTATTCTTGGGTCGAGAGTCGCTTCGCCGCATCATTGCCTAAAATGACCACAAAGTCAACCTTCTTTTGTTCCTTGAGCGCCGGGAAACGAGCGGCGTCTCTGGTGATGGTTGTTGGTAAATTGTCCTCCTTGGTAGACCATCCGTTTTCATCAATAATGACGACCGTTCCTGTCAGTTCCCGCAAGACGGCCAAGGCGTCAGCTTTTTGGTTATTGAGCACGTACACAAGTGTTGCGTCGTGGTCACGGCTGGGGGCATTGCCTACCCCTTCCACCGCGAAACCTTCGGGGCTTAAGACGTTTTCCATGAGCCCTGCCAGCCCAACGGTCGGTGTTCCATTTTCAATGAACACGCGAGCCAGTGTTTGCAGGGGGGCGGCCTTCGAAACAGAAGAGGCGGCCGACAGGTCCGGCTCTTGTTCAAACAGCTGGGCGGTGAGGGCCCGCACGGCGTCCCAATCACCGCTTTTGGGGGCGAGGATATAGGCACCGGTGGCAGAAGAGGTGGCGTAGAGGGGCGACGTTGGGGAGGCGTCCAATACGTGGCTGATGATTTCTTCGCGTTTTACCTCTCCGAATGTGTTGGCGAGGCGGAGAATTTCCCACGGTTCAAGATCGGTTTTGATGTTGGCTTTGAATGTTGAAAGCAGCGCGCTGATTTTGGCGGGATTCAAAAGGGTGGAGGCCGAGAATATTTTTCGTTTGACGGCGTCAAGCACAAGCTGTTGACGACGGGCGCGGGCGAAGTCGGATCCCTCCCCGTTGCTGCCGTGGCGCGAGCGTACGAATTTGAGGGCGGTCTGCCCGTTCATGTGCTTTTCCCCCTTTTTGAACGTGAGTACCTCGAAACGGCATCCGTAGGTTGGCACCTCGAGGGGTTGTTGGTTTTCATCCAGAATCGTTTCGGTGGTACCGCAATTGGCGTCTTCTTTTCCTGGGGTTGGATATTGTGGATCCATGAAAGACTGTTCAACCTCAACATCGATGCCGCCCAAGGAATCGATCAGATCGGCGAATCCGCTGAAATCGACACGGACATAATAATGTACGGGTTGGGCGAATACGTCTGCCACCACGGCACTTGCCAGCGCCGGTCCTTCCCCGGCCTCCTGGGCTTCCCCATAGGCATTGGCGCTATTTATTTTTACGGTTCCATGGTTGGGAACCGGGACGGCCATGTCGCGGGGGATGGAAAGCAGTGCGACTCGTTTATCGGAGGGGCGGAGACTCACAAGCATGTTGGTATCGGAAAGCTGTGGGCCATCGTGCCCGGCGCCCCCGATGCCCAGAAGCAGAATATTGACGCGATCTTCTTCCTCTCCTTTCAGTTTCTGTTCATTCGCACTGACAATATTCGTGATGTGTCGAAACAGAGGGATCGAAGCAAGGAACCCGCGGCTTTCGGCCGTGGTTGCAATTTTGTAGGAAAAGGCGCTGGCGGCGACGGCGACCACGACCAGGAGGACCGCGAGCCCCTTCCCAAAAAAAAGAAACGGCCGGCGTCGCGCTTCATCGAGTTCGTATTTCTTTTTGAGAAAGTCGATTTGCGGGTGGTCCATAGCAAGAAGAAGTGTAGCGCGCCTGTCGCATTTTTTCAACCGCGCTGCTTGAACCTTTTCTTCCCCCTTGTTATGCTCTGCCCACAAATACGGGCGTGTAGCTCAGCTGGTTAGAGCGCTGTCCTCACACGACAGAAGTCAGAGGTTCGAATCCTCTCACGCCCACCATAAAAAATACCCAACCGATGAGTTGGGTATTTTTTATGTATTTCTTTTGTGTCTACGCCGAAGGCGGCATCGACGTCGGGGGCATATGATGCCCGGACATTCCTGTTGGCGTGCTTGTGGTCGCGCGCATCACGACGAAGTAGTAGATGAGCGAGCCTACGACACCCGTGAAGACGATGAGGACGATCCAGAGCGCCTTGTCCTTATTATCGTGCTTGATCGCGTGAATGAGGGTGTACACCCAGAAGACGAAGGCGGCGATGCCTACCACGAACATGACGATGGAAAAAAGGATGCTGATCCACACAAAACTCTGGTCCATAGGAAAGAGGGGTTTATTTGTAAAATAGTTTAGCAGGATTCCAGGGAATCCGTCACCTTTTGATTTTTCCCTTTCCGAGTGATACGCTAGCAACCACTATGCATGAGGGCATCGAGAAACCCCCGAACCGTTCGTTTTTGTTTGAGCGTTTTGGGCCCACCCTCGGAGCGGTCAGTTTGTTTTTCATCCAGATTGTCGAGATCCTGATTATCGCGGTTGCCATCATCTTGCCCATCCGGTACTTCTTGATCCAGCCGTTTTATGTGAAGGGGGCGTCTATGGAGCCCAATTTTTATGACCACGAATACCTCATCATCGACGAGCTTTCCTACCGGTTCCGCCATCCGGACCGGGGGGAGATCGTGGTGTTCCGGCCGCCAACGGATTCCAAGCAATATTTCATCAAGCGGGTGATTGCGCTTCCAGGGGAAACGATAGAGGTAAGTGAAGGAAAGGTGACGATTTCCAATACGGATTACCCTAACGGAATAGTTCTGTCAGAGACGTATCTGGACAGCGTCGAGACATTCGGGAAACGTCGGGAAACGCTCGCGGAAGACGAATATTATGTGCTCGGAGATAATCGTGATGAAAGTCTCGATTCACGCAGCTTCGGTCCCATTCGCCGTTCCGATATCGTCGGCCGGGTATGGGTACGAGGCCTTCCCATCTCCCGCCTTCGCGTCTTTGAGGGACCCGTTTACCAATTTTTAGATTGATTCCTATGTTCAACAAAAAACCAGTGGTGAAGGAGGAAAAGAAACTGTCCCTCGATGGAAAAAAGAAAAAAGCCCCTCCTGAATTGCTGCGCGGGTTCCGCGACGTATTGCCGGAGGAGCAAGCGAAGTGGGATGCCGTGCGCGACCAAGCGCGCGGCATGGCAGATGCCTACAGTTTTGGCCGTATCGAACTCCCCGTGCTGGAACGGGCCGATTTGTGGACGCGTACGCTGGGGAAACATACGGACGTCGTTGAAAAAGAGATGTATACCTTCATCGACCCTTCCGAGACGCAAGTCGCCCTGCGGCCGGAAGGGACGGCTTCCATTGCGCGCGCCTATATCAACCACGGCATGTGGAACCTGCCCCAGCCCGTGAAGCTTTGGTACGACTTGCCCATGTTCCGCCACGATCGGCCGCAGGCGGGCCGGTATCGCCAGCACCAGCAGATCGGGTTTGAGGTGCTTGGGGTGCAAGACCCCGTGGTAGACGCGCAGCTTATCCTGATCGCCACGCGTCTCTTTCAGGATTTGGGGATAAAAGTAAGCGTCCAGCTGAACTCGATCGGGACGCCCGAGAGCCGCCAGGCGTATCTCACCCAGCTGACGGCGTACTTCCGTACGCATCGCGCGAAGTTGAGCGAAGAAGACAAGCATCGTCTGCAAAAAAATCCGTTGCGCCTCTTGGATAGCAAGGATCCGCAAACGATCGAGCTGTTGGCGGCGGCCCCGCAAATTTTGGATTGGCTGGATGAAGATTCCAAAAATCATTTCATGAAGGTGATTGAGTACCTAGATGAAGTGCAAGTTCCGTATGTCCTGAACCCGCACCTGGTTCGCGGGCTCGATTACTATACCCACACGGTTTTTGAAATCTGGCAGGAAGGGGACGCGGGTGACCGCGCGCAGAACTCGCTGTGCGGCGGCGGCCGGTACGACCGTCTGGTGGAGGTGATGGGAGGGGAGCGGCCGGCTCCAGCCTGCGGGTTTGCCTTTGGGATAGAGCGTGCCGTGCGCGCCATGACAGAATCCGGTTCCGCGCCCGAGCTCCGCAACCGCCCCAAGATTTTTTTTGCCCAGCTGGGCGATGCCGCGCGCCGGGTCGGCTTGCGCGTGTTTGAAGAGTTCCGCAAGGCCCATGTGCTGATCGCCGAGGCCTCGGGGAAGAACGCCCTCAAGTCTCAACTTGAGGCCGCCAATAAGCTTGGCGTTGCGTATGCGCTCATCTTGGGTCAGAAGGAAGTGCTGGACGGCACGATACTTGTGCGCGATATGGAATCCGGGGCGCAGGAAACCGTTGATATCCTCAAAATCGTTCCCATGATGGAGAAGAAGCTTTCCGGTGGCTCTGTGGAGGCGGAGAGTTGACAGGTTCCAGAGGGACGGGCATTCTAACGCCATATTAAGGATAAAAATCATCTCTGTGGCAGAAGTAAAACGACGTAGAAATGAAAGTTTTGAAGGAGTGCTGCGACGCTTTAGCCGCCGTATTTCGGAAAGCGGACGGTTGTTGGAGGCGCGGAAACGCCGTTTCCATGGCGGATCCCCAACCAAAAACGCCGCCCGTAAAAGCGCCTTGCGCCGCATCAAGAAGGGAACCCAGCGAGAGTGGCTTATCAAGAGCGGACGGGTCAGCGAAGCGGATTTGGCGGTGAAAAAGAAACCAGGACGGCGATAAAAGGGAAGACATCGCTGAGAAATAAGGTCGAAGGTCGAATTCTGAAGGTCGAAGGTTGGAAGAAGGCATTGTTTTAAAAAAGACAAAACCTTCCTTCGGCCTTCGAACTTTGACCTTCGACCTTTACGTTTGTCCGTTGTCTTCCTTGCCCAGTTGTCCTATCCTGTAGATGAATCTTTTTCTTTTATGACTATCCTTGAGCGCATCGATGCCGATTTTAAGACGGCCTATAAGGCACAGCAGGCAGAGCGGGTTTCTACCCTGCGGTTGTTGAAATCGGCGCTCAAGAACCGCCAAATCGAACTGATGCATCCGCTCACAGACGAGGAAACGTTGGCGATCGTCAAGGGGCAGCTCAAGCAGCTGCAGGAAGCGTTGGAGATCGCCCGCGGCGCAGGCCGCGCAGAATTGGTCACCAAGGCAGAAGGGGAAATTTTGCTGTTGGAGGCGTATCTCCCCGCCCAACTTCCGGAAGATGAATTGCGCGCGATCGTGCAAGAATCGCTTGCGGCCTCTGGGGCGAGCAGCAAGGCGGATTTTGGAAAGGCGATGGGGATCGCCATGAAGGCGGTCGCGGGCAGGGCGGATGGCGGACGGGTGCGTGACCTCGTGCAGTCGTTGCTTCCTTTGTTCGTTCTTGTATCAGTCGGAGCGCTCGCTTTTGCCGATCAAACGTTTGCCGCTTCCGCGGTCTCCGCTGGGAAAGAAAGCGGGCTCATGCTCCTTCGGAGCGCGCGGGTGCTTGTTCTTATGATGGGAATTGTCTGTGCGAACCTGGTCCTTCTGGGGTCTTTCAATTGGATGGTGGCAAGTGGAGCGGATGAGACGTATACAAAAGCTAAAAAACAGGTCTTTATGGGAATCTTGGGAAGCGTGCTTGTGATGGCGGTGTTTGTCGTGGTGTCCGCGCGGATCATGGAGATGATGTAGGGGGGTCGTAACAATCTTGTCCACATGGGGTCTCTCCTCGCCCTGCGCGCCGAGATGTTGTAAAATGAAGATATCCCATGCGCGTTTTTTCTTTTCTTCATTTACGGACACGGACGCTTCGTTCCCTTTTTGGTTCGGTTGCTTTTGGTATCTTTGGCTTCTTTTTTTCTGCGTCTCCGGCCCTGGCCCAATCGTCTGCGCTCGAACAGGTTGGCACGCAGGCGACGCTCTTGGGGCAGCGGCCGCTTATTGAAATCATCGAACTGTTGATTCTCGCCTTCTTGAGCATTATCGGCATCATCGCCGTTGTCATGATCTTGTATGCCGGGTACGTCATCATGACGTCGGCGGGGGACGCACGTCGGGTAGAGCAGGGCCGCAACGTGCTCAAAAATGCGGTCATCGGCCTTATCATCATTTTGGCATCCTGGGCCATCGTCGTATTCATCTTCCGCCTGCTGGGCGTAAATGTCCTGACGGGTGTGGGCACACGGACGGATCTGGCTGGCCGGTATACGGATCCGCTCTCCGGCCCGCTTGGGCTGGGGATCGTGCAGGATCACTATCCGCCCCGGGGCGCGCTTGATGTGGCGAGGAATACAAACGTTTTCCTCACCTTCAAAGAGGCCGTCGACCCCAACACGGTTATGGTTGGGTTCGTCGATAACGGGGACGGATCCGGATCCGGCCAAATAGCCGATACTTCGGTGGAGTTTTTCAAATCAGCCGACATCACTTCTAAGTTTCTTCCCGCGGACGTCAAGGTGTTCGTCACGAAGGATCACAAAGTGTATACGTTTGATCCGGTGAATTGGCTGGGTGATGGTGTGCAGGACACCAACTATACCGTGCATCTAACTTCGGATATCAAAAAAGACGATACGGCGGATGCGTTTGCTGGGTACCCAGCTGGCTACTCTTGGACCTTCGAGGTTGGAACCACGGTCGACCTGACTCCTCCGTATGTGGTGTCGCGGGTCCCGGCGCCGTCGTCGCCTGCGGTCGATAAAAATACCATTGCGTCGATCACGTTCAACGAGGCCATGAATCCGGTGGCAACGACAGGACACACGCTTCCGTTTACAAACCTTGTGTTAGACAACGGAGGCACGCCCGTGGTGGGGGTTTGGCAAATCAGCAACGGGTATCGCACGGTCGAGTTTATCCCTGCCCAGGGATGTGCGACGGATCCGTGCGGGAACACGGTCTATTGCCTTCCAGGGGCGGCAACCATCTCGGGTCTCGCGACCGCGGCGACCATCGATACGTCGATTGATCCCACCAATACCGTTCAGTCCGTCGTCCCCTATGACGGGGTCGTGGATGCGGCAGGAAACTCGCTTGATGGCGGTGTCATTGGAGGGGATGGAACTGCTGGTGACGATTTTCCTTGGTCATTTACAACAACAAACTTCATCGATACAGCCACGCCAGCGGTGGTCGGATTGAGCCCGGCCATCAACAAGTCATTTGCCAGTCTGAATGATCCCATCACGATTACGTTTAATCGAAATCTGCAACCTTCCACCGTAAGTAATTCAAACCTGATTTTCCATCCCTCCACCTCTCTTCCAGATTACTCGGTCTGGTTTACCGGAGCGCTTGGCATCACTCCCAACATTGCTCTCATTGAACATCCTCCCCTTATTTCAGATATGGATGGAGGATTGGCGTATTTCCAGGAAATCACCCATGGATTGAAAGGATCCAATCAGTTTTGTATGTATCCGGCTTTGAGCGGAGGAACGCTTCCTGTGTGCGCCAGCGATTCGACCAACCCGAACTGTTGCAGCGAGGGAACCGAGCCGTCACCTCTTTTGACGGCTCGTTCCGGTGCCTGCAATGCGGCGGCTCCTTTGGGTGGCGGACTGCCTTACTAACCTTCATCGTTTGTGATCAAGCGCCTTCTCATTCGTCTGTTCCCACTCCTTCTGCTGCTTATGCCGCAAGTGGCGTTGGCGCAAACGAATTTCGGCCTTACCGGCACGTTCGCGAACATCGCGGGGCTGGGGGTGAATGACAGCGTGCCATTGATCGTCGCAAAACTGATCAGCGTCCTGTTGGGTTTCCTGGGAGTTTTGGCAGTGCTCATCGTGCTGTGGGGCGGATGGGTGTTCCTTACCTCCGCCGGTGATCAGAAGCGGGTCAAGAAGGGGAGGGATATCCTTCGAAACGGACTGATCGGGCTCGTTCTCATTTTGGGGGCCTACGGGATTGCGAGTTTTGTCATCAGCCGCCTGTCATCGGCGATCAGCGGGGGAACGACTTCATCGGAGCCGGCTAGAGACCCGGTATTCCCTCCGTCCCCGGGCCGTTCCTTCCAGCTTAATCCGCTCAACGTAGATTGTTTTGAATTCGTTTCCAATACGCTGCTCCAGTTTTCTTTTACGAGACCCCCGGAGATGAGCAGGATCCAGCTGCCAGACAGCACCCTTGTCGGCGGGTTGCGGGTGATTGATGACGCAACGTCGGACGATGTTCCAGGAACGTTTTCTCTCGTTGGGTCGAGGGTAACGTTTACCCCCGCCAATACCTGTTCCGGGGTTCCGTGTCTGCCGGCGGATACGAGTTATACGGTGAAGGCAGATCCTTCCATCCTCCGTTCAACTAACGGCTGGGCATTGGTGTGCGACGTGACCCATCCCTGCACGTATTCGTTTGCCATAGACCCATTGGCAACGATAGACACGGCTCCGCCATCCACGGTTCATGCCGACGCGCCCGCGGACGGCACGGTGGTGTTTGCGGGGGGGTTCCCGATCGACCTGCAGGCCTATACCAAAGATGATGTCGGGGTAGACGCCGTCGATTTTTCCGTCAATGGAACCTTGTTCACCCCCTCCTCCGACCTTTCGACGAGCGATTCATTCCCCGTTGCGGGGCAGCCGTTCCCGACCACGGAGCGTTTGTTTTTCGATGACGGATCGGAGTGGGATGCGGCGGGGTACATGACCAACCGCCAGTATACGATCGGGATGAAGGGGTTTGATTGTGCGGCGAATGAGACGAGTACGACGTCGAGGGTGTTCCTGCGCGCGGCCAATTGCAACAACCTCGCCATCGATACGGATTTGGGCGAGACCGAGCTGAACTGCGGCGGAAGCACGACCAGCCAGTATTACTGCGGCGCATGCGTAGGAGGCGCCTGTTCCGTCGATACGGATTGCGGCACGGACGAAGTGTGCGTCGCCGGCGTCTGTGCCGCAGACACGCGGCCGCGGATCGACCAGGTGACGCCTGGAGACGGAGCCGTCGGAAACCTCATCAGCATCATCGGCCGCAATTTCGGCCCAACCGCGAGCGCGGGCACAGTGGTTTTCTTAGGATCACCTGTTTCTGGTGACGAGAAGACCGTATCAGCCGCGGTCTGCAGCGGCTCTCCGCAATGGGGGGACCGGTTGATCGTCGTGGAGGTTCCCGTGGGAGCGGTTGATGGCCCCATCGAAGTCCTTCGGGGGGACGACCCGACAAAAACGGATCAGACGGATGATACCTACGGCCCGCACATTGCGGATTTTGACGTGAACACGATTGTCCGTCCCGGGCTTTGTTCCATCAGTCCTTCCACCGGGCCGCGGCAGTCCAGCGTCACGCTTTCTGGAAAGAATTTCGGTTCGACGTATACGGCTTCTTCGACCGTCTATTTCGATGCATCAAGAGCGACTTCCTACAACACAGCCACATGGTCCAGCACGTCCGCCACCGCCACGGCTCCGCTCTTGAGTTCCGGATCGCATTACGTGAGGATGTTTATTGGGGAGGACGCCTGTTCTATCAATACGGCAGAACTTTGTTCGGCGACCGACCGGTGCGCGCCTGCGGACGGGGTCTGCCTTCCGCTCCGACAAGGATCCAACCCACTTGTCTTTACCCAGGATGCCGATGCCAACCCGCCGGTCATCAATGAAGTCGTCTCTGGCTGGCATGCGTGTGCAGGTGGAGCGAATGATGGAGCGCATTGCTCCGTCGCCAATGCCGTGGCGGATTGCGGGGCGTCCATTTCTTGCGCGGAAGTGAATGATTGGGGGCCACCAGGGCAGTATGTCACCATTCTTGGATCGCATTTCGGATTCGGAGGAACGGTTACTTTTGACAAAGGGGGGGGCGTCTTCGCCTTGGCTGATACAGATTTTCCACCGGCGTGCGGGGCGGCTCTTTGGAACGACAGCACCATTCTTGTGAAGGTGCCGACGACGTATGTGGCTCCGCCGGATCCCATCGAATACCTTACCCATAACATTTTCGTGCAACGATCTTCCGACGCGCAGAGTTCTGGCCCGGCGCCATTCACGGTCATCGATGACCAACCTGGGCCGGCTTTGTGCAAATTGACACCCGTTTCGGGGCCTGAATGGACGGCGGCGAATCGTAGCGTTGTTAAACTGGACGGCGAGAATCTTGGGACGACGACGGGGACGGTGGATTTTTTCAATGGAGTTCCTGCCGTGGTGGCGGCGTGGGATAACGATGAAATCAGCGGGGCGCAAGTTCCGGTCGGCGCGACAACGGGTGCCGTCACGGCGACAACGGCGGGAGCCGGTTATACGAGCAACCCTTTGCCGTTTTCGGTGAGCGACTGCCGGGAAGAGAGTGCGGATTATTGCCATGGGTTTGGCATCGGCTACTTGTGCTGTGCGGACGGGAGTTGTGCGGATGTGTGCAAACAACCCGTGGCCGCGAGTTTTGTGTATCAGTTTGCAACGGGGCCCTTGCCTGTCATTCCTCGCGTCTTGGAAGAGTGTTCCATCGACACGCGCGGTACCCTCAATCCATCGGATGACAAGCGGGTTGTATCGCCTTCCCCGTGGGATGCGTGGGGAGAGGATGCTTGTACCACGTCGATCATCCGGGTGGAGTTCACAACCAAGATGGATTTGACCACCTTTAACGGCGCGGCCGTCGCGGTGGATACGTGTACGGATACGGGGGATGACCCCTGTGACACGGTTTCGCCCGTGACGGGGACATTTGCTGTCTCGCCTCCTTCTGATCCAAAACCGAAAGTCTTTTTATGGACGCCCGCGACTCCGTTTGCGGCTGGAAGCACCTACAGGGTGACTCTCAGAGGCAACTTGTTTAAGGCTATCGATGTTCCCCCGCAGCTTGGGGAAAAACTGGGAAGCGATTACATTTTCCGTTTCAAAGTTCGTGCCGGGACAGATTGCGACGTCAGCGGCGTACTTGTGTCTCCCGCAGATACAACGCTTGCTTCTGTAGCGAAGACACAGGATTATGACGCACTGCCCATGGCAGGTCGCTGTCTGGTTCTGAATCCGGCGGCCTATTCATTTGCCTGGTCCAGCACCCAATCCGGATCCGTTTCCGTCGTCACGGCTGATACCAATTTTGATAACACCGCCACCGCTCTTGCGGAAACCAATCCCGATCCTGCCCATATCGTGGCCTTGCTCACAGGGATCACGACCCCCGTCGGCGGCCAGGCAGATATCACGGTGGAGTTTCCCAACCCGCAGGTTGAGCATGTGTGGCCGGATTGCGGCGAGGCCTGCATCAATGCGAGCGCGGGCGTCCGTTTCAATACGGAGATGAACTCGACCCAGGCCCTTACCACCGGGAATTACTCCCTGTGGCAATGTCCGAATGAATTGTGCGTCGATGGCGATGCGGCGCGCATTAATCGCAATGCGTATCTCGTGACTCCCGTCTGTCTGGATACCTCGCCGGCGGCGAGCGGTTGCCGCGAAGTGGGGATCAACCTCAACAGTTCCCTGATTGCCGATACGTTCTACCGCGTGGTCGTCTCTGGCAACATCACGGATGCCAGCGGCGGCGTTGCCTTATCCATTGACGGATCCAACGACGATCAGAATCACGGCTATACCAATGACTATTCCTGGGTGTTCAAGACCAGCGGAACAGGGGATCGCTGCGACGTGGCGAGCGTTGAAGTGCGGCCGGAGGCGGCGCAAACCACATCGATAGGGGATACGCAGCTATTCATCGGCCTCCCCAAGAGCGCACCGGATGCCTGTTCTCCTACCGGGCAATATCTCCAAACAAACGTGGCGTGGTCCCCTTGGAGCAGCGCGGACGTCGATGTGCCGCCCGCAGATGCGAACGTGGATGTTGCTACGGTCGATTCGACATTGACCATAGGTGCTTCGCTCCCGGCCGGGTGTGCGGGAAGCTGTTTACACACAGGAAGTCTTATTAAAATAACCGATCCGCATTGCGGAAACGGCGTGGTTGAAGCGGGGGAAGATTGCGATGCGGCCTTTTCGGGCGGGCCGCTGCCGTTTGGCTGCGGACCTACGTGTATCCATATAGGCATAGAAAACGCCGCCTGCGGGAACGGATCTTTAGATGCGCCGGAAGAGTGCGATGATGGGAATGTCATCAATGGCGACGGATGTTCTTCTCGCTGCCTCAATGAAGGATCGGCCGCCGCGCGTACGACTTGCGGCGATGGCCACGTGGCTTACAGTGCGGCTGTTGGCGGGGAAGAGTGCGATGATGGGAACCGGTTCAACGGCGATGGATGTTCCTCCATTTGTCTTCATGAAGGCACGATCGCCATGTCGGCCGCGGCCTTGATCGGGATTTGTGGGAATGGGACGCAAGAACCAGGAGAAGATTGCGATGACAACAATGCTGTGGATGGCGATGGATGTTCTTCCTTGTGTCTCAATGAGGGATTGCGTATCTGTGACGCGACGCATTTGACGAATTGCTGTGGCGATCCTCCTGGCGCGGGAGTGGCGGTGGTGGATCCTGGAGAAGATTGCGATGATGGCAACTATACGAGCGGCGACGGCTGTTCCATGAACTGCTTGGCAGAAGGGTCGTCGAGTACGTACACGACCCCTTCGTTCTGCGGCGACAAGGCCACGGGGATCGGTGAGGAATGCGAGTACGCGGGCACTGCTGTCTTTACACCCGCGTTTACGCTCGCCAAAATCGATCTGAATGCCGCAGTGGAATTGGATCCGCTCACAAAAATTGCCACGTCCACGATTACCGCAGAAGCAAACACCGTGAAGGGAACCGCAAAATACAGTGTTTCCTGCACGTGTACGGATGACACCCAATGCATCGATCCGGATCCGTCGCTTCCACCGGTGTACGCGTGTGCCGAGACCGGATGCTGTTACCCGCGTCCGACCATTGTCAGTTCCTTCCCGCCTTTATCTGGCACTCCGCAGATTTGCCGCAATGCCGATATCTTCGTGAACTTCGATCAGCCGATGGCGGAAGACTTGTTGGATGAGAATGTCCATTTGGAACTGGTTGGAGGGACGTGTCCGGCCGGCTATCTCACAGCGGAGGCCGTTCCCAATACCTGGTATGCCAAGGCCTGGCATCATATCGTTTCTAGTTTCCGGTGGCTGTTTGGCTATTCTGTTTCCGCCCAGAGCTCAGTCTGCTACCTGCCCATCACATTTGAGGTGGTGGACTGGGTGGACACGCTTCCCGACCCGGATGCCATTTATGAAAAGGCGCAGATGCACATAAAACTTTCCCAAGCATTAGAGCCCACCGCAGCAGGCCAAACCTACCAGCTCGTCATCAATACCGATGATGGCGATCCTGCCACGAAGATCGGCCTTTTGAGCGAGCATGGCGTTGGTTTGCCAAAGGAGGCGGGTGGGGTGCATGTGATTCCGTTCACGACCACTTCGGAACTTTGCAAAGTAGAGCAAGTGGTGGTGCAAGATTTGGGGGATCGAGCCGCGCTTCCGGCCGCCGGGAACCCAAGGCTCCCGCTCCACTCGCAAGTCTTCCGAAAAACGAATGAGGAGCATCGGCTTCTCTCAACGGCGTTTACGTTGAACCAAACGCAGCCGTTGCAATCCATCACGGGCGTGTACGCGTGGACCTACGCCTGGACTATCCTCCCTTCCGATTCATCAGCCGTCTTTGGAAATGATGCGGATCCAGATTATGCGACCAACGATCAGTATCGGCGATATACAGCCCTTGGAAAGACGGGCGAGGGCACGGCGATGGCCAGTGCGAGCATCTTTGAGGGAACCGACACGACCCCCTCCAAGGTCGTGAACGGATCCGTGGATTTGTTTGCTCCACTGTGTGAGCAACCCTACTATTTCCGCGATACCGACTCCGCACTCGATGACGGCACCACGTTCGACCCTGGCGAGAGCGACCCCACCTATTACCAGTTCTTCTATTGTGCGGATGTGGGGGATCCGGCAAGCACGGCGGACGATTTGCCCCGTTTGGAGTACGTGCATGTCGCGACGCCTGTCACGGCGCGTGGAGTGTTCAAAGAAAGCTTGTACATTGCCAACCAGACTTTCGTGGATGAGATGAACGTAAGCCATGTCGTTAAAACGGATGCGTTGGGCGTGAAAGTGCTCGGCAACCCGGGCTATTTGTCGGCCATGGACTGGTATCGCGTCCAGAATTTCCAAGGGAGCCCGCAGCCCATCAAGATCGACGGATACGATGCGGTGCGCGATGGAAATACCGCTTATATCGCGGCGCCGACGTTGGGGGACGACAACAAGCTGCATCCGAACATTTTCGTGGTGACGACCAACCCAAATGCGGGCGACGTGGCAGTGCAGATTTTCAACCAAGCGATCGCGAACTGGAAGTTCAACACCAATGTTGAATCGTTTAACGTGTGCGTGGGCATGGGGACGGCGGCGATCGCTACGGATGCGGATGGCAAGCCGGTTGGTTGCAGCTGGGACGGCGATTGCGGCGACCGGCAGTATTGCGGCGCGGACAAGCCAAAATTACGACGCGATACCGTGCGCCTCACAGAGTTGTTGAAGATGGAGGATGCCATACGCACCGTGGCCCAGCGTAACGGCCATTGTGAGGTTCGTTCCGACATCGCCTGCCGGTTCGATTTCGAATGTCCGATCGGCGAGGCCTGCCTCCCCTCCATCCCCGCGCTTTCCGAAGGGACGTTCATCCGCGCGCAAAGCGTCAGCCGCTGGCCCAGCTGGCAGGCGCAACTCGGGAACTTGGTCGGAGGGACGCTGCCTATCGATTCGATTAACCGTTTCTCCTCTTGTGACAGCTCGGGCGGGTTCAATCCGGACCCGGAGACTTGTTTCGATTCGACGGCGGGGAAGTTCGCGTGCGCGCCAGGATCGCATATCTATGCGTACCAGGGCGTCGGCAGCACGGCCTATCACCTCGTAGGGATGCTGGAATACGGGGACTATCCTTGGAGTGAAAATATCGACCAGGATACCAACGATTACTCTTCATTGCGCGCGGAATACAACGTGCTGCATGGGTATTGCAATGGAGCCACCTGCGTGGGAGGGAATCGAGGGGGGGAGGATTGTACGGTGGGCGGCAATGCGGCCTGTGTAGATGATCCCCCCGCCTCTGTCCCTGACGGTTTCTATCCCAACTCCTTCTGTCAAGGAACGGTGGTTGGCGCCTCGGCGATCTGCGGCGACGGCATCCAAGGGGCGAATGAGTTTTGTGAAGTCGGGCAGATTAAACCGGTAGATTGTAAGCTTGGGTATTGCAAAGGAGGGACGCGCGACGGGTCGTATTGTTCCGAGGCAACAGATTGCGCGACGACGCCTGGAGGAAGCTGTGATCCGGCGACCTTGAAATGCGTCGGGGGGACGGCTGCTGCGAACACGACATGTACGGTGGCGACGCAGGCGACCGATTGTCCAAGCATTACCTGTGATCGGTCGGTCGAAAAGGACGGACACAAACTCGTCCCGTGTGCACCCACGGCGGGATTGTGCGCCGTCACGTTCGCTCCTGGTCAATTACCCTACCAACGTTCCTGTACAACAACGGCTGACTGCGAAAGCGCGTCGCTCTATTGTGCAACATTGTTCTGTGGAGGAGATCCGAGTTTTGGAGCGTGTGCTGTCGCTGCCAATTGCAAGATTTGTTCGGGTGGAATTCGAGATGGGTTGCATTGCGTGTCCGACTCCAATTGTTTGGGAAGCGGCACCTGTGGCGTCTCCGGCGCCGCCTGTACCCCCATGACCCAGAATGTCTGCGCCTTCACAACGGATACCGGTTCCTCCGCCACCTGTGTCGCCTACCAATGCGGCAACGGCGTGCCGGATGAAGACGAGGATTGCGACGAAGGTTTCCTCAACGGCACCTACGGCCACTGCCCCTCCGATTGTCAGATCGCGACGGGGACACAGCGGAACATCTGTGGAGATGGAACTTTGGACGCTGGTGAGAGTTGTGACTGCGGCGGCCTGTTCAGTACCGCGCTGGGCGGCTGGGCAACGGCGGCGCATTGCGGGACATTGCGAAACGGCGAGTATGGTTCTGCGTGCGCCGCGGACTGCCGCGGCGTCGGTCCGTCGTGCGGGGACGGGCTGGTGCAGACGGCGAACAATGAAATTTGCGATCCGAATGATCCGGCAACACGATATGCAAAAGAGCCGGTGGGATATTGTGAACTGGATCCGACGAATTATTGTACAGGTGATGGCGTGGCCGATTGTCCTGTCGACACAACACCCTGCGTGTTTCCTGTCCTTTCAAATGTCTGTGATCAGGGGGATCCAGTGAAGATAGGAGGGATCTGTTCCATCCCGCAAAATTGCGACAAGGGTGTTCCGGGAGATGCCGATTATGTGAGAGGATCGTGTTCCGCTCAAACGTATCCAATCCAGTATTCATTGACTTGTTCGACCTCTGGAGCGAATGCCTGCAAAGGATATGATCGTGTTGGTTCACCAAACGGCGGCGGTCAGTATTGCGGCGACGGGCGGAAGACCGGCACCGAAGAATGCGATGACGGAAATCGAAACGACAACGATGGATGTACTAATAGCTGTAAAACAGCCGTCTGCGGCGACAATGTCGTGAATTTAGGAGTCGAATCCTGCGACAACGGCAGCCAAAACGGGAACGGCTGCAACGCCCCCTACGGCGGCGTGTGTACGGGCTGTACCCGAGACTGCCGCTTTGAAACGGTGACGGGGGCGTTTTGTGGAAACAATGTCATTGAAGGGACCGAACTTTGCGACGGATTGATGGCGGCGAATAGCGCCGGGATTTGTTCCGGGATCATTACTTTTCCGTCCCCCGGTGTTTTGATGGGAGGGGCCTGTACGTTCCCAGGCGGAGCATGTTCGACGGTCGGCACAAGTTGTAAAGAAATCGGCTATTGTGATGGAGGAACGAATGTGGGGATGCGTTGTGTGCGCGATGCGAGCGTCGACGCCCTGCTGGACCCGAGTTGCGTAGGAGGCGGAGGAGTCTGCGTCGTTGCCAAATGCGCCGGTGATTGCGCGTCTACCTGCCCACCCGTGTTCACTTCCCAAAAAGCTCGGATGCTCCCAGAAATCGTAAACTCCACCTTGGTCGATTCCGTGACGCTCTTCAGCCAGGCCTCGGGGCAATTCCCCAACGATGCGAAAGTGTTTCTCCCCGTGTGTTCCGTGTTGAGTACCCTCACCATGGACGTTCGCATCCCGGGCGCCCCCGCGCCCCATGACACGGATGTCGTGTTCGTGCTGGATAAGACCGCGAGCATGTCCAGGGCGTTCGGGGGCTCTACCCGTCTGCAGGAGGCGGGAGATGCGGTGGCGGCGCAAATCGACTTGATGCGGAATCGATGGCAGGGGTCTGGGAAAATCTTGCGAGTGGGGTTGGCGGTATTTGGTGACAGAGCCGCGGTCGGTCAGGCGCTCGATGCGGATACCAATCTGGCAAGAAACAAAGTCGTGAACCTCACCGGGGCAGATGCGGCGGGAAGTGCGCTTGTCAACGCGGGGGTGAGTGTGGCCAATGGCATGTTCTCGGGTTCGGCGGATCAGGTCATGATTATCGTCTCCGATTCAGATCCGGTAGACTCTCCTGCCTGGAACCTGGTGAACATCGTGAAGAATCCCGACGGCAGTCTCAAGAACCCTGCCCGTCGCGTGTATTCCCTCACGATCACGAATACAATGGATCCTTTGGTGGATACGGCGGGAGTCGAGCGAGCGGGCGTCATGGCTTCCGTCACCAATGACCTGTGCGCTTGGGGGAACGCGTCGCCTACCACTCCGACCCAAACCCAGCTGCAGCACTACCGCACATCGACAGATCTTTCTTCGCCGCGCGTCTGCGGGCCAAACACCGGCGTGGAATACGCCTACACCGCCTGGACGCAGAGCGTATTCATCTCCGCCGCCAGGTTCATTGTCGACTCTTTCTCGCCGTTTAGCGTCACGGTGACAGGGAAGGATAGGGATGGGAACACGGTGCAATCGGTTGGGATCCTGACGCAAGGGGTCGGACAAATCATTCCGATTCCTGCGGGACTTCTGGGCTGTGACGGCGTTTCATCGATTCCTATAAATATCCGGGCCGATTGTCCCACCGGATGCACCATCTCCAACGTCAGCGCCGCGGCATGCCCGGCCCGCTAATCTATGGACAACCAACCGCTCTACGACAATGCCTGGGAACCCCCCCTTAGTCCCCCCCTTCCTAAAGGGGGGGCCTGGGGGGGTCCCCGACGCCGCACGTTTGTGCTTGTAGGCGTGGCGGTGTTTGTTGTTGCCCTTCTCGTCGTTGGGATGATTTTCTTCTTCTCCCGGCGCGCCACGCAGCGCTCCGTGAAAGAAGCGGCACAGCAAGCGGCGTCTCAGGTATCGGGACAGGAATGTGATGCTGCCATAGACCGCCAGGCCTGCCTCGATCGTTTGAAAGCGGAAGCCATGGGCGGGCAGGGGAAGGTGGGGGCCTGCAAGGACTTGGCGGCGGACCTCAAGGATGCGTGCCTTTGGCAAGCGGCGAATGCGTCTATGGATGCGTCGGCCTGCGAAGGGCTTTCGACCCAGGAATCGAAAGATGCGTGTGCCGATCTGCAATATCGCGCCCAAGCGACGAATGGGTTGAAGATTGATGCCTGCGCGAACATCAAAGATGAGGCGAGTCGTGTCTCTTGCGAGTCGTTTTTCTTTACGGGGCTTACCATCGATCAATGCAACCAGATGAACCGTCCGGCAGACGTGTGTGATGGCTTGTCCAAGAAACAGGCGGCCATCGCGGCGCGCAATCCAGACTTTTGCAAAGAGATTGCCCTGGAGCTGATTCGTATTGATTGTCTGGACATCGTCGGCTCTGGCGACCGCGACGGTGATGGTCTGGACGCCTATACCGAAGCAAAATACGGCTCCAGCGACACGAATGTCGACTCCGACGGCGACGGGTACCAAGATGCCGACGAAGTCCGCAGCGGCTACAGCCCTGCCGGGCCGGGGAGGTTGTGATAGAATAGGAGGGTGAACAAGATAGAACAAGAGGGGAGGAAGCGAATAGTTTTATAAAAACATGAAAATGATTTGTTTCATTTGTTCTGATTGTTAACGTCCTACTAATTCCCCCCCTTGTTCACCCTTGTTCTCTCTTGTTCACCCTTGGTCACCCTTCCCCCTATGCCCGACCAACTCACCCCAGAGCCCGAAGATATGTTCGCGGACACCACAGAAGCCCCTCCCGCTTTGCCAACGCCCTCCGCTCCCCGCCTCCCGTCTCCCGTCCCCCTCCCTTCCGAACCCCCTGCGCCCCTTGTGCCTCTTGCGCCCCCTGCGCCCCTGGAAGAGTCCTCCCGTGGCGGTTTCCCATGGAAGGCAATTCTCATTGTCGTCGGCGTTTTAGTCGTCATTGTCGCCGCGGCATACGTGGCGTTTACATTGCTGGCACAACAGTCAAAGGGGATTCCGTTTCTCGATCAGACGCCACAACCTGCTCCACAAGCGCCGCCGAACACCCAAGCGCCTCCCACAGAGCCAGTCACTCCGCCTGTTGTGGAACCGACGACAGAAGCTCCTCCAGTTGCTCCAATAACCACCCCAACTCCAGCACCTGTGGCCGCTACGGATACGGATGGCGATGGCCTGACAGACCAAGAAGAAGCGTTTTACGGGACGAATCCAAGCGTGGCGGATACCGACGGAGACGGGTTGTCCGACCGGGAGGAAATCATGAAATACAAAACTAATCCAAAAAATGCCGATTCCGATGGCGATGGGTTTGCGGATGGCACAGAAGTAAAAAACGGCTATAACCCCGCGGGGGAAGGGAAGCTTCTTCCGGCTCCTGTTGCACCTGTAACCCCATAACCTATGCCTGGGGCTGGCGCCATGGCCTTTCAAATCCCCGCATCTGAAACCGTCGCATCTTCCAATGGTGGCATGCGTCTTTTCACGATGCCAGTCGCTTACCGCCACGGAGCCGAGGTAAAGCTCGTCGAGCCCGCTGCAAAAACGTCCGTCCCAGTCCCTCATCCTTCGCCCAAACCCCTTGCGCCCCCTGTGCCTCCTGCGCCCCTTGCGCTTTCTCGTAAAGGTTCTTCCAAGAAAATGATCTTCGTCGTGTTTTTGTTTCTGTTCCTTGTGGCTGGGGGGATCGCCGCCTTTTTTCTTATTCCTAAGTGGCTCGCTCCGGAGCCAGCACCGATCGTTCAACCTAAGCCCCCTGTTGTTCCTCCTATCGTCGAGCCGCCGAAACCCCCAGAGGTGAAACCCCCTGTCTCCGCGGTAAAGACGCCGGGGATTGATTCCGATAGCGATGGGCTGACGGACGTTGAGGAAAATAATATCTACAAGACCGATCCTCGGTTACCAGACACGGATAAGGACGGATTCCTGGATGGGAACGAAGTATTCCACCGCTACAATCCCAACGGGACCGCCCCCGCCACTTTGTTGCAGACGGGGCTTGTGAAGTCCGTCGACCTGGTTCCGTTTGGAAAGGGTGGGATTCGTTTGCTCTATCCCGCGATCTGGACGAAAGTGGATGGGAAAAGCGAGAAGGAACCTCTGCTAAAATTTGTCGTCCCAAGCGCAGAGAGCGTGTCGGTAAACACGGGGGGCGTTCAGGACGACATCGTTTCTTTGCGGAAATGGCACGATGAGCAATTCCCGCAAGAGAAGATCTTTGAAACGAAAACCAAGAACGGCTACCCAATGCTCATGTCCGAGGATCAGCTCAAGGCCTGGGTTGTCATCGGGAATAGCTCCTATTCCCTGGTCTACGACGGAGACGGCAAATCCACCATCGATTATTTGCAGACATTCCAGATGATGATCAACAGTATCGAAATCATCCCGTAACGGCAGGTTTCCAAACCGTCCTGCGGGTTGGTTTAAATCTCACCCAAAGATTCCTCCCCTTGCGCCTCTTGGACCTCTTGCGCCCCTTGCGTCCTGCCTTATGCCGACCATACATCTGGACCTAAACCAGTCGATACTCAAAGGGGGGCAACGCCTCCCTTTGGCTTTGGCGCACCGTACCACAGACGCCGTCGCCCTTGCCCTTTCGAAGAACCCCCCTCCAAAGGGGGGCAGGGGGGTTTGGCTCGTCTCCGTCGCCTTCGTCGGCCCCAAACAGATGCAATCCATCAATCGCCACTACCGCGGAAAGGACCGCCTCACCGACGTCCTGTCCTTCCCCCTGCAGAACCCCCCTGCCAAGGGGGGCAGGGGGGGTGCCGCGGAATGGGGGCAGGGGGGCAGGGGGGTCGTGGGCGAAGTCCTCATCTCCTACGATCAAGCTCGCCGCCAGGCGCTTGAGCGCGGCCACGCTACCCGCGACGAGGTCGTCTTCCTCCTTGTTCACGGCCTGCTTCATTTGTTCGGATTCGACCATGAACGTCCCGTCGATGCCAAACAGATGTTCCCGCTCCAAGAACGGATTCTGAAATCGCTCTCCATCGACTCACGTCTATGATCAATTTTCCAAAGTTTGTCCGCAGCGTTCGTCATGCTCTGCATGGGGTTGCCATTGTCTTTCGAGGTGAACAGAATTTTCGTATTCAATGTTTTGTCGGTGTTCTGGCGTTCATTTTCTCCTTCCTTTTGGAGTTGTCCCGGGCGGAACGAATTGTCATTCTATTGCTGATTCCTTCGGTGCTGGTGCTGGAGCTTATCAATAGCACCCTGGAGCGGATTGCCGATACGTTCAAATCGCGTATTCATCCGATCGTGGGAGAATTGAAGGATATTATGGCGGGCGCGGTGCTGATCGCTTCCGTTGCCGCTGCTATAATCGGGTTGAACATCTTTTTGCCTCGGCTCTGGGGGCTCTTTGTCTCGGGTTGATTTTGCCGGCAGACGCCGCTTCCTTTATACTAGGGGGAACACGGTGAGGGGTGCCCATTATTCCCCTTAGCTATTTTCTTCGTTCAGGTCTTATGCGGGAGGAAATTTATACAGGTATCGATATAGGTTCTTCGGCGGTCCGCGTGGCGGTCGGGAAATTAGTGCCGTCCGAAGAAGGGCGCGATCTCATGCATATCATCGGCGCGATCGAGGTCGCCTCTTCTGGGATTGCAAAAGGAACCATCAGCAATCTCGAGGAGGCCGTGTCCTCGGTGTCTCGAGCGATAGAACAAGCAGAGCGAATCACGGGTGTTCCCATAAACGATGCCTGGGTCGGCATCAATGGCAGCCACATCATCGCCCAGGAAAGCCGCGGGGTCATTGGCGTTGGCCGGTCCGACGGTGAAATCCGCGAGGAAGATGTCGATCGGGCGTTGGAGGCAGCTCGAACCGTAGCAACCCCCACCAATTACGAAATCATCCATGTCCTTCCAAAAAGCTTTATTGTCGACGGCCAGCGGGGTATCAAGGATCCGATCGGCATGAACGGGATACGCCTTGAGGTGGACGCCCTTATTATTCAGGGGCTTTCTTCTCAGATAAAAAACCTGAGCAAGTGCGTGTATAGAACGGGGATAGATATTAACGATTTGGTATTTTCTATTTTAGCGACAGGGGAGGCAGTGGCGACCCCGCGCCAGCGTGAGTTGGGGGTTGCGGTACTGAATATTGGCGCGTCCACAACCAGTCTCGTTGTCTACGAGGAAGGCGACGTGCTGCATACGGCCGTCTTGCCGGTGGGCGGCGATCACATCACTTCCGACATTGCCATCGGGCTTCGTACAAGCTTGGAAACAGCCGAATCCATAAAGTTGCAGACGGCGACGTGTCGGCCGGATGACGTCGCTCGCGAAGAAGAAATAAACCTGGCAGATTTCGGTTCTTCTGAACCAGAGATCGTGGGAAGGCGCTTCATAGCCGATATCACCGAGGCTCGGCTTTCAGAAATGTTCGATTTGGTCGACAAAGAGCTCCGTAAGGTTGACCGGTCTGGCATGCTTCCCTCCGGAGTACTTCTCACAGGGGGCGGGTCCAAACTTACAGGGGCGTTGGATTGCGCCAAGACATCTCTTCGGCTTCCTTGCGCGATCGCCGCTCCCCAGCTGGTAACATCGGTTATCGACCGAATTTCCGATCCTGCATTCAGCACGGCCGTCGGACTTGCTCTTTGGGGGAACCAATCGGGGACAGGGGCGGGAGGCGGGAAAGCGGGAGGCGGGGGGGTGTTGCGAGGGATCGGTGGGTTGTGGGGGAAATTGACAGACGGCTTGAAACGAATTTTTCGCGGCATGAAACCGTGAGACACAAAAATATCCCCGCAGATCAGCGGGGATATTTTTGTTTGACATTCTGAACACCAGGGCGGTACAGTTAGCTGGATTTCGTGGGAGAAATTTCCCATTTTGAATACTTGAATTGTTCATCAGATCCTCACTATGGGTGAAGTGAAACCGGATATCGAAACCTTCGCGAAAATAAAGGTTGTTGGCATTGGCGGGGGTGGGGGAGCCGCGCTCAATCGCATGATCCGTGACGAAATAAAGGGGGTGCAGTTCATTGCCGTGAACACCGATGTTCAGGCCTTGAACCAAAATTTAGCCATGCAGAAGATTGCCATCGGGAAAACGCTCACGCGAGGTTTGGGAGCGGGCATGAATCCGGAAGTGGGCAAGCGGGCGGCGGAGGAGAATCAGAACGAGTTGCGAGAGGCACTCACCGGAGCAGACATGGTGTTCCTCACCTGTGGCCTGGGTGGTGGCACTGGTTCAGGCGGCGGCCCAGAGGTGGCGAAGATCGCCAAAGACCTCGGGGCGCTCACGGTGGCGGTTGTCACCAAGCCTTTTGGGTTTGAAGGGGCGCAGCGGCGCCGTATCGCGGACGAGGCCTATGAGCGGTTAAGCCAGTATGTAGACGCGATCATCACCATCCCCAATGACCGGGTGCTGCAAATTATCGATAAGAAGACGTCGCTCCTAGACGCCTTCCGCGTAGTGGACGATGTCCTTCGGCAGGGGGTGCAAGGCATTTCTGAACTCATCACCATCCCGGGTCTTATCAATGTCGACTTTGCCGACGTGAAGGCGATTATGGAAAATTCCGGTTCCGCCCTTATGGGTATCGGAAAGGCAAGCGGAGAGAATAGGGCGGTGGATGCGGCCAAGCAGGCCGTCGCCAGTCCACTGCTGGAGCTTTCCATCGACGGGGCCAAAGGCATCCTGTTTACGATTACCGGTGGGGAAGATATGGGTATGCACGAGGTAGCCGAGGCGGCGAAGGTCATCACTGGTTCAGCCGATGAAGATGCAAAGGTTATTTTTGGCGCGAACGTTGACCCGAATTTGAAAGACGAAATTCGGATCTCTGTCGTGGCGACGGGGTTCGATAGCCGTGAGCGCCGTCGGGTCACGCCAGATGCCGTTGAAGTTCCTTCCCAAGGCGTCTGGACCCCGGGGAATTTATTGCGTCCCAGGGAACCAGAACGCCGTTCTCCCTCCGCCTCCCCCCCCTCTCCTCCCCCCTCCATCCCTCCGTATCAACCAAAGCAGATGCCTGTACGGATGAAACCCAATGAATACCGAATAGATCCTCCTCCGATGCGCGCCCCGGAACCGCCTCGTCCAAAACCTCTCCCTCCCATGGATCGGCCGAATGCTCCTCGCTCGCCCATGAGCAATCCCCCCGCGCATTCCGAAGAAGAAGACATGGAGATCCCGGCGTTTATTAGGAAGAAAATGATGTAGGGGAGGAAGGTGAACAAGGGATGACAAGGGTGAACAAGTGAGAACAAGGGAGAAGGAAAGAGACATTGATAATTTTTGATTTTTGAACTCCGTCTTCGTTCGTTTGTTCCAATTAGGATAGTTTTCTTCCATCTCTCCTGTTCACTCTTGTTCGCCCTTGGTTTCTCTTGTTCACCCCCCCTTTGTATTTTATGCAATGCGTCCTCTGCGGCCACGCCGAAACGAAGGTGGTAGACTCGCGCCTCTCTAGCGATGGCGCCAGCATCCGCCGCCGCCGCGAGTGTTTGAAATGCGCGTTCCGTTTTTCTACGTTGGAAGAAGTGGAACTTTTGGGATTGTCCGTGGTGAAGCGGGACGGCCGGCGGGAACAGTATTCCCGTGAGAAGGTGGTCCATGGGTTGAAAAAAGCCCTGGAGAAGCGGCCGTACACGGAAGAGCAGTTCAATCAACTCGTAAAGAGCGTGGAGCGCGACATCCAGAAAAAATCCCAAGGGGAAATTACGAGCGCGCAGATCGGCGAGTTGCTCATGAAGCGTTTGCGGCAGTTTGATAAAGTAGCGTACATCCGCTTCGCCTCCGTTTACCAATCGTTCGAGGATGTCGAGATGTTCGAACGGGCGCTGCGCGAGTTGAGCAAGCGGCGCCGGCAAAAAAAGGTACGTTCATAAGTGGATTCGTTATCCCCATCTTCTCCTATGTCTTCGCGTCCCCCCGTTTCTTGGATTCTGTTCCAGCTCGCCTTATGCGCTTTGGTCGCGGCGTTCGCCACCGGCGTGACGTTGTGGGTTTCTTCTGTCCCCAAGACGGCGGATCCCCGTATTTCTTCCCTCACGGATCCCTTGCTTGCGGAGGAAGAGCGGGCGACGATTTCTGTGGTTGAACATGTTTCCCCTGCGGTGGTGAGTATTGCGGTGAAACGGCCGCGACGGGTTCTTGGAAGAAACATGTCCAGCGAAGGGTCGGGGGCAGACACGCTCATTCAAGTAGGGGGCGGCACGGGGTTCTTTGTCACGGGGGATGGGTATGTCGTCACCAACCGACATGTCGTTGATGAGGAGAACCAGGTATTTGTCGTTATTACCGATTCAGGGCGGGAACTCTCCGCCACGCTCATTGCCACCGATCCAATTCTCGACCTGGCAGTGTTGAAAGTAGATGGGGGGCCGTTTCCAATGGTTTCCTTAGGAGATTCAGACGGCCTGCAGGTCGGTCAGACGGTGATCGCGATCGGGAACACGTTGTCCGAATATCAAAACACCGTGACCAAAGGAGTCATTTCTGGCCTCAATCGTCGCGTAGCGGCCGGGATGTGGATGGGACGATCTGAAATTATCGAACAAGCCATCCAAACGGACGCGGCGATTAATCCTGGGAATTCGGGCGGTCCGCTCATCAATTTGTCCGGCAACGTGATTGGCGTTAACACGGCGGTGAACAACGAAGGGGAGGCCATCGGGTTTGCCATCCCTTCCAACGATGTCGCCCGCGTCGTTTCCGATATCCGACAATTCGGGCGCATCGTTCGTCCATGGCTTGGCGTGCGCTACATCATGCTCACCCCGGATATCGCCTCACAGGCTGGGTTGGATATCGACCATGGGGCGTGGATTTCCGGCGGGGAAGGCGCCGCGGTACTCGCGGGATCTCCGGCGGAGCAGGCAGGAGTCAAAGATGGTGATATTATTGTTTCTATAAACGGCCAAGCGCTTTCGTTTGCCAAGACCTTGAGCCAGTCATTGGCTCCGTTTCATCCCGCGGATCACGTTGAACTGCTTGTGCGTCGTGGGGGAGCGGACATCGCCATTTCCGTCGTGCTTCAGGAAGCAGATCCTAAGTATTTCAAATAACGTTCGGTTCTATTGCGCCCTATGACCCGCACAAAAATCGTTTGTACGATCGGCCCTGCGAGCCAAAGCCCAGAGATACTCCAATCGCTCATAGGCGCTGGGATGCGGGTCGCTCGGTTGAATTTGTCGCACAGTACGCATGCGTATCATGAGGAACGCGTCCGCTCTATCCGAGCGGCAGAGAAAAAAACGAACCAGCCGATCGCGATCCTTGGCGATCTTCAGGGGCCGCGCTTGCGTGTGGGCGAGCTTCCGGCGGAGGGGCTCATGTTGGAGGAAGGGAAGGAGGTTCGTTTTGTTTCTTCTTTGCACATGGGAAAAGAAAGTGCGATCCCTTTGAGTTACGAGAAATTGTCCCAGGAGATGAAAAAAAGGGAACGCATTTTTATCGATGATGGGTTGTTGGAGCTTGTGGTCACCAAGGTCGGGAATGGGGAATTGATGGCGCGGGTGGTACATGGGGGCACGCTGCTTTCGCACAAAGGGATGAATGTCCCTGACACCAAACTTGGGCTGTCTGCGCTCACAGACAAGGACAAAGATGATGCGGTGTTTTTAACAAAACTCGGGGTCGATTGGCTGGCGCTTTCTTTTGTCGTCGATCCAAAGGATGTGAAGCTCTTGCGGCGCATCTCCCAAACCGCCGCGGGGAAAAATACGCCGCCGCGTATCCTGCTCAAGATCGAGCGGCGTGAGGCGATCGACCGCTTCGCCGAGCTCCTGGAGGTGGCGGATGGCATCATGGTGGCGCGGGGAGATTTGGCAATCGAGATTCCGGCCGCGGAAGTTCCGGTGCGCCAGAAACAAATCGTCGACATCTGTCGGGACGCAGGGAAACCCGTCATTGTCGCCACCCAAATGCTCGATTCCATGATACGCCAGTCGCGCCCCACGCGCGCGGAGGTTTCCGATGTCGCCAATGCCGTCTTCGATCACACCGACGCGGTCATGCTTTCAGGCGAGACCGCCGCGGGGAAGTATCCACTCCTCGCCGTGGAAACCATGTCTACGATCATCCAAGTCGCGGAGAAATCTATGTACGACGACGTGGAAGTAAAAGGGGGAAGCACCAACGGTTTGAAAGGAAATCCGGTCGACGTCGTAAAATCATTGGCGGAAAATGATGAGGTTGATTTGATCCTAACGACAGAAGAAACCTTGTTCCGTGAACATCCCGAAGTACCCCTGTACCTCGTCTGCCCCTCCCTCGTCGTCGCCCGCCAGAACATGCTCCGCTGGGGCGTGCGCCCTCTCGTGGTAAAGCCCGGGGAAGGGGATCCTATCAAAGAAGCGATCGCCCAGCTGAAACGGTTGAAGGTGCTGGATGTCAGCATGGAAGTGGCAACATATGCGGGAGGGAAGCTGGAGGTGAGGGAGATTTAGGGCTGTGGAAAGAGATTGAAGCACTGGTTGCAGAGAAAAAAGACGCGTGTTACCATGCCGCCACCAAAATACATGGATCGGTGGTGTAGCCCGGTTAACACGTCTCCCTGTCACGGAGAAGATCGCGGGTTCGAATCCCGTCCGGTCCGCCAAAAAATCACCTGAAAAGGTGGTTTTTTGTGTGTGGCGGATCGGACGGGATTCGAAGGGGACGGCCAAAACGTGAACTGCTTCACGTTTTGGACGCCCCAGGCTCCGAAGGAGGAGTGAGCATGTGCCGCCCCGGCACCGCGAACGACGGATGAGGAGGAATCCCGTCCGGTCCGCCAAAAAATCACCTGAAAAGGTGATTTTTTGTATCCTCTGTATAAAAAACACAGTGCCTGGGAAACGAGCAAGGGCTCGTTTCGCGCAGACACTGCCGTGGATCACTTGCACTCAGTCGAGGAACTGAATGCTTCTTTGCTGGCCGAGGGATCCCAGCCGGCTTCTCGGAATTGCTTCCGCGCGTCGGCACAGGAATTCTCTGTGCACTGGTACGCCCTGCGCGCTTCGTAGATCTTGGAGCCGGTTTGCTTCTCGATCGCCGCGAACGTCGCGCGGTAGCAATCCGTCCCGCATTGCAGGAGCACGCGGCCGTCTTTGATGTCAAACGACCGTATCTCGCCCGCCCCGTAGGGCTCACAGCTGACCGCGGACGTCGCCGATGGCGTCGTCGGGGCTTGGGTCGGAATGATGGGCCGTCTGTCCTTCGTCGGTGCCGCGGGAATGACCTCTGGCGCCGAATCCTCCGATGCTTCCTCCGTGGCCGTCTCCTCCTCTTCGGATGCCTCGCTCGGTGGGGGTACCACGACTGCCGCCGGCTTGTTGAACCAGGCGGTGAGCGGATCCTTGGCAATGGAGTAGGCACCCCATCCCAACAGGCCGAGGATCACGAGGATGAAGGCGATGCCCAGAACGCCACGCGAGGCGCCGCTCGCGGTTTCAATGTCCTTGTTTTCCTTATCGGTCTTGTTGCGGGTCACGGACGAATACTGCGGCGACGAGGGCTGCGGCTCGGGATGCGTCCGCTGATCCATCGTTCCGCCATGGTTCGATGCCGTCCCAATGGTCTGGGATGGCTTCGGATCCGTGGCGGGGGCCGGCTTGCTGTCCTTCCCCAAGGGGAAATTCGGGATTCCGCTCGGATCCAGGAGATTTCCGTGGGTGACGGCGACGGGGTTCTGTGCCGCGGCCTCGGCACGTGACTTGAGCGACTCCAACGCATTCGTCTGCTCTTGGACTTGCTGTGCTATGGCGTCCCGTTGGGCTTTCTTGGCCGTCAGGTCCTTCTCGATCACACCGATCTCGGCATTGATTGCCGCCAGGGCTTCTTGCTGTTTTTTCGTTTCTTCCATCACTCTCCTTTGTCCTTCCTCTGCGGCCGCAAGCGCCGCCTCTTTCTGCGTCACCTTGTCCGAGAGCTCCGCGAGAGCCGCCTCCTTCTTCGCGACGATCCCTTCCAACTGCTTTGTCTGCGCGTTCAGCTCCGTGCGCACACCCTCGAGGTTCGCTTCGAGCTGCGTCAGGTTGGAGGCGGCGGCTTTGCGATCAGCAATGAGCTTGCTGATTTCGATGCCAAGCTCATCTCGTTTTCCTTCCCGATTCTCGATTTGGCTGGACAGGTCCAAGAGATACGTCTCCGCCCCCGCCGTGGCGCTCTTCGCCTCCGCCATCTTCTTCAGACTTGCGTCCGTTTCCCTGCCCATCGCCTCGAGCACGTCTGCGCCCGTCTCGATCTTCTCCTCGAGGGTTCCGAGATCGTGGCGTCGTATCTCGATCGTGGAATCGATGTCCTTGAGTTCGTTGTTACTGGTCGACAGGACCACCGACATCTCTTCGATCTCGGCCTCGAGCCTCGCCTTCCGGGTGTCCAGCTGGCCGACTTGGTCGGTGAGTTGGGCCACTTCCGCCCGGGCGTTCGCCTCGGCCTCTTTTGCCGCCTTCGCGCGCGCCTCGAGCCCCGGCAGTTCCGCTTTGAGCGGCTCCACCTTCACTCGCAGGTCGTTGACCTCTCCGCGCAGTTCGGTCGCTTGTTTGTAGAGTTCCTCGAACCTCTTGCGTTCGCGGCTCGTCTGCGCCCGCGCTTCCTCGAGCTTGGCGAATTCGGAGGACGGCGTCGCTCCCGTTCTGGAGGGAGGGATCGCTCGCTGACCCAATGACGGGTCAACTTCCGTGGCCGCGTCGGGGATCGAGGATTTCCCCTTCCCCCTGTCTCCCATGAGCGTAGTGGTCACGAGGCGCTGTGCCACGCTGGTGACCGCCTCTGCCGTCGGCGGAACCGAATCGTGCGTGCCGGCCGGTCCCAGGATTCCCTGGTCTGTCAACTCCTGTGTCGACTCCTCTCCCGCCGGATCCTGCGCGAATGCTCTCTCGAACTCGGTGGAGATATCGTCGGAATCGTGTGGTGCTGCTCCCAACAGGTCGGGAGCAACGGATGGGTGTGGGGGCGGTGGCGGTTCGGACATGTAGCGTGCTCCGATTTCTCCCTTTTCGGGTTTAAGCAAGGGAACGAAAGCCCCTTGCGGCAAGGTTTGTTCTTCCGGATCGAAGTCCAGAGGTCCTTTACTGGCCATTTTCGTATTTTTCTCCTGTTTTTGTTCTGTGGACCGCCCTTATCATGCCAATTTTTATGGAAAAGTCAAGCCCAAGAATGAAAAAGGGGCGATCCGTGATGTCCGGATCGTCCCTGCGATGATGGCGGGTCTGCATGTACCCGCCTGCGGGTTACAGTTTGTCTGGGTCGGTGGCGTAGTCCTGGAGACGTTTCCAGCCCCCGTTGGTCAGCTCATCCTTGCGTTTCTGGCAATCCGCATCGGTCTGCGGATCGCACTGCCAGGTCTCTCGGAAGCAGGAGAGGTAAATCCCCGTCGCTTCCGTGAAATCCGTGTCTCTCATCAGGACGGCTCTCTTTTTGCCGTCCTTCTGGCAGACCATCTTGAAGTTTCCCTGGTCCAGTTGAAGCGAACGGATCGCTCCTTCTCCTCTTGGCTCGCAGGAGACCCCTTGGTTGGTCGGATGAAGCCCCGACCCGCACCGTCGTAGTTGTTCCGGTGTGACGGAAGCGTCTGGGGAGTGGGACTCGACTGCGGGCGCGGGGGGCGGCGAGGCATCTTTGATTGGCTGGTCCTCGAAGGTGAGAACATGCCCTTCGTTCGTCCCCGCATCCTTGGTTCCAAGCAACAAGGTTCCCTGTGTCTTGGATTCCTGTTGCGAGTCCCAGATCCATTTTCCACCGATGCAGATTCCCACAAGGAGAAGAGCCCAGAAGGGCCAGTTCGTTTCGGTTGCTCCTTTTTTTGTTTTTTCCTCTTGTTTCTTCTTCGTTCCCACTGGCTCTTTCTTGGGAAAGAGATTCCCCATTGGGACCTTCGGTCGCGACGATGCCGCCTCTTCCGCTTGCCTGGCGACCTCCGCGGCGACCTTCGCCTCATCATCTGCTTCCGTCGGAGCAGCCGCTACCGGTTGTCCCATGGCGGCCAAAATCTGGCTTGGGATGAATGGGTCAGGGAGAGCCGAGGATCCTCCTGCCGTCGGTGGGACGACCGCTGCTCCCGTGAGAAGCGGAGACACCGTGGTCGTTGGAGCTGATCCTGCGGCCGCGGTGGTCGGAGCCGCGGGTGCGATCGGAGCCGGCGCTTGAAGCGTCGGATCATCGAGCCATTGTTGATCCCCTTTCACTACCTCTTCTTTTTTGAAGGAGAAGGTCATGTTCGGCCCTACCGTCATGTTGTTCTTCGTCTGCTGAACGGAGAAGGTGTACCCCATTTTGCCGGGGTGTTGATCCGAGAACGAGGGGCCGACGGGACCCACTCGGAGCGGGGTCTTCGGCGTCGGCGACTGAATAACCTTTCCGTTTTCTCCGAACACTGTGATCTCCACAGTGATGATGTCCGGGCTCCTGATCATGAGCCAGAACTGGTTTTTGCCCGAGTATCGTCTGATTTCCATCCCAGTATCCTCCTCTGTTGGTTGTGATCGTTGCCGCGGATTTAGGCACGGCCGTGGATTGGGACCAGTAAATATAGCTGAAAATTTACGAAAAGTCAACATTGCCAAACAAAAAACCCGTTTTCACGGGTTTTTCTTTCCAAAATTTACTTGGTCGCCATGACTTGCTTCACGATTCCCTCAAAAGCGGCTGGGTAATCCTTGGCAAGGAGGGCGAGGATTTTGCGATCCACTATGATGCCTTTCGTGCTCAATTCGTGGATGAATTTGCTATAGGTTGTCCCGTGTGGGCGAACGGCGGCATTGATGCGAACCTGCCACAGACGGCGGAAGTTGCGTTTGTTGTTGCGGCGGTCGCGATGGGCGTATACCCCGGCTTTGATGGCCGCGATACGGGCGAGGCGCAGTTTGGACTTGCGGCCCCACTTCATCCCTTTGGTGCGGGAGAGGCCGCGATACGGGCGAGGCGCAGTTTGGACTTGCGGCCCCACTTCATCCCTTTGGTGCGGGAGAGGATGGTGCGGCGCTTCTTCAGGTGAAGCATCCCGCGTTTTACACGTGGCATAGAAGAGGTTATTTCAAAAATAATTTTCGAACCGGGTCGAGGTCAAAACGAGCCGAAATCGGTGAAGGGTGAGGAGGAATAGTGTGGACTATTTCGACGAATCCTGAACCGATTGCAGGCCGTTTTGGCCCGAGCCGGTCGAAAAGGATTTTTGAGATAGCCTCTTAGTGGTTGTGCGCGAATTGGACGTCGCGGCGTTTTTTGCGGCTGGCTTTTCCAGTATCGCGGGCGTTGAAATGGTTCTGCCCAACGTATCGCTTCATGGTTTTCCCGGTTTTGGTCACCCGAACCCGGCGTTTCAGTGCCTTGTGTGTCTTCAATTTCATACAAAATAATGTGAGGTTGGGGCGGGTCTGCAACCCTCCCACGGACTGCCCGCAAACATTCGCCTGTGGATTCATCCGTATGTCGCTGCAAGCATAGGGGAGCGAAGGGAACCTGTCAAACCGTCTGTCCCCTTTATTCCCGAGCTAGAATTGCAATGAAACGACCAGCTTGGAAGGTAACGGTCTGTTCGACTCGCAACGGGAAAAAACCTTTGAGGTCTACCATGAATTCGTTGATGCGATCCTGACCGACCTCTTTGTGAGCTTTTTCACGCCCACGAAGGATGAGTTCGAGTCGGACTTTGTCTCCGCGCTCGAGGAATTTTTTTGCCTGGCCTAGCCGAACGGCCCAGTCGCCTTCACCCATGCGAACCGTGAGGCGCACGCCTTTGACTTCCACTTCATGGGACTGCGTTTTGGCTTTGCGCGCTTCCTTTTCCTTCTGGTAGCGGAAGTGACCGTAGTTCAAGAGACGGCAGACCGGCGGATCACCCTTGGGGGAGACCTCGACCAGATCCTTTTCCTTCTGGGCGGCGAGGGTCAATGCCGAGGCGATATCCAAAACGCCGTAGGCCGTTCCATCCTCATCGACGACCCGTACCTGCGGCGCGGTGATGGTTTGGTTGACTCGGTACTCTTGGACGTTATACTTAGGTTTACGTTGTCGATGTCGATGAATGCGCATAGCTTGTCCTGGATGATAAAGGAATCAGCCAAAAAAGCAAGATAAACATTCGTTCCCTTGCGCCTCCTGTGCCCCTTGCGCCTTTTGCGACTCTTCCCTATGTCCGACCTCTCCGTCAATAAAACCGCGTATCTCGATTTTGAGATCCTCGAAGAGTACGAGGCGGGTTTGGTGTTGACAGGCGCCGAGGTGAAATCGGTCCGCGCGAAGCAAATGAAACTTCAGGGCGCGTTTGTCCACGTGAGGAGGGGAGAGCTCTGCTTGAAGAACGCTCACATTTCTCCCTACAAGCCGGCCGACGGCGAACAAGATCCGATCCGCGAGCGCAAGCTGCTTCTTCACCAGAATGAAATCCTTCGTCTTGCCGCAAAAAAGCAGCAGGATCGATTGACAATTGTTCCAATTTCGGTCTATAGTAAGGGGCCTTTCATCAAGATAAAGATCGGGCTCGGCCGCGGGAAGAAGGCATTTGAAAAACGCGACACGCTCAAGAAAAAAGAAATAAACCGCACGCTCCGCGAACGCATGAAAGGTTCCGTCCGCGACGAATAGTCCATGACTGTCCCTCTTCCCCAAGCGAATGAGGGGCCTGCCCCGTACCTTTCCTAACACCACCCGTTAGGATCGCCACCAACCGAAGCCGTAGGCGTTGTCGACAGACATACTTTCGATTGCCCACGAACGTCTTTGGGAAAGGTACGGGGCTGACATGGCCTTCGATGGGGCCTGGTCATCGGCAGGAGCGTGTCGAGGGGGTACCGACCCTCGTACTCACACCGGTACACATCAAACATGCCAATCTTTGGAACCAGGTGAAGAGCGCTTTGCGCGTTCCTTCCCTTGCTCTGGCTGTCGCCTAAAAACGACTTTAGTCCCTTGTGGATAGCCCACCCGCATTTCGCGCTGCTCGATAGGGGAATGCGTGTGTCATATGGCGTCGAGCTTAAGGACAAAGACTCGTTGATGTCTTTGTCCTGACATTCATCGACCCTTCTGCATGCGTTTGTCTCGTTTCCCTGTGCAGGAGGTATAAAATGAGACTACACGCGTAGTGCCTACCGTTTATCGGTTCCAGACGGGGGTTCGATTCCCCCCAGCTCCACCACGTACCAAACCTGGTTCATGGTTGGTTAAACCGCAGAGCAACCACATTCGTCGTTGCTCTGCCACCAACCGTCCAGGTACCAGGTTTGGTACGTGGTCCACCAGCAGAACAAGTCGGCTTGAAACAGCTGGCTTTTTCTTTTGTTTTTTCTGTGTACCAATCTGCTATACTTCATTTATCTATGCCCCTACGCGGCAAGCCGGCACAAACGATTACGATTTCAGCCACGACCTTTTTTAGTGCGGCGGCGTTTGTATTGGGATTTTGGCTCCTGTGGTACTTGCGCGGCGTGCTTGCAATCGTCTTGTGCGCGGTCGTGCTCGCGGCTCTTATCGATCCGTTTGCCTCCGCTCTGGCACGGCGGCATATTCCTCGCGCGCTCGCTGCGATCGGGGTATATGTCGTGCTTGGGCTCATCATGGTGTTTCTCCTTATTCAGTTGTTTCCGGTGATCATCGCGGAAGCGTCATCGTTTTTGAGCCAACTTGCGGATACGCTGGGGAGTTTGGAGTCGTCCGAGACCTTGCAAGGGCCTTGGGTATCGGGGTTGGCACAAAGTGTGCACGCAACCATTGGGTCTTTGCCCAATACCGCCGCCGATTCCATCTCGCCGTTCCTTTCAACAGTGAAAGGATTCTTGGGGGGAGTGGCGGCGCTCCTCATTACCTTCTCGTTGGCGTTTTATCTCGTGGTTGAAGAAGACGCCGCGCGGAAATTCTTCAAACAATTTCTTCCAGAGGAGTATCACCCCTACGTGACTCGTCTCTTTGCCCAGATGCAGCAGCGCATCGGGTCTTGGCTTCGCGCGCAGCTTCTTCTTGGGCTCACCTTGGGGATCGTGGTGTACATAGGCCTTCGTCTTATCGGCGTTGAATACGCCCTTCTGTTGGCATTGATGGCTGGGCTCTTTGAGATTATTCCTTACGCGGGGCCGCTCTTGGCTTTTTTACCGGCGGCGCTCCTGGGTTTTGGGGAAAGTTTCTGGCAGGGGATCGCCGTGTGTGTGCTCTACGTCCTGGTGCAGCAGGTGGAAAACCATATCCTTGTTCCGAAGATCATGCAGCGTTCCGTTGGCCTTCATCCCGTTGTCAGCATCGTCGCCCTCCTGGTGGGCGCGCGCGTGGGCGGGGCCACAGGGGCATTGCTCGCGATCCCGCTCTCGACCATCTTAGCCGTTATCGTAGAAGATATTATTGATCATCGTGATTCTCTCCCCGTATGAACATCTTACGCACGACCCATCGTCCGTCTTTTTTGTTCCCGCTTATTTTAATCGCTCTGACCGCGGTGCTGTTGATTGCGGTCATTTTGCAGGTGCGTCCGCATCCTACTTCTGTGGTTCCTGTCACAGAGAAAAAGGTAGATGCCTCGGAGTATCGTCAGGCGGCCAATGCAACGTTGGAGCAGTTCGACCAAGTGCTCGGGGGCACGTCGGATCCAATAGTGCGCCTCTCCGCGACAGAGCAAGCGCGAGAGGCCTTGTTGTCGTTGCGTGTTGGCGCCGACGATCGCGAGACGCATTTGGCTCTGATCGTCGGACTCACCGCCTACATGGATGCGCTCAAACAATCCCGCGACACCGTTTCTGCATTACAGGCGCTCTCGCAGGTGCGGCAGGATGCTTTGTGGCTCATCCCATCCCCTTCCTATGGCGCGCGTTGAGAAAGGGGTGCCCGCCGTTTCCGTGGTCGTTCCTCCATCGGCTCCTGGATCTCGTCGCCGTTGGTTTTGTTGTCTGGCTCCCGTCGTGTTTCTGCTCCTGTTGTCTGGTGGCGCTGGATGGCTCCTTGCTGCCTCTGGTGTTTTTTCTGTGCCGGTTTTTTCTCGTATTGTGTCACCGGGCTCGATTCCCAAGATTATTCCAGATGAGCGTGGGATAGAGGAATATCTTCTCTCCTCTTTACGCGGATCCTCCCTTGCCGGATCCTCGACGAATGGGCAAGCGCCATCGGGGCGAACGTTTGTGCTCACAGATGCGATTTTGTCCACGACCATCCGTCGAGCGATTCCCGCATCAGAGTATATAGACCGTGATCAAACGGTCATCCAATCAGGGGAAGGGGAGCTCACATTATTCATCCCGTTGCATGACCGTCCTGGACACCTGGAGGTGGTCTTGACACCCAGAAAGGAAGCCCCCACTGCCGGAGGGGGGGTTGGGGGGGTGGGAGGTGGATGGAGGTTGGATCTGGTCTCGTGGAAGATCGGTTCTGTGCCGTTGCCAAACTGGATGCTCGCTGGCACGATAGAGGAATCGAGCCGCAAACTTTTTTCTGTCTTGCCTTCGGGGGAGAACGCGGGAGTGCCGCACCTTACCGATATTCAGGTGCATCCGGGCGGGGTCGAGATCCATATAGAATGACGATTGCTGTTCCCCGTGGGGAGGAAGTATGATCTTATTGCATCGGGTCACTCCGTTTTTCTTAGCCGGCATAACCGCATGGGGATTTTATGTTTTGCTCACGGAAAAGATGCCGCCGCTGTTTTCGGTAGCGGTTAGTGTGGGGGTGAGCGCTTTGCTTGCGGGCCGTTTGCTTGGTTTTCGCATCCGTGAGTCCGAGTTTTGGTATCTTTGGTCCCTGCCGATCCTCTTTTTGCTTTCAAGTTTTGGGTTTGTGTTTTTGCTCGAGCAGGAAAATATGCGCATCGCGGTGGCGGCGACAGCGGCGTTATTTGTCCTTTTTTTCTCGGAACATATTTTCACTTTTTTCCACCTTCCGGTTCGCTACCAGATGCATGCCATTGAGAATATTTCAACGCTCCTGCTTCTTCTGACGGTTTTTTTCATGGAAAGCATCGCCTTTTTTTTGAGGGCCGTGCTTCATCCCCCCATTTTTTTGTTCCTTCCTTTTTTGTTGGTCGGTGGTTATTTTCTTATGCAGGCGACGTTGTGGACTTGTAAGCTGGAAGGGAAACGGGTGCGCATGGTGAGTTTGGGGGGGAGTGTCCTGTTGGCAGAAAGTTTTTTGGTTTTTTCGTTTCTCCCTTCTGGCCCTTATACCAACGCGTTGTTCGTGACGCTTATTGCGTATGCGTTTTTAGGGGTTACGCGCGCGTTTTTTCTTGAAAAATTGTCCCGTTCAGTGGTAAGAAGATACACAGCGGCGTTTGTTTTTTTGATCGCTCTTATTGTGTCTACATCAACGTGGTACTGATATGGCATCTTTTCGCCCTCCGTTTACTTGGCTTCTTTTTTCCCTGCTGGTCGGGGCTGCTTCTGGTTTTGTCGCGGCGTCCGTGTTTTCCTTGTCGTTGGATCGGTATGCCGATTCGCTCCTAGCATCCTTTAACACGGCGACGATCCAGGGGGTGGGGAAGGCACCAATTCTCACAGCCCAGCTGCTGAATGAACGCGTGCGCCGGAGTGTGGTTGATGTGTATCAAAACGACCAGGTGGGGGAGAATTTTCCTCCGGCGTTGGCATTTGCCCATGGGGTGGCATTGAGTTCTGATGGCTGGATCCTTCTTCCGTCTATGGCGGCAGCGGGGAGTTACAACACCGCCTCTATTTTGATTGGAGGCGCATTGTTGCCGATCGAGCAGATTGTGCAAGACGATGTCCTGCCTGTGGTGTATGCGAAGGTGTCCTCCGCGCAGGCGTCGGTTGTTCCCCTTGGGGAGGCACTTACGCTCTCGATGGGAGAGGAAGTGTTTGTCATGCCAAGCAGCCAAGGTGGATTCTTTTCAACCGCATACGGATGGCGCTGGAGGCCGGCACTATCATTTTCTGCCGATACGCCAACCCGTCACTTGCTTCTTTCCTCTTCTGCGGACATGGGCCCGGGGTCGACGGTTTTTTCCTCTGAAGGGAAGCTGCTCGGTCTTATGATTGCTGATGATGCAGGAATAGAATTGTTACCCATCGATTTCATTCTCCCTTCGTTGCGGTCACTGTTGAAAAATGGAGTTCTCAATCGTGCCTCTCTTGGCCTGACGTTTATCGACCTCGGTCGGTCTTTGTCATCAAAAGAACAAACGTCCGAGACGGGGGGAGCGTTAGTAAAAACCGTTGTCCCGTTTGGAGCGGCGGCCGCTGCTGGCATACAGCCAGGAGATATTATTATGTCGGTGGATGGAGTCCCCATGACAAGCGATCGAAGCTTGGATGAACTTCTTCTTCCGTATGATCCTCTTACCACGGTAACCATTCGCTTTAAGCGGGGAACCGTCTTCACGGAGACCGAGGCAACGCTTGGTTCTTTGATGTCGGAAAAGACACAATAAGCTATACTTCGTCTATGCCTTCCTCATTTCAAGCTCTCGATGTCCGCCGCGGTCTTCCGACGATCAGCATGTTTGCCGTGATCGGAGCGGTGCTCGCGGTGCTTCTTTCCCTTCTCCAACCCTTGCGGTATTCCTCCACCGCGCGGCTTTTGGTGCAGCAACAGTTGGGAGTTTCGGTTGATGCGTATACCACGAGCCGTTCCGAGGAACGGATCGCGGATAATCTGGTGACGCTTCTTTACACCACAACCTTTTTCGACCAAGTCATGCAAGCCGGGTTTTCTATCGACCAAAACACATTCCCCTCTGGTGATCGCGAGCGGCGCCGGGCGTGGCAGAAAGCCGTAGACGCTTCCGTCATGCGCGGGACAGGGGTGCTGACCCTGACGGCCTATCATCAGGATGTGGCGCAAGCAGAACAGCTCGTCCGTGCCGTCTCGCAGATTTTTGTCCAGAATGTCGGCCAGTACACATCGGGAGGAAATGTCACGGTGCGGCTTATTGACGCCCCGCTCAACTCGCGTTTTCCCGTGAAGCCCAATTTTCTGATAAACGCATTTTCTGGTTTTATCATCGGCCTATTCGGTGGCGTGGGATTTGTCTTGCTCAAAAGTGAGCGTATTCGTCGACGGCATCAAATCACTCATGGAGGAGTCGGGTAGAAAAAACGTCAAAGATAAGACAAAAAAAGAAGGAATGCACGGCTTGGTCTGGCAAATCGGGATGAGGAGGAGACATCCTGACCGCTGCACCAAGCCGCACAACCCTTCTTTTTTGTTGCGCGCATCTTAGCAGCGGGCGCCCTGCCGTCAACGGAGGTTTTCCACAAACGCGGTTTTTACTGTTGACAGAGGCCGGAAAGCGTGATACGGTTCGGCCTCGCTCTTTTTGAGGGAAAAAGCCGCAGGTTCATGCTATCAATTTTCCGGATTTCCGCGGTCCGATCGTTCCGTCACATCTCCTCCTTGTGGCGTGGCGGCCGGACCACGGAAGGCCGAAAAAAGAAGCGAGGACGGTCCTTCTAAGGTGCGAACCTTAACAATCGTAAGTACCGAACTCGCTCACGCACACAACAAACCGCCCCGCGCGGGGCATACAACCCCCCGATACGGGGAAGGGAGAGTGTCATGCGAGGCACGATCATCGGTTTCATTTCACTGTTCACCGCGACGGCCTACGCCGACGGCGACCCCTATGCTTGCAATTCGAGTTTCGCGAACTGCAAGCTGACGGAACTGGGTCATGTCTTGAGCGACCCCGTCGACATGTGCGCCGCGGACTTGGCAAAGTCCGTCACGACGACCTGGGCAAAGGAGATCAAGGAGTACAAGTCCTCCTACTCCAAGTGCAAGGGGGAGAGGTACTGCACCTGGGACGACGCGACCTGTAAGCCGGTTCGACGGGCTCTGTCGGACGAAGAGAAGGACGCGGATGACCTCGTGGGTGCGCTCAAGCAGATCAAGAAGCAGGGCGGCAGCATTGCCAACCTGCAGAAGAGCGACAAGGTGCAGGGTGAAAAGATCGCCGACCTCGAGCGGGCGGCCACGGCCGCGATCGCGGTCGCGCGCAAGGTCGACTACGACTTGCCCGGCGCGATCCAGAACATTCGGGAAACCTTCTCGGAGACGGCGCAGCTCGCCATCTTCGAGAGTGACGTCTGGAAGCAGGCCCTGGAGGATATCGACACGCTCAAGCAAGTCGTCGCCTTCGACGGCCTCCATTTCGCCCTCGGTCTCGGTATTTTCGTTCACCCGACCTATGAGGTCGTGGAACGGGGCGGATTCACGCTTGTTCCTGAAGTTCAAGGGGTTTGGTTCAAAACCCTCAACTCGGAGACGAATTCATATATGGATCTCCGGGTCGGCCTGGGGTTGAGCCACGATTTCGACGACGGCAACGGCATGGCCATCGGTTTTAAGGGCGAGTTCATGCTTTGGCAGATGTCGGACGCGGTTTGGGGCGGTTTCCTTGTGGGGATCAGTGGAGCCACGAACAACGGGCTCCCGTCAGATTCTGCCTCCGTGGACTACCAGTTCAAGGGTGGTCTCGGCCTGGACATCGCACTCGGGGGAGAGCCAAAGGAGGGGAAGATTCGGGATCCGTTCCCATTGCTCAATTTTCGACTTCTCGTTGGTGGTGAAATCACCGACATCGACAATGATCCGGCAGGAAAGGCCAAAGAGGGGCCTGAAGACCAGTACGGTGTCCCGGTCGAGTTGTCGGCGGCCATCACGTTCTGACAACATGTTTCTCGCGTTACGGGTGCGGCAGCCACGGACTTCGGTTCGAGGCAGCCCACCCTTTTCTTTTTGACGCGCAAACGGGGTTTTTGCTCTTGACAATGAGCTGTTTGCGTGTTACGGTTCCGCCGTTCTCAAAAACCACGAAGATCATCTCTTTGTGTGCTGGGACGCGGTTCCCGAAGGAGGATGTCATGCGATTGGTTACCCTCATGCTGCTGTGCGGATTGGCCGCCAGCTGCTCGGTTTCAAACAAGGACAAGGTGTGTGACGACACCCAAGTCCGCAAGGACGGCGAGTGTGTCTGCAAGGACGGGCTCGCCATGAAGGACGACGAGTGCAAACCCGTCGACGCCGACGACGATGGGCACGATGCCTGCGTCGACGGCGCCAAGACGGGTTGCGACTGCAAGGACGACGACAAGTCGGTTCACCCGGGAGCGGCCGACGATACGTGTGACAACGTCGACAACAACTGCGACGGCAACGTCGACGAAGGGTGCGTCAGCGAAGAGTGCACCGGCCACGGCTACGAGGATCGCAATGGCACCTGCCACTGCGACACGGGTTGGGAGGGCACTTCTTGTAGCCACAAAGTCGTCACCGAGGAATGCTCGGGGAACGGCTACGAAGATCGCAGCGGCACCTGTCACTGCGACTCGGATTGGGAGGGAAACGACTGTGGCGATCGAGTCGATACCACCGCCGAGTGTTCCGGCCATGGCTACGAAGACAACAACGGCGACTGCCACTGCGACTCAGGCTGGGAAGGGACGACCTGCAGCACTCGTATCAACACGACTGTGGAGTGCAACGGCCACGGCTATGAAGATTCCAGCAACCGATGTCGTTGTGACATTGGTTGGGAAGGAACCAGCTGCGGAACCGAAACCAACACCTCCGGCCCCGGCGCCTCGAATTGGGGAGAGTCGGACTGCTCGGGTGGCATCTTCGGGATCCTGAACGGCAGCTACGAAGTTCGGTTCACGGTCGACGCTGGTCGGTCGTGTGACAAGCTCTACGCCATCATCGGCGAGTTCGGAACCGACGCGAACCCCATGGGAACGCGTTGGGTCGACACCAGCTGCTACTATCGTCGAGCCCGGACGCTCACCGTCTCGCTCCGTGAGAACGAGCGGCTCGAGCGAGCCCGTATCGCTTTCAAGTGCGAGACCGGATCGCAAGTCATTGATGGCGCGGTGTGGAGCGGGTCCGGAACGTCCGTGTCTGAAAACATGGATGTCACCGGCACCTACGAAGGAAGTTCCCGCCCCGTGGAGCCTCGATATCGGACGTTCCGAATGAGCAATGGCTCTGTCAACCGCGGCGCCGAGCACGAGATGACCCGTTCCGGCCTCTCGATGATCGACATCGACGGATGATCCTGTTTCCGCCCCGCCCTCGTCTCCTCCTTGAGGGGTCTGCCCCGACGCCGTAGCGACGCGTCGGATCGCAGATCCCTTTTTTGTACCGTAAATATTGACAGATTGGCCAAAAACTGATATAAACAAGAGTCATTTTGGGCTCATTTTGCGGCCGTTTGCCACGAGATGAGGTCAAAACGACCTCGGAAAAACGTTGTTTACAATCGATGTACTTTCGTTTGTTTTCAGTGTTTGGTTCATGTTTCGATCCCAGTGAAGAAAAGGGCACGGAAGTGTCCAAGGAGACAAGGAACGATGAGAATCCCAACGTTGGCCATGCTGGCCACGCTTTCACTCATGAGCGCGTGCGCGCTCTCAACCGGGCGAGCCCCAGAGGAAGAAGAGACGGACGCGGGCGAGACCGATGCCCAGCCGTCGTCTGCAGACGCAGGAACGACGGACGCGAGCGAGGTTCAGACCGACGCCGGTCATGAGGTCGACTGTCCGGACGAGGAGAGAGGACTCTATTGCCTCGATCTCGACAAGGACGGATTCGGCGGCGACTATTGCCGCAACGGCTGTCCTCGTCGAGGATATGTTCTTCGGGAGGATCAAGAAAGCGACGAGCCGGACGACTGCGACGACGACAACGATGCCACGCATCCAGGGGCTGAAGAGCTCTGCGACGGGGTCGACAACGACTGCGATCCATCGACGACCGAAGCCGCGGCCGCACACGTCTATTACGTGGACGCGGATCACGACGGATTCGGTGGAAACATCGAGTATCCGCTCGGGTGCGGGCAAGAGGTTCCGGAAGGAGTCCCTGTCGTGGATAACCATTCGGATTGCGACGATCTTCGGACCGATCGTGCGCCGAACCAGCCAGAAGTGTGCGACGGCGTGGATAACGACTGCGACTACCTTATCGACAACGCCGACCCCAACCTTCAGGGTGGGGTGATCGCGTATCCAGACTACGATGGGGACACCTTCGGATACAACGACCCGAATTCGGAAACGGACGGACACAAGTTCTGTCTGACACGAGACGGAGAGTTGCCCCAAGAGGTCGACGGTTGGTCCTTGGAGGATGGCGACGACATCGACGGAGTCAGCACGGATTTCGACTCCTCTGTTCATCCAAACGCTCACGAGATTTGTGACGGGCGGGACAATGACGGCGACGGCGTGATCGACGACGGCGTGCAGATTCACTGCTGCCGTGACGCGGATTTGGACGCGAACGGAGATCCGACAGGAGATGGAGACGGGGATCCGAATGATTGCGTGGATGTCTGTGAGTGCTCGGAAGGGTACGTGCAGAACGACCGCGATTGCGATCCAAACGACATCGACAAGAACCAGGCAGACCACGATCACGACTTGGTCACGTCCTGCCAGGGTGATTGCGATGATTGGGATCGGACGGCATCCACCCTTATCGTCTCTTGTTTTGACGGCGACCGCGACGGCTATGGGGATTGCCACGCTGGCGATCCGAATCCGGACAATTTCCTCGTCATCGGCTGCCATGTCCCGGCGCATTTCAATGTGCAGACGGGCGACTGCAACGACGGGAACGATGGGATCCATCCAGGCGCTACGGAAATCTGTGGCGACGGTGTGGATCAGAACTGCCAGGCGGGCGACTTGGTGTGCACGCCAGCGGACGCGGGCGTCGTGGACAGCGGCACGCCGGTGGACAGCGGCACTGGTACAGCCGACAGCGGCGCGCCGGTGGACGCTGGGGTTGTGGATACCGGAGTTCATCCGGATGCGGCCGCAGGCGACACGGGAGTTCATCCCGATGCAGCGGCTCCAGCGGATGCGGGAGTCATGGATTCGGGGACGGACGGCGGCGTCATTGTGAACCTTCCCAACGTCGACGACGATGGGGACGGGTTCACGGAGAACCAGGGTGACTGCGATGACACGCGTCGCGCGATCCACCCGGGGCGGACGGACGCCTGTCAAGATGGGATCGATCTCAACGGGGACGGAGACATCAACGACCCCGGGGAGCGGTTCGATCTGAACTGCAATGGGATTTGGGCCGGGGACGAGACGGACAGGAGACACTGCTCGCCCACTAACAAAATTACCTGCTCGATCAACGGCAGCCAGATGACGGCGGTCGTAAAAACGGCCATCGCCAGGGAGGACCGGCTGAACCCGGAGCGTGGGACGGGTCAGCCGGTACCAAACCCAGTGGATCCGTGGATCACCAGGGTGGAGGTGAGCTCCAACCTCGCCACGACCGTGGGGAGCCAGAGCACGACGTGCGCTGACCCCGCTGCTTCCTGCGGGGCAACGGCCTATCTTGGCCCGACCTCGTCGAGCGAGCACTCGATGACGTTTGCTCGGCCGGCGTGGTTCGTGCCGCGGCTCAAGACGAACGAGAACGGGGCGACTCACGCCTATGAACTCGACGTCACTTACATGATGGTCGAGAATCTAGGGGGGGTCATCTGTGAGTTGATGAACGACCCGGTGTTCGGCTTCGTCTTCCGCGTTCGATAGCCGACACAACGGTCGGCGACGCGGTGCTGGGGTGGAGTGAAGAGGGAAACCTCTTTGCTCCACCCCGTTTTATTTTATAGAAGCCCCTCCTTACGAAGGAGGGGTTGGGGTGGTTGCCAGTTTCGCGATACAATAGCTTCGATATGATTAATTTTCTTGGGCAACAGTTACGGTTGCAACGATGGACACGGATGCTGACCATTGGTTTATTTTTGTTACTGGGGCTGTTTATTTCTCTCCAAGCAGTTTTTTCTTCTTTAACGGTTTTAGCAGCCGCAGTTGGCATGGTATTGTGCGTAGTGGCCGCGGTGCGTCCATTGTGGATTATCTCTCTCTTGGCGGTGTATTTGCCCTTTGAGCCATTCATTTTGAAATTTGTTTCCGATGAAGTGTACGGCTATGCCCGGTTCTTTTCTGAAGGGATGATTTATGTGCTCTGTGGGGTTGTCTGTGTCCAGTTGATGGCGGGGAAGATCAAGCGAAAACCAACGGTTCTTGATTGGCCATTTCTTCTTTTTGTCGGCACATTGGTTTGCTCGGCGGTTATCAACCTCGTCCCCCCCACCATCGCGATCCTTGGGATTCGGCAAATCATCCGTTTCATTTTGGTATTTTTTGTCATCGTGCATTTGTCCCCTTCCGCGTCTTATATCAAACAGTTGACGATAGCCCTTCTTTCGGTGGCGATATTTCAATCGGGGCTTGGCTTGTTACAGTCGGTCATCGGTGCGCCGTTGGATGCATTTCTGCTTCCTTCGGAGACGAGGGCGGTGGGGGACATCACCATCAGCGGCGTTTCGCAATTTTGGGATCCTGGTTCGCGCGTGTTCGCGACACTTGGGCGCTACGACCGGTTGGGAAGTTTCTTGTACGTCTTTCTCTTGCTCGCGGTCGGGTTCCTCTACGAGATGAAACCCACGATACAGCGTCGTTCGCTTTATCTGGTTCTAGGACTTGGGTTGCCCGCGCTCCTGCTCACCTTTTCTCGGGCCTCCTGGTTTGCGTTTGTTCTTGGCTTTATTTACATCGGCTGGGTTTTGCGCCGGGACCGGCGTGTCCTTATCGGCATCGGAGCATTTGCGATTATCATGACCGGGTACCTTGGCCTTTCTGGCCTGAACGTTCGTCTCCTGACAGAGACAAGCGGACAGACGTTGGCAGAACGTTTTTATGAGACGTTCAGCTATGCGCGGTGGCGGGGGGAGTATTACGGGCTTGGCCGTACGTTCTGGTTTATAGAGACGGCCACGCACGTTGTTCCGGCGGCGCCGATCCTTGGTTTTGGCCCTGGCCAGTACGGCGGCGGCGCGACGGCGGCGCTGCGCAATACGAGAGTGTACGATGAGCTCGGCCTTCCGTTTGGCGTCTACGGGGAGGAGGGGACGATCGACATCAGCTGGTTCTCCTTGTGGGGAGAAGCGGGGACGCTCGGCCTGGCTTTTTTTCTGTGGATGTTCGTCGCCCTTTTCCGCCTGGCGCTTCGGACATACAGGAAAAGCGAACAGGCCTTTTCCCGCGCCTTGGCCTCCAGTTTTGGGGCGCTGCTGATCGCCGTCAGTTTCGGCGCGTTCTTGTCTACGCTTTTGGAGATCCGCACGTTGGCCTTTTATCTGTGGCTCTACGCCGGATTCTTGTTCGTTTTGTCCAAGAAACCCAAGGCCGACCACGCGGTATGACCATCCTTCATCTCAACAAGTTTTATTTCCTCAAAGGAGGAGCGGAGCGGTATTTTCTTGAGGTGGCGAAGTGGCAGGAGGATCATGGCCACACGGTTGTCCCGTTTGCGATGTCGCATCCACAGAACCTTCCGACCCCCTATGCGAAATGGTTCCCATCCTTTGTCCAAACGGAGAGGGTTGGGTATGGATGGCAAGCCGCTCGTACCCTGGCACGCATGACCTACGGCCTCGATGTCCAACGTTCGCTCTCCGGCCTGTTGCAGCAGGTTTCTCCGCAGATCGCGCATGTTCACAACATCTACTCCCAGCTTTCCCCCTCTGTTTTTCCTGTTTTACGTCGGCATCGAATACCTGTCGTGATGACGGTAGAGGATCATCATTTGGTCTCGCCGAGTTATCTGCGATGGGATGCAAGTTGCGGGACGGATTTGATGGGAGCGGGGGTTTGGAAGGCGACGAAGGCGCGGTTTCATAAAGGTTCGTATCTGGCTTCATTCGTCCAAGCTGCCGTTTTTAACCTGCACCGACGGATGGGTCTTTATACGAAATTTGTCGATCGGTTTCTTGTGGCCTCCGAATCGCTTCATGCTGATTTAGTGAAAATGGGAATTCCTCGAGAAAAACTAACTCTCCTTCCGTTTGGGATCGATGAGAAAAAAAAGAGGCCGGTGTATGGCCATCGGGGATACTTTTTGTTTGTCGGCCGCTTGAGCCCAGAAAAAGGGGTGGAGACGATTCTCAAGTTGGCGAGGTTGCTTCCGCATCGGTCCTTCAAAATAGTCGGTCGAGGACCGGATGAAGCCCGCTTGCATCGGCTGGCCGACGGGCTCCAGAATGTGCAGTTCTGCGGATTCCAGGACGGACGAGCGTTGGAAGAGTTGTATCAAGGATCGATTGCCTTCCTGATGCCTTCCCGTTTCCATGAGACATTTGGTCTTGTTGCGCTCGAAGCGATGGCGGCCGGGAAGCCAGTGGTCGGGAGCGCCATAGGTTCGCTTACAGGTCTCATTGAGGACAGAGCTTCGGGGTTTCTGGTTCCACCGCTGGATTTCACAGGGTGGGTCGAAGCGGTGGAACGTCTTGCGACCGATGATGTGCTTCGTGACCAGTTAGGGCGGTATGCGCGGGCCCTCGTTGAGCGCAAGTACCGGTTGGATCAGCACATGGACCGGTTGATGGGGATCTACGAGGAAGTGGCTCGGGGCTATTGGTCCTGAACGGGTTTTTTCTCAGAAGCGAGAAGTTTGGGGTTGGGGGAGTAGAGCTTGTTTTTGATCTTCCACGCATCGACGTACTGACCGATTCCTTGTTGGCCCATCTTCTTTCCGACACGGCGGTTTTTTTGGCTCCAACGCAGCAGAGATTCAAAATTGATTTTATACCGTCCTTGGACGACGACATAGGAGATTTCCTGGTCGGCGATCGCCCGGCGGACGGTTCGTTGGCTTACGCCAAAAAGGCGAGCGGCTTCGGATACGGAAAGTCTGATTATTGTATCGATGGGCATAGCAATGGATAGATGTTTGGCTACACCAGTGTAGCCAAAAAACGGTCAAAAGGGAACCAAGGGATTGATTTTTAATAACTTTTGTGTCAACTTAGCAGAGCTGTTCGGTTTTTCCTCCCAATGTCATTACCTTGTGTCATCGATCAAAGAACAATTTCTTTTGTCGCGCGTACGTGCCTTCGATGACCATGCTGCTTTTGAGCGCTTATACGAGATTCACATCGAATCGTTGAGGAAATATCTTATCAGCCGGCTTCCCACGAGGGAGGAGGCAGAGGATGCAACGGTCGATACGCTCGAAAGGACGTATCAGTACATCCGCCGGACAAAAGTAGATAATTTCATTGCGGTCCTTATTACGGTGGCTCGCAACGTATCCAGTGAATATTACCGGGCACGGGCACGAAATCCGGTGTACCTGGATGACCCGCTTACCTCGCGGCACACGGATGAAGGGAAAGGGGCGCGGGGAATGGAGGCGGAAACGGAAGCGACCCTTGTGAAAGAGGCCATGGCCGGGCTTAAAGAGGAAGAACAGATCCTCATCATCATGCGGCATTTCGAAGGGAGGAGTTTTAAGGATATAGGAGAGCGAATTGGGAAGTCTCCAGACGCGGCGCGTCTGGCCACAAGCAGGGCTCTCGAACAGTTGCGCGAGCTTTTACATCTATGACAGAGCAAGAACTCACACAACTTCTGTCCCGCGTAAAAGACGCTCCCACTTTTGGGGGCGATTTTTCGCCCAGCGAGAAGAAGCGGTTGTGGGAGAAGACGGCTGCCCGTTTGGGGTTCAATGCAAATGAAAAACAAAAGTCGTATACGCTTGTCGATTATCTGTCTTTCCTCCGAGAGGAAACCGGCATGTACATGCATCAATTCGTTCCGGTATTTTCTGTCATCTGTTTTGTTTTGTTGGGAGGATGGGTCGCGAGCGTTCAGGCCGCCACCACGGTTCCCGGCGATGTGCTTTATCCGGTAAAGTTGGCAACCGAGCGGGTGCAAGTCAGTTTTGCCTCGCAGGAAGATCGTCCCGCGCTGCATGCCGAATTTGCCCAGCGACGCCTCGATGAAGTGAGCGAGATTCAAGGGTCGGCGCGAGAGGGAAAAACCGAGCTGGTACGACAGGCAGTTGAAGGATTTAAAAAAGAAATAGATAATGCGCGACAAGATCTCGTTACGGTACAAGGAGCGGATCCGAAACAGGCAGTAGAAGTCGCGGTAAATTTGAATCAAAAGACCGATGCGCTTGCCGCATCGCTCTCCCAAACAGCCGAGGCGTCCCAAACGGGGGTAGAGGTTAAGGAGGCGGTCGTCCAGGCTTTGGAGCGAGTGGCGGAGGCGAGTGATCAAACGATCGATACGCTGGTCACCACGCACGAACAGCAACCCGAAGAAGAAACAGCGGATCAGCTCAAGCGGGAGTTCCAAGAAGAGGTAAAAGGATTGTTTGGCCGAGCCGCGATGGATGTGCGACGGGCCCAGACGATTGCCGCGGTTGTGGAATCAAAAACAGAGCTTCGTGAATTCCAGTCGGGGGTGGAGATGATACGCCAGGCATTCGTCGACCAGGACGCGGCATTGACGGAGGCAATGAACATCGTGGCGGCAGGCGGATATCGCGCCGGCTTCGACCGACTCAAACAGATACAACAAAAACTTCTCGCCACAGAAACATCGCTGACCACACTGGAGATTGAGATAACATCCTTGATATCCGCCTCCGAGAATGTCACCGAAGTCGAGTCGGTGGAAACGCCAAGCATGCAGAGTGAGGAAGTGGATAAGCCACAGCAGACCATCAGTTTTTAAGAGAGGCATACGCCTCTCCCGACGAGTCGCCTTCTTACGAGAAGGAGATTCATCGGGGGAGACTACTCATGTTTGTGTGGACGGTTATGGCGAAGAGGAGATCGCTATGGCCGTCCCGCTGCAAGCAGCAAGGGACGTAGTACTACTCCCGGCACCAAGCAGAAACGTCGAGGCCGCAAGGTCGCTTGTGCCAATAATCTTAAGAAGGTCCGAAGGAACCTAAACTCCTTCATTGAAACATAATTATGAACGATTCACTTCGTTTGGTTGGGAAACGCGCCCTGACCGTCGCGACCGTCGCCGCCACTTTATTGTGGACGGTTGGCGTGTCCGCGTTGGTTGCGCCTGCAAAGGCCAGTGCCGCGACTATGGGCTCTCTGATCAAGGGTCCTACGCTTTCTACGGTGTATTACTACGCCAAGGATGGCTCGCGCTACGCGTTCCCCAACGAAAAGACCTACTTTACTTGGTACAGTGACTTCTCGAGCGTGACCAAAATCACGGACTCGGAACTTGCCGCTATTCCTTTGGCTGGCAACGTTGTTTACCGCCCTGGTTCCCGTTTCTTGAAGATTCAAAGCGATCCTAAGACCTACGCGGTTGAACCCAACGGAAAACTCCGCTGGATTGAAACCGAAGCCGTTGCTATGGGTCTTGATGGCGCCAACTGGAGCCAATTCATTGATGACGTACCAGATGTATTCTTCAACGACTACACGGTTGGTATGTCCCTCACCAGCGCAAGCAAGGGCTACAATGGCATGCTTGTCGCCGGTTCTACCTTCCTCGTCTGGAATGGCGAAGAGCGCATGGTTACGGATGCCGGATTCTCGGCCAACCGTTTCCAGTCCCGCTTCGTCGAACCAGGCCCTGGCGTTGACCACAATGCGCTTCCCAACGGAGCGGACATCACGGGCGGCGTCGCCGGCCTGATGGATCCAGCCCAGCTTCCTGAGACCATCTCGGGAGGTTTGAACGTCAGCCTCGCTTCGGACACGCCGCCTTCGGCCACGATCCCAGGAGATGCTGATTCCGTCTCGTTCACTAAAGTGAAGCTCACGGCTTCCTCTGGCTCAGCCATGGTTGACTCCATGATCTTCAAGCTTGGTGGCGTCGGTGTCGTCGCAAACATTGCGCAGGCTTACCTCTACGAGGGCAGCACGCGTTTGAGCGACGGACGCAACGTCAATGGGCAGTCCCGTGAGGTGACCTTCGGTGCGCTCGGCATCGACCTTACCAACGGCGAAAGCACCTATGTCTCCGTCCGTGTGGACGTTGATGCAGGCGCAAACGGTGGCGACACCGCGAACTTTGGCCTGACGTCTTCCTCCTCGGTACTTGGTTCCGCCACGGTTTCTGGGAACTTCCCAGTCGTCGGCAACACCATGACCTTCTCGGATACGGATGCAGGTACTTTGCTCATCGACAAGCGTGGAACCATCACGAATCCTACCCTCGGCGAGAAAGGCGCGACCATCGCGAAATTCTCCGCTGAAGCGCAGAACGAAGATGCTTCCCTGCGAGAGATTACCGTAAACGTTGACGATTCAGCCGACCATAGCAACTACAAGTTGTACGAGGGCGCTTCGCTTTTGGCCAACGGTACGGTGGCAGGCGACCTCGTCAGCTTCGTTCTGACACAACCTCTCGCGATCGATGAAGGCGACCAAGCCAACCTCGACGTGAAGGCGGACATTGGCGGCGATGCCAACAATGATCTTTCCGTTGGTGTGGAAGAAGCGGCAGACGTGATGGCTATCGGCGGAGATTTCGGGTTCAACATGAACATCGATATTCTCGGCTACGACGCCGTCGGCAACGCTGCTTGTAACGATGGCGCGGATGACTGTTCCTTCTCCACCGTTCAAGGTGGCGACCTCACGTTCGCCTTCAATGGCCCTCCTTCGGGAGACGTCCAGGTAGATGGCAACGAACAGGTCTTGATGAAGTTCACGGTTACCAGCCAAAACTGGGTTGAATTGCAGGGCCTTTCCGTTACGATCGCTTGTGCGGTTGCAGCCGATGGTTGTGCCGACAACGATAACGACGACGGCGGCGGTCTCATCAACGATGTTGATGGAGCTGATGACCCAGACGATTTGAACTTCGAGGACATCAAGATCGTCCGTGAGAACGGATCGACCTTCATGGGTCCAGAAGAGCTTCTTGCCACTGGTTCTGACCTCACGCAGACCCTTGATTTCAACGACACGCAGATACTCCAGGCAGGCACCAGCACCAGTCTTATGGTGGTAGTGGATGTTGCCAACAATGCGGATGACACAGCGGGAGAAGGTTTCATTGGAAACCAATTCCGTGCCACTCTTGAAATGGGTGCTGATGTCGATGCCGAAGATGTCAATGGCGACGCATTGGTCGGAGGTGACATTGTTCCTGGCGCAGATCTTGGCGGAAACATCTTTGATGTCGTTGAAGCTTCTTTGGACGTACGCGCTTCTACTCCTCCTTCTTCCTCCACCTATGTAAAGGGTGCAGCGAACGTGGACGTAGTGGGCTACAACTTCGAAGCGGGTGACGCTTCCGATGTATCGGTGACTGACCTTACTTACAATGTCATTGGTGATACAGACGGTGCGCTCGCCAACGCGGCAGATATCGATGTCCCTGACTTTGTCAGCGCTTGCTCCCTCTACGATGCAGAAACGGGCTCCCTTGTGGATGGCCCGGAAGGCGTCGAAGATGAGGATCTTGTCGCGGGCGGAGAATCGGAAATCGTCTTCGAGAACTTCAACTGGACCATCCCGGCGGGGGAAACGAAGAAGATGAAGCTTCGCTGCAACTTCGCGAACGTCGATACCGATGGCGGTGACCCAGACTTGTACACGTTCTTCATCGACGCGGCCGGCGATGTTACGGCCGAAGATGATGATGGCGACGATGTCGATGCCGACCTCTCGGCAGTCGATGCAGAAGCCAACGACGACGGCGACGTGGCCTCGATACTGATCGTGGACGCCGGCGCCCTGACCGTGACCCTGGACGGTGCTTCGCCTGACAGCGATATCATCCTTGGAAACAGCACAGGCGTGGCCGTTTCGACCTTCAAGTTCGAAGCGGACGATGAAAACTTCCTCGTGAAGGAACTCGCTCTCCGTAACTGTATTATCGCCGGCGCAGACGCCGATGATGACTGTGCGGATGGCGGCGAAGTGGCGGGCGACGATGTCGTGGCGGCTTCCGTCATGCTCGAATACCAGAACCAAGCAGGAACCACGGTCAACAAGACTGGTTTCCTCTCGGGCGGCATGGCTCAGTTCTCCGGCCTGGATTTCTACGTCCCATCCTCTGCAACACGCACGCTCAAGGTCAAATTGACCACGAACGCCGTGTCTGCTACTGGTGCGGATTCAGGCGACATGATTCAGCTCAACTTCGACGCGGAAGCGTCCGGAGACGCTGAATTCGAAGCGGTCGGCTCCGGCTCCGGTGAGACTCTCACGGAAGCGGATGTCGATACATACGTTGCCGCAGACGACATGATAGCCCACAAGACCCGTCCAACCATCACGAAGCATGCCTCGAGCCCATCCGGCGCCTCTATCCCAGGCCTGAATGAGGTGTTGCGTTTCAATGTGTCGGCGGACTCGCGTGGATTCGTCACGCTCGACCAGTTGCTCTTCAATGTGGTTACCGGCGAAAGCGGAAGCGCATTCAATGCCTGTGACACCTTGGCAGACGACGATGTGTTCCAACTCTACGACGTCTCCAATTCATCGAACAAACTCGATGACGACGGCGGAGACTGGACCTTCGTCGATGCTACGGACGCGGCTTGTATGAGCGGCGGCGGGGACATGGATGTCCTCGAATATGCTTGGCTTAACTTCGAAGACGTTGGCGCCGACCCGGAAGAGATCGGGGCTGGTACTACCAAGACCTACGTCCTGAAGATCGATACCACCGGCGCAAGCACGACCGATGACGACTCGATCCGCGTCGACATTGTCGACCAGGATGAAGCAGACGGCGTATTCGGCGGATTGGCAGCAATCCAATGGGATGACGACGTCGAGGGCGATGACTTTGACGGTATCTTCGTCAAGGATCTCCCTGTCGAGGGAGGCACCATGGTCTACTAAAGACCAAGGTTTCCTAGGGGAGTGATTCCCTGGGGCTTCCTGAAGCAGACCCCCTTTGCGCAAGCAGAGGGGGTTTTGCTTTGTGGAAGGGGCGCAAGGGGCGCAGGAGGCGCAGGGGGCGCATTGAAAAGGCATGGAGGAACAAGGGCAAGGTATTGTTTTTTGATCGGAAAAATATTACCGTGTGCATATTCACCACGTTATCCCGTAGGGACGCCCAAATTGGGCGTCCCTACGGGCTAACGTGACGGATAACGTGACGGGGGATACCACGGATGGTTGTGGTATTGTTATGGGGCGTGAAGGCAGATTTTCTATTTTTCTATGCAGCGACAGATTCGATTTCATCCATATATTCTTGCGGCAGCGGTTTTGGTAATCGTGGTTTTAGGGCCGATTGCCTGGCAGAAATGGTATGGCAACCATGTTGTGCCTTCTGGGGGAGGAGGGGAGGGGGAATTTTTGATGGAGGTCGATCGGGGGATACGGCCGGAGGACCAGCCGATTTTTGATGCGCGGCTGGCAACAATTCAAAAAAACATTGCGGAAACAGAGGCGGCGGGAAAACGGGATATCCATTTGTATTTGCAGCTGGGGGTTGCTTATTACGAGGTCGGAAAACTTGGGCTGGCGACGGAACAATTTTTGAACATTCTAAACACCAATCCGGAGGATGCGCCGGCGCTTGAAAATCTGGGGCAAGCGCGGCTGGAGATGAAAGACTATAAGGGGGCCGAGGGGTACTGGCGCAGAGCGATTGCGGCGAGCCCGCGCGAGGATACGTATGTCCGACTCGCGAATTTGCTCGATGATAATTTTACCGGTCGTGACCAAGAGGTACGTATACTGCTTGAGCAGGCCGTTTCGGCGCTTGGGCAATCGACGAATTTGATGATCCGGCTCGGAAACTGGTATCGCGATCAGGGCCAGCTGGACGAAGCGATTTCGCATTACGAGGTGGCACTGACCATTGCGGGTGGCAACAAATCGATCGAGATTGAATTGAACCGTTTGCGTGATTTGCGTGAGAAGGAGCTGCGGAGCCGGGTCTGGGAAGACGCGGACGATTACGTATCGCGTGGCGTATTTGATCGAGTCGGGCGTTTCGCCGTCGGAGATCCTCTTGCTGACTTTTACGAATAAGGCCGCGCGCGAGATGATTGATCGGGTTTCGGGATTGCTTGGCGGCATGCCTCCGGGGTTGTGGGCGGGAACATTCCACAGCATCGCCGCGCGCGTCCTGCGTTCCCAAGCGCGCCTCATCGGCCGCACGCCGAACTTCACGATTTTAGACGCGGAGGATGCGCGCGATTTGTTAAAATGGTCTCTCAAAGATTTATTGCCTGCCGGACGCAAGGTTCCGACCCCTGCCGTGGTCTGGTCGATGATCAGCTATGCGCGCAATGCATGCGTGCCCCTTCCCGACGTCGTGTTTCGAAAGTACCCCAACCATACCGACCTGACATCGATCTTTCAGCGCGCCGCAGAGGTGTATGAACAACGGAAGCGCGCGGCGGATGCGCTCGATTTTGATGATTTGTTGATTGGGTGGAGAGAGGTGCTGATGCAGCATGCGAATGCAACGGAAAAAATGCTAACCCCCGGGGTTAAAGGCCCTCAACCCCCGGGGTTAGCATTTTTTCCGTTTCGTTACGTTCTCGTCGACGAGTACCAAGATACAAATACGGTGCAGGCGGGGATTGTGGATGCGCTCGCGAGGGAATATCGGAACCTGTTGGTCGTCGGTGACGATGCGCAGAGCATTTATTCGTTCCGGGCGGCGGATGTGCGGAATATCCTTTCGTTCCCGGACAAATATCCGGACGCGAAGATCTTTCGTTTGCTCACCAACTATCGGTCGACGCCGAACATTTTGCATCTCGCAAACGCAAGTATTGCGGGGAATCGCGACCAGTTCAAGAAGGAGCTTTCGGCAGTGCGGGAGGAGGCGGAGGATCCGCTGTTGGTCCCCGCGAACCATCCAGGACAAGAAGCGCATTACATCGCCGAGCAAATCCTCTCCCTTCAAAAGGAAGGGGCGGCACTTGCGACAATGGCTGTCCTTTTTCGCGCGGCCTTTCATGCACAGCCGCTTGAATTTGAACTTATGAAGCGCGGCATTCCGTATGAATATCGCGGCGGCATGAAATTTTTCGAGCGCGCACACATAAAGGATGTCCTTTCCCATATCCGCCTCTTTGTAAATCCGCTGGATGAGCCGGCGTGGATGCGCGTTCTGGGGCTGGCCCCGGGGCTTGGGGCCGTGACGGCGGCGCGCGTCGTGGAGACGATCCGTCCGCTGGGGGCACTGACCGACATTCTTCTCTCTGATCCGCAACTTTCCCCGCGCGCGAAAAACGGGTGGAACCAGGTCCGTTCATTCTTGGCGCCCTTGACCGAAGCGGGAAAAACGCCCGCCGAGATGATACGCGGCGTGGTCGCGGCCGGATACCGTACCTATCTCGAGGGAGCATACCCGGATGCTAAAGATCGTTTGGATGATTTGGAACAGCTCGCGCTTTTCGCGGAGTCGTATGAATCGGTGGCAGAGCTCCTGACGGATTTTTCGCTTTCCGAGGAGTTTGGGGCGCGCGGGAGGAGGGAGGAGGGAGGAGGGGGGAGGGAGGAGGGAGGGGGGAGAGTGTCCGGCGGAGCCGGATCCGGCTCCGCCGGAGAGAGTGACTGGTTGGTGCTTTCAACGATTCACCAAGCGAAGGGATTGGAATGGGATACGGTGTTTGTGATGCATCTGGTGGATGGAAAGTTTCCAAGCGAACGCTCTATGGCAGAGGAGGGAGGTATGGAAGAGGAACGCCGTCTATTCTACGTGGCCGTCACACGCGCGCGCCATCGTTTGTATTTGACGTACCCGATCATGGGCAGTGGAGAACATATGTCGCTCCAAGCACGTTCGCCCTTTATCGACGAACTGCCAGCCGATACCTACGAGCAATTGCGCCTCGTGGCGCGTCCGACCACGGTTCTGCGGCCCTCGATTGACGATTGGGCAGACGATCCGGTTCTCGAGGTAGATGACCTTGGTGAACGGAAAGAACCGGCACGAAGGGGCTTCCTTCGATCGATCGATGAGCTATAATGTGACCCAATGTCGGATTTGAAGGAGAAAGTCGTACGCCTATGAGCCCACGCCATCGCCGCACGCACGAAAACAGAAGGGAAGCTAGGATCGGCTCTGTGATCGGACAGGTATTGGTTTTTTTGTTTTTGGTGGGAATATTTGTTGGCGCTGTGTATTGGTTTCGTTCGGGAAAGATAGAGGCCGCCTCGAGGCAAGGGAAAACGGATTTTGAATTTGGAGATGCAGATCGTTTCACTCCCACCTCTGTCCTCTGGGCCGCCGCCTCGCTCGATCGTGAGACGCCCACGGCATCGCTCCATGGAATCAACGGATCCAACGCCACCGGAACCGTCCGTCGGTTGTGGAAAGATGGACGTTATTCTGTGGATGTGGAGACGAGCATCGTGAACACGTCGATCGACCGTTCGCTGTTCGCGTACGAAGCGTGGCTCATCCGTCCTGTTCCCTATGATTTTTTGTCGATCGGGGACATGGTTTCCAATGAAGTCGGGTTTTTTGTCACACAGTGGCAAGGCGGCGCCGGGCAAGACTTGCGGGACTATACGCAGGTACTCATTACAAAGGAAGCAAAGGACGGAAACCCGGAGCCAGGGGAAAAGATTATGGAAGGAGAGTTTGGAAAATAGGGGGAAGGGTCGCAAGGGTTTCAAGGGCAGCAAGGGTCGCAAGGGCACACGTTTTTCGAAACGGTAAGACGTATGCCCTTGAGACACTTGAAACCCTTGCCGCCCTTGGAATCCGTTTTGTCCTAAAGTTCATGATCGAAATGGAACCCGCTGGTGCGGGTTTTTATGTCGGTGGACACGAGGGAAGCGCGGGTCCAGGCGCCGGTGCCGTAGCGGGTTTGGAGGCGGTCTAGGGCTGGAAGGAGCTTGGTGAGTTTTTGGTCCTTGGGGAATAAACCAACGGGTTCTTTTGCGCGGACGAGGTCACTCGCAGAAATACCCAAAAGCCGTACCGGCTTTTGATCGTCGCGGATCGTCTCGAGAAGATTCCACGCCTGTTTGAATAATGTCAGGCCGTTGGCGGTCGGTTCGTTTGAGCGATGTTGTTTTCCGTCACTTGAAAAATCACCATAGCGGACGTAGGCAGAGATGCGTCCAGCAATAAAACCATCTCGACGCAGGCGGTACGCAACACGGTCGCACATCAGGAGGAGGTAACGTCGCATGGCGTTGGCATCCCAAGTATCGGCGGGGAGCGTATGGGAATGGCCGACGGATTTTGGGTCCTCGGATTCTGTGATGACCGGCGAGTGGTCGATGCCGCGGGCGGCTTGATAGAGCCACCAGCCGTATTTTTTGAAAGCGCGCACAAGGAGCGTTGATGAACACGCGCGCAAGGAAGGAAAATCCGTCACCCCGATCGTTTCCAGGCGTTTGGCGATGCGCGGGCCGATGCCGCACAGGTCTTGCAGTTCGCTCTGATCGATGAACGGGACGGCCTCTTCTTCGTGCACAAGCGTGAGGCCGTCGGGTTTGATCCGCTCCGAGGCGAGCTTGGCGAGAAGTTTGTTGGGCGCGATGCCGACCGAGGCGGTGATGAGTTCGCCGCACTGGGCTCGCAGATCTGTTTTGATGCGTTGCGCGATGGCTATGGCGTCCAGATCATCGGTCGTTTCGTCTGTAATATCCACGAAACATTCATCGACGCTGAACACCTCGACCTTGTCGCTGTACCGGCGCAGGATGCGGTTGAACGTGTAATGAATGTGCGCATACTTTTCCGGGTCGCCGGGAACAAGAATGATTGAGGGGCAAATCTTTTTTGCTTCCCAAGTGGACATCGCGGTTTTGACGCCGAGCGCCTTTGCTTCACGTGAGGCAGCGGCCACCACGGACCGTTCGGTCCGTTTTCCAGTAACGCCAATGGGTTTCCCGCGCAGCGTGGGGTTGGCTTGTTGTTCGACGGAGGCGAAGAAGGAGTTGAAGTCGATGTGGAGGATGCGGCGCATAGATTTGGGGTCGCAAGGGTTTCAAGAGTTGCAAGGGTCGCAAGGGGATGGAGGATGCAGAGGCGGCAGACGCCCCAGAGGTTTCAGGGGGTCTGTTTTTGTGTACGCCCCCTGTTGCCTCTGCGACCTCTGCATCTTCTGTTGCCGTTGATTATTCAGACTTTTCCACAAAAAAGGATTGAATGGTCCATAAAAAGGAGTATGATTAGGCGATCCACTTCCAGAAAATGGAAGCGTGAAAGGGGATTACGGAGCGTGGTGGAGATCGGTGAGAAAGGTCGTGAATTGGTGCGGTTTTTGCGGGATGAAGAGGGAGTCATCCAGCCCGTGGAATCGTACAAGCTCGATTTGGATGATCCGCGAATCCATAACGGCGTCATCCTGGTTGGGTGTCCGGATTGCGATCAGCGACGGGATATCTTCGAGCAGAAGGAGAAGATGCTCGTGGAGCTCGGGTTGGATCCGCGGATCCATCCGTTGCTGCTCAATGGGGGCGGGTTGCTCATCCCAAAAAAGAGGGATGGATCACCGTCGCCGTTTAATGTGAAGTTGCCGCAGGACGAGGTGCTTTTGGAGAATATCCGCAAGGCGCGCAAGATCAAGAAGATCGAGCTCGTGGGCGTTCTTGTCCATTATCCGTGCGGAGCAGGGGAGGATGTCCAACTTCCAGAAGAAGACGTGATCGACATGTTGCCGGCGGCGAAAGCGCGTATCCAACGCGAGTGCCCCGGGATCAAGGTCGCTTGTTTCCTTCACGTGGACAAGGGATTGTCTGCGGACGGGAAACCCCAAAAGAGAACCTACTTCGTTTCGAGCCGCCGATGGCTTGCTTGGGCCAAGAAGCGAGGGGTTGAGCATAAGTGGGGCATCACCGAGGAAGAGGTGCAAGCCATGGAAAAGGAGAAACGGCCGTCCATGGAATTCCCGGATGTCACCAGACCGTTTGTGCGAGTCCCCACGACTCCATTGGATGTCCCGTCGGAGCCCGTTGTTCCAAACAACGGAGTATCGCTCGTGAACCTCCAAGTCGGCTGCCCCTGACCTACTAACGGATCGCCGTACACGCGTCCGTTCCCGCCTCGAGAAGACGTCTCGAAGCGGTTTTTTAAATTTGCGAATGACGAACCCGTCGTCGCCCTCAGTGCTTCGGGCTATGGCGGGCAGGTGGGGCAAACGAATATAACGAATGGGTATGGAGGTGGGGGGCTTGACCTCCCCGCCATTTTCTGCCATCCTCTCCCCATCGTTCACCTAGAACGGTCGAGGTTCTCCCCGAAGCCCCGAGTTTATCGAGGGGCGTAGGGGAGGGTACGTGACAACCTCGCGCCCTGGAGCCTGCATAAGGCTAATGCGTCGGTTTACCGGCGTTTACCATAGGGGCGAAAACCCACATTTGTCTCGAAAGAGACAGATGATGAACACTCCGTGTTCAGTCCTCTCTTGTTAGGTGGAGACAAAAGGCCGCAGGATCGCTTCAGAGGCCTCTTGGAAAAGAAGGAGCCGAAATTGACCCCATCCAATCTCTTTTCCAAATTTTAGCCAGTCGAGTGGTTCCACATCGCTCGGTTGAGCCAAAAAGTTCTTTGTCTCTACCTCCCCCAGAGAGGAGAGGGTGGTCACCCCTTGCGCGCTCCTCTCTGGCATCCTGCTCGGTCTCTACCTCCCCCAGAGAGGAGAGGGTGGTCACTCCCCCGGGCGCGGATGTATTCCCCGTTCATCCATGTCTCTACCTCCCCCAGAGAGGAGAGGGTGGTCACTCCACTCGCCACGGAGTTTCCAGAACAAACGGCGGTCTCTACCTCCCCCAGAGAGGAGAGGGTGGTCACGCTACGAGCTACACACGCTTGTTGGTGCCGGGAGTCTCTACCTCCCCCAGAGAGGAGAGGGTGGTTGTGGGGATATCACTCCAACTCACTTGTTAGTCTCGATGAAAACGCATCGAGACTTTTATTTTTGTGTGCGATGGCTCCAGTCGTGTTTGTACGGTATCCATTCCGTATGATTCAGCAGGGCTGATTTATAACGGACGATTTCGTAAACAATGAGATCATCCATTCGCCACCATCCTTTTTGGTACCAATACTTCCTTTCAAATTTTTGGAGAATGGCGCGGATTATCTTTTTTGTTGTGAGCGTTTTTGGATGGCGACGTCGGCTGAAGAAGGGAAGGATGGCAGCGTCAACTACCGGCTGTCGGAACAGTTCTGTGAGGTCATAAACAAGGGCTTCATTACCGTTAATTGGCAGGTGAAGCATACCTATAGATGGAGCGAGTCCATGATCTATTGTCGCTTTGCGGATTGAATTATTTAGCATGGTGTAGCCGATATTTAAGAGTTGGTTTAAGGGATCCTGCGCGTGCGGATAGGTTCGTTTCCAGCAGTCCTGTTGCCGAGCGAGCACATACACCGCTTGCCAGTAGGCATGCGTGGCTCTGGCCTCAAAGAGAAGAGTTGTTTGCCTTGATGCGGTATTGGGTAGTTCCAGGCGGGTTTTATCAATTACACGCCGTTTTTCCTCAAGGAAAGTACCGTTTTCCGGCTCTGTTTTGCGACGATATTTCAGATACGAACCTATGAGATGACCCATATTCCTGCACTTTCGATCAATGAGAGAACGAGCCGACTCGAGGCCCTTTTCGCTCTCGAAATAATGCGTCTGCAATACAGGTAGGCTTTGGGTCATAGCGGGCTTGACTTTTTTGTATTTTTATGTCAATTTAGGGGAACGTTCGCATGGTGCGAATGTGTTTTTTGCAAGGAGGAACCCATGGAAAAAAGGAAGAGGAAGCGTGGACAGCGGCGGGAGCGCAGACCGGCATATGAGTTTCCACAGACACCTGAACGACTGGCTCGGCTCGTGCGTCGATTGACATCGGAGCTTCGCCAGTTGGGAGCACATTTGAAGCGCGAGCCGCATGAGTACCATGCGCGCAAGCGGTTCGAGCGGATGCACAACCGGCGGGCGGAAGCGTTCGTGCGGCTGAAGGAATCCCATCCGCGATTGGCGCAGGAGACGGCTGAAAAGGCCGGCCTGTGTCCGGTGGAAGAATAACAGGAGGTGGCATCGTGAGTTGGTATAAGGAAGCAACGTTGACTGGAGACGAGCATGTCGATCTGGTCATCGAGGCGAAGTTCGGGCACTCGACACCCAAAGATCGCAAGAACCGCAAGGGGAAGAAAGTGAAGGTCCCTTCGGAGACGGCGGCGTTGCCACGCTGGCAGCGCGACGCGCTGCAGCGGGCGACCGTGCTTGTGAGCGATGCGGTGCCGCAGGTGTTGCAGCGGTTCGAGAGGGCGCTTTCGATCGTGATGGCGCGCGATGACGGTGAGGAACGCGTTCTCGTGCTTGGTGAGCCGTGGAAGCCGGAGGGCGGAAGATGGGGCGTGAAGAGCGCGCAGCTTTCCTTCCTGGTGGATGCCAAGCGGGCGCAGCAGGTGCAGGATCTTCTGGCTCAGCCCAAGAAAGTCATCAAGTCCACGGGAGCGGAGACGCCATACACGAACGCCTATCATTTTCTTTCCTGCAAGGCGGACGCGTCACGGCCGGAATCCTTCCGGGTTGTTTGTGAGCTGATGCGCGGCGAGTGGGTGGCGGGGACGAAAGCGAAGCGGTTCACGTCGACGAAAGTGGACGTGACGACCGGCGTTCAGCGTCTGTTCACAACGTACTTGGCACCCGGCGTGTTTGATCGGCTTCCGCGCGCGTTGCGCGACGGGGTCGCGCAGGAAGCGGCGCAGCAGGCCATGAGCAACCTTGGCCTGCTCGGAACCAAATCGGATACCTCGTTCCCGACGCGCGAGGATCGGAATCCGGAGCGGCGGCGACAGCTGTACGAGAGGGCGATCGATCATCTGATCGAAGACGTGCGCCCGCTCAACTACGCCAAGGCGCGGGATTTGGACCCGGGGGCGTACAAGGCGGATGACAAGCGCGGCGACCGGCTGGTTGTGCGCGACGACCGATGGGAGGCCATGATCCGCAACCGCGACCCGCATCCGTTTCCGCTGTATTTTATTACGGCAGACGCGGTGCAGGTACAGATTGGGGAGCGGGAGGCGGGGGCGGGAGTAAGCAAGGCAGATCGGCATCGGCGTCGGTTGGATAAGGTCAGCGAGCAGGTGCGGAATAGCCGGTCGGAGAAAATCAAACGGCGAGGGTCGACGATGATTCGCAATGTCTATGCGCTCTTGCCGATCTTGGACACGAGCGACGAGGGAATGGCCGCCATCCTGAAGGAGAGGGATGAGCGGCGGATCAAGAACGGAAGGCCGGGGGCAACGCCGACGTTTACGTTTCGGGCGCCGGCGGTGTTTGGGAAGGTGCGCAAGGAGACGAAGAAGGACATGCGCGTGCTCCTTTCCTACGACCAGGCGCGGTTCGGCCGCATCTTGGAGCGGAGCGATGTGAAGATCGCCTGCAGCCGAGTGGTGCAGGACACGAAAGCGAAAGACGACTGGTATCTTCAGCTGGTCGTGCATGTTCCCTACACGAAGCCGGAGGGATTGCGGCCGGTGCTGGGCGTCACGCTGGGTTTGGACGCCATCGCCACTTGGGCGCTCGTCTCTCCCGACGGACAGGTGCTGAACACTGGTTCGATGGCGCCCAACCCGCAGATCGCCACCTACTTGGCGCGCAAGCGGGCGCTTGAGACGATACAGAAGCGGCAATCGTGGATGGGCGGCCGGACGTTCGATCGCGAGCTGGAGGGGGTGACGCATGTCATCACCGAGGCGCTCGTCTCGTTCGCGAAAGAGCAGGGAGCCATACTGGCGCTTCACGATGTCACGTATGTGCAAAAGGCGGGGGCAGATTCGCGGCTCAACGAGTTGCATACGGCGTGGAATTACGGACAGCTGACCAAACAGGTTGGGTACAAGGCGCCTATCGCCGGGGTTGGGGATCCGGAAGCAGTTTCCGATTACGAAGTTCGTATGACTTGCCAGCACTGCGGAGCGATTCGCAAGCCCAAGCAATCGTCAGAGAAAGCGGACACCTGGCGGGAGAACGGAACGCTCCATTGCCGCAAATGCGGAATGGATTCACACCCGACACCGGTGGACGATGCGATTTTCATTGCCCGTACCGTCGCCTGGCGACAGGTGGAGCGGGAGGGGAGGTAGGCGGGGAGCGGGGGGCTGGAGGCGGGAAGACGGTAGGCAGGAAGGCGGTACGCGCTTTCCTGTTTTTTTACGCGACCCCTTGACCTCCCCGCCCTTTTTTGCCATCCTCCCCATTGTTCGTCTGAACGGTCGAGGTTCCCATCCTTCGCTCCGGTGACGGAGCTACGGAGGGGTTACGTGACAACCTCGCGCCTTGGAGCCTGCACAAGGCTAATGCGTCGGTTTACCGGCGTGTACCATAGGGGCGAAATCCGGAGAGGAGAGCCCACTCAAGCCGAAAAGACGAATCTTGAAGCCAACAAACGGCTTCTTTTTTTATCCATCCGCATACATCTCCACCAGGCGCCATTCGAGAAGTTCCGAATCCAGCCGGAGTTTGAAGGAGTTCGCCGTGTCAGACACGGAGAAATAAAAGATGCGTTTGTTTCCTTCGTGCGTGGCGTGGATCAGATTGATTTTCTCGATGGGGTAGGAACGGTTGTTCCAGGCGATGCGAGTGGGGACGACGCGATGGTGAAAGAAAGAGGCGTCGACGTCGATGGGGTCGTCTAGGATGTGGTGCATAGGGGAAGGGAGGGGGGAGAGTGGAGGAAGGAGAATGACAAGGGCGACAAGGGTTTCAAGGGTATTCGTTTTGGAAGCGTGTGCCCTTGAGGCACTTGCGACCCTTGCTGCCCTTGAGACCCCAGCCTTCTCAAGAGATCGTAATCCTTGTTCTTGGGAAAGCCATGAGGTTTTTTAGAATAGTGTTGCGAAGCAGGCGTTTCATGTGGCGGCGGTTGATGTGAAGGCGGGCGTAGCGGGAGGCACGCTGGGTGACGGTTTGGCGGCGGTGTCGGAGGGAGGAAAAGGCGCGGAGGCGGGGGGAGAGGTTGGACATAAATGGGAAAGCTGGCAGCTGGCAGGGGAATTAAAAACGAATATTTTGGCTGCTAGCTGCTGGCTGCCAGCTGCGAGCCAGTAATGAACATTGGGTGAGGAGCATAGAATTTGATAAATTTAATCAACCGTTTTTTAACGAAGTGCGTTTTCCTGATGGATTAGACGGGTTGGAACTTGCGGATGATGGCGCGGACGACGCCTTGGACGATGCAGTCTTTTACAAAGATGGGAGCCATGGTGCTGTTGGCGGGCTGGAGTCGGATGCGTTTTGTTTCGCGGTAGAAGCGTTTGAGTGTCGCGTAGGCGTTGTCTAGGAGGGCGACGACTACCTCGCCGTTTCGAGGTGAGGGATTTCGTTCGACCACGATGTAGTCGCCGTCGCAGATGCCGTCTTCGATCATCGAGAGACCGCGGACGCGCAGGACATAGGAGTTGGTGCCATCGATCACGAAATCGGAAGGGACGGCCATGGTTTCGCGATCTTCTACGGCCTCAATCGGTACGCCGGCGGTGATGAGACCCATGAGGGGGAGGATCACGGCAGGACTAAATGGACGTTTCGTTTCTACGAGCTCGACGGAGCGTGCCTCTCCTTCTTCTCCCATTTGTATCAATCCTTTTTCTTCCAGCATCTTGATGTGCTGGTGGATCGTGGCAACAGACGAAAGTCCCAGATGCAGAGCAATTTCTCGATACGTAGGGGAGTACCCGCGCCCCTCTCTGTAGGAACGTATGTAGGAGAGAACCTCCGCCTGTTTTTTTGTGAGGGTGGGCATAAAATTATTGTTCGTCTTATGTTCGTATTATAACCGAACAGAAACCGAATACAAGATCACGAATCGTTGGGGTTTGGCGTGGGGTGTGGATAACCACGTAGGGGCAGGACATCGTCCTGTCCCTACGTGGTGGATCGCGTTCTTTCCTTATCTCCCCCCATTTGTTACCGTGCCACCAATATGGAAAAGGTCATCTCTCTTTCTCGACCAGGACATCCTGATCTTATGTGCGATCAGATTGCCGATGCCTTAGTCGACGAGTATTTGCGTCGAGATAAGCAGGCGCGCATCAACCTTCGTGTTTTTGGGTCGCATGGAATGCTTATGATAGGCGGAGAAGTGGATTCGGTGGCGGATTTTGACCTGTCGATCCTTGCCAAGCAAGTGTACAAGGAGATCGGATACGATGATGACGTGGAAGTATTTGTCCACTTGGAACCTGTGTCAGAAGAGGGGCGGGCGGCGGGGAATGTGGGGATGGAATCGGTGGTGGTTCATGGGTATGCGACCGATGAAACAATGGAATGTCTCCCGCGACCGCTTGTGTATGCGCAGGAGTTGTTGCGTCGGTTGGACGATGTCCGTCGCGCGGATCCGTCATTTGCCTGGATGCGTTCAGACGGAGGCATTTTGCTTACAACAGAGAAGGGCGCCATCTCTCGACTGACCCTGCATGTCTCGCATGAGTCGACCATAGAGGTGGCAGATGTGCGTACGCGTTTGCTTGAGAAAATCGTGCATCCTGTGGTGAATAATGAACAGACGATTATTTCTTTGAATACAACTGGGCCATTCACGGTGGATGGATGGCGTCGGAGGGCAGGAGGGAACGGCAGCACGCGTTCTTCGCAGGGATATGGGGGGTTATTGCCTGCTTCCAGCCACGGTTTTTCTGGCCGCGACCCTGGATGCGCGGAACGAGCGGGTGCCTACGGGGGGCGCGCCGCGGCTCTTTTTTTGGTTCGTACCGGCCTTGCCTCCCAGGCCTACGTGACGTTGGCCTACGCGGGCGGAGAGCAAACGCCTTTGTTGGTTCAGGCAAGCGGATTGGGTCCAAAAACGCGTGGAACCAAGTTGGATCTCACGAATGTCGTAAAGAAAGCTTTTGATTTTCGACTTCCTGCTCTCGTCGAACGGTTCGGGCTTTTGAAACCGCAGTATCAGCCAACCTCGGCATATGGCTCCTTCGGACGCGCGGGGTATTCGTGGGAAGAATAGAGGGAGGCGGGAGGGGGGGGCAGGAGGACCGACGCTTCTGTCGTCTAGTGCTTGTCGGCCTGTGTTATACTTGATCCATTAAGATAGGAGGCAAAGGTTTTATGATATTTATTTGGTTGGCCTTGGCGGTAGGGGGGTCATTTATCGCGGCATTCGTTGAGGCATTTACGCATGAGCTCAAGGAGGAATACGAAGAGGAACAGGGGTTTGCGGCTCATATGAAAGCGCAACGTCGTGCGGAAACGACGGCGTATAGTCAAATAAAGCGTAGGCACGCATAGTTTTTTGTGGATAAGCGTCGTCAGGGATCTGTGGCCTTGGCTTCCGTTGTGGCCGCGCTTGTGGCCGCATCTGTTTTTCTGTTTCAATCGCGCGCGCCAGAAGATATTTTCGTGCCATCCGACGACGGCCGCGTGCGTGTGCAAGGTTGGGGAATAGCGGGAGACCACGCTCTTTCTATTTCACGCCTCGCAGAGGAGGACGCGTGGAAGGAGTTCCTTCTGACATCCGCGTACCTGATCCGCGAGACAGGAGGTCCGAAATCGTCCTTCACACTCACCTTTTTCTTGAACGAACAGGAGTGGCTCGCATATCCGTCTGCTGCGTATGTCCTCTACCGCTACCAGCCCGTGCTTGGGGCCTGGGAGCAAATTCCCTCACAGACAGACGAGTCAAAGCGAACGATAAGCGCCCAGGTTTTATTGGACGGGGACAGCCAGTGGGCAATTGGCACGATGGTGGCACAGCCCGATCCTTCTTCCTACACCACGGTCTTTGATGCGTTGCGGGCGGCGCCTCCACCGGGGGCCGTTGGGTATCGATCGTTTTTGGCGGTCGCAGACAAATCGATCTTTCAGTTAGTAAGCGATCAGGTGGATGTTGGCGGATGCGACGGGTCTTTTGTCGCGGGCAACTCAACGGTTCTGACCTTGAAAGATCAGCCAACAGATGATGCAAGGTCGTTATTGCGTTTCGGCATTCTTTGGGAAATAAAAGAGGGCGGGTGCCAAAGCGGACAAAAGATTTTCTCTTCACGCACGCGCTCGTGAGTTATGCACAAGACATGTCTTTAAAAAGACGGTATACTGGAGACACTTATTTCTGGTCTGGCTCGGTGCCAGGAGGACACCAAACATATGCCAAGAAAAAAACAGGCCTTGTCTGTGGTAGAGGGAAGTGAAATAGAAACGGTGGTGCAAGCTGTTTCAAAAACGCGCCGACGCCCTGCACGCCGTCATGCCTCTGCCGCGCCCGTGTTGGCGGCAAGCCCGGCGGATCCTAGTATCACCATGGATCCACTGCCAGAACCAGAGCCAAGTTCTGTTCCAGAACCTACGCCAGCAAACGAGAGAACCCATGTTATTTTTTCAAGCAAATGCCGTCGCTGTGCGTCCATGCCAGGCAATATCAATTCAATTTTGAGCGTTTTGGTCGTCTTGACCGTCGCCCTATCATTTGTCGCCTTGTCCGCGACGGTGATAATAGATTCGCAGCGGTATCAGATCGATGCGTTCAATCATCATTCGGCTCCCGCGCTACGTCATTAACTCTTCTTCGCAAGGATATGAACAAATACGTTCTTGGAGGAACGCTTCTTTTGGTTCTTCTTGGTGCCGGATGTTCGACAGGAACGGTTCCCGAGTATCCAAGAGTTGTGCTTCCGCAACCTTCCGCTTCTGCACCAACCCCTGTTCCTGCTGCTCCCGACACCGCAAAAACGCCGATTCCTTCCCAAAAACCAACTTCTGACACGGCTATGAAAACCTATACATTTCCTGGTGCTCTTCCGGTCGCCGATATTCAAAAGAAGCAGATTCGTCTCTCCACAGAGAAAGGCGATATCGTGTTTGAATTGTTCCCAGATACAGCCCCCAAAACCGTTTCAAACTTTGTGTATCTCACGAAAGAGGGATATTACGATGGCCTTACCTTCCATCGTCGGGAAGAAGGATTCGTCATCCAGGGAGGCGATCCACGCGGCAATGGAACCGGAGGGCCTGGGTACAAGTTTGAGGATGAGTTAACGGATTCATACACGTATGCCCGTGGCATCGTGGCTATGGCAAACGCCGGGCCCAATACCAACGGATCACAATTCTTCATCATGCTTGGAGACACCCCGCTGCCAAAGGCCTACTCTATTTTCGGCCGTGTCACGCAAGGCATGGACGTGGTGGATAAAATAGTCGTTGGAGATAAAATGACGAAGGTGAGCGTGGAGGCGAAGAAGTAAATGTCACGGATTACGGAAGTACGGATTCGGCACACACCCCCTTTTGAAGGGGGCTTGGGGGTTACCGTTCGGATTGCAGGTAGCGAGAGCGGGGTCTTTTGGCCCCGCTTTTTAGCAGGGCAGATCCTATGAAAGGATTCAGAATCATCGCAGTTGGTCTTGGGATCCTAATCGTTGGTGGAGGTTTTTTCATCTGGCGGAATGCTTCCCGCCTGCCGCCGTCCGTTGTCGAAACGTCGATGGAGGTTCCTGCGCTCTCCCTTCTTCCAGAACCAGTTCCTGTGATCGCCCATGTCCATCTTCCCGAGGAAGTCCGCGGAATTTATTGGAACGCACAAACCGGCGGGAATGCGAGAGGGGAAGAGTTGATCTCGTACATGAAAGAGACGGGGTTGAACGCGGTCGTCATCGACGCGAAGGCGGATAATGGGGCGCTGGCGTTTGCCCCTCATGACGAATCGTTGGTTCAATATCAAATGAAGACTCCGTTGATAGCGAATCTTGATGGAGTCCTTTTGCGCCTCAAAGAGGCGGGAATCTATCGCATCGCGCGCGTCACGGTCATGAAGGATAACGCGTTTGCGCGCGCGCATCCGGAAGAAGGATTGCATACAAAAGACGGAACGCTCTGGCAGGATAAGACGGGGTCGTTGTGGGCGGATCCGATGAGCGAGCTGTTGCGCGCATATGCCATCGCGCTTGGAGAGGAGTTGTATGCGCGAGGGTTCGATGAGATCCAGTACGATTATATTCGTTATCCAAGCGACGGAGTCATCAGCCGTATCGTGTATCCCCACACGCCGCCAGACGCGTCGAAGATCAACGTGATGGCAGATGTGTTTGCCACCATCGGCGATGCGATGCGTGCGCAGGGGATCCCCGTCTCTTTCGATCTGTTTGGCATGACCTACTGGCGCGAGGATGATTTCGGGATCGGCCAGCGCCTCAAGGATGTTTATCCCCATGCGGATTTTATTTCTCCCATGCTGTATCCCTCACATTTCCCCGATACCTTTGAAGGATTTGCCAATCCTGCCGAGCAGCCCTATGAAATCGTGAAGCGGTCTGTGGATCACGGATCAACACTCCTGGAAGCGCAAAACACCCCTCCCGCCGACGTCCGCCGCAAGACGCGCGTGTGGATACAGGATTTTGATATCGGCGCCGTGTACACGTCTGACCTCATCGAGGCGGAAATAAAGGCGGCGCGGGACGCAGGAGCAAGCGGATGGATGCTGTGGAATGCGAGGAATGTGTATGAGAAGGCGGAGTATTTGGAGAAAGATTGAGTCCGTGACAAATTGTCACGGACTGAGAATTTATTGGTACAAAGAAATTTGAATCATTCAATTTAAGAGTATGGAAAATACCCAAATTGCCATCTTCAAAGGGAAGCAGATTAGGAAGAAGCTTCATAACAACGAGTGGTGGTTTTCGGTTGTGGATGTTGTGCAGGTGTTAACCGATCAGTCTGACGATCATAAAGCCAGAAAGTATTGGAATAAGCTTGCAGAAAGATTGAGAGTTGAGGGGAGTGAGGTGGTGACAAATTGTCACCAACTGAAATTGGAGGCATCTGACGGCAAAAAATATGAAACCGACTGTGCCGATACAGAAGGTATATTTCGCATCGTCCAATCCATCCCATCCCCCAAAGCCGAACCCCTCAAACGTTGGCTCGCTAAGGTAGGATACGAACGCATCCAAGAAATTGAAAACCCAGAACTCGCGACAAAACGCACTCGCATGCTTTACAAGCTCAAAGGATACAGCGATGCCTGGATCGAGAAACGTGTGCGTGGCATTGCGATCCGCGAGGAGCTGACCAATGAGTGGAAGAAACGCGGAGCCAAGGAAGACACGGATTACGAGATACTCACCGCCGAGATTTCCAAAGCGACGTTTGGCGTCACTCCCAAGGAATACAAAAAACTCAAAGGCCTCAAACGCCAGAACCTGCGCGACCACATGGATGATTTCGAGCTGATTTTCACCATGCTCGGGGAGCGCTCCACAACGGAACTCCATGTCACGAAGAATTCAAAGGGGTTGCCTAAGCTTAAAGACGATGCAAAGATTGGTGGCAATGTCGCGGCGGTCGCGAGGAAGGAGCTGGAGAAACAGCTTGGGAGGTCAGTGGTGTCGAAACGGAATTATCTCAAGAAAGCGGAAGATAAAAAAATAAAGCTATGAAACTTATCCTTGGGTCGTCCTCAAAATGGCGGGCGAAGGTGTTGGAATCGGCGGGCATTCATGTCGACGGATTCTTAAGTCCTGATATTGATGAAAAAGCGATCCGACATGCTGATCCAGAGCGGCTTGTCCTGGCGCTCGCTCATGCAAAAGCGGATGCCCTTCTTCCGCGTATCCAAGAACCAGTGTTGCTTATCACGGTGGATCAGGTTGTCGTTTGCCAAGGCGAAATTCGTGAGAAACCAAAAGATGTGGAGGAAGCGCGGGTTTTTTTGAGTTCGTACATCGACCATCCAGCTGAAGCTATCAGTGGCGTGGTCGTGACGAATACGGCGACGGGAGCACGGGCAGAAGGGGTTGATCGTGCGAGTGTCCTTTATAAGCCATCATTGAAGGGTGAGATAGAAAACATCTTGAAACATTCGTTTGCTATGGAATCTTCGGGGGCTCTGGTGGCAGAAAACCCTCTCATGCTCGCCAATGTGAAGGAAAGCGTTGGCACTCCAGACAGTTTCATGGGTATGCCTGTCGCTCTCGTGAAGTCTTTGATGGCAAAAGCGGCTGGCGGGTAAATAGAGACATTTTCTGTCCAGGGTATCCAAGCATTTTAGTGGCTGCTCTCCAAAACATTGAGATTTCCTGATATCTTGTTGGGATGAAAAACCACACCCATCTGCCATCCTTAGAGCACCATTATTCCCAGCTCCTCGGCCTCGTCGCGCCATGGACCGT
>JACPHX010000005.1 GCA_016188425.1 Candidatus Uhrbacteria bacterium | reverse complement strand
AGGGGATGATGGAGTGAAAAAAGGCGTTAGGCGCTAGGGGGGGACGGAACAGAAAGGAGGCGGAAAAGAGGGGGGTGAAGCATTACTTGGTTTGTGCCATACTGTAGGTACTACATTTCATGAACGTACGCATATGCGTCTTCGCCCATGGTTTTTTGTTCCGGTGGTTCTTGCGACAGTTGGGTTTGGGTGCCCTACGCTACGGCCGCCATCCACCGCATCTACAACACAAACGAAACCTTCCTCCGCAGGAACGGTCGTTCCTAAGGCGGCTCCTCCCGAGGCCATTCCGTTCAAAACGGATCCGCCGATCCTTTCAAAGAAACACAAGGTCGCCATCAGCGCGTGTCCCGACCGTTTCCCCCCGCTTTCCTTCTTGGACGTGGACGATGCCGTGCTCACCGTTGATTTGAAATCGGTCCCCTCGTTCATCGGGATTCCTGCCTCAAACGGGACGCTCGATGGGGCGCAGGTGCTGACGCTCACCCACCGGACGCTCGACGTGCAGTTCAATTGCGACAACAGCTCGACGACGGATCAGAACGGATCCTTCATCGTCACCGCGGCCATGCCCGACGGCACGCGGCGCCAGGCGACGGTGGGGGTGGAAATTACGATAGAGAAGTAGGCCCAAGGACGGGCTTAAGGAGCGAATCGGATGGGGAGTTCAAACGCGTCGTCCCGCAAAGGGTCTCCCGAGGGATTCTCTTTGTGGAGGATGAGCGTCCCGGTCTCCCCGACCAGCGGCTTGGCGAAAGGGAGGATTACGGTGAACGGGACAAATCCAGGTGTCATCCAATCGCCTTGCGCCTGGGCGACTCCCTTGGCGATGATCACTCCTTCCTCGTCGACGAGGTCGATGGGGAACGACGCTTCAAAATACCAGGTCCCTCGGGCGGAACCGGAGACGGTGAGCGGGCTCCCCACAACCGACTGCGGGAGCGGTTCTTCAAGGCGGAGCAGGTCTTTGTAGGAGACCTGCTTGCCTTGGGTTTCCTTTGCAAGGTCTTTTGCCGTCCCATTGGGGCGTGGGGCGTGCGTGGGACGGAGCCAACCCCATCCAAGCAGGCCGCCCACCAGGATGAGCAACAGGACGATGATGGTGGTGACCGCGGGATGGTGGCGCGTCATACGTTTCGTCTGCTAGGGCTGCACGGGTTTGTATTTGGACGGGTCGATGGTGCGCGTAAAGCATGTTTCCCCAGCGCCGTGGTGCCAGTCTTCATTCTGTTGCGCGCCAGAGGAGTCGGCTGGATACGGAGCCGGGAAGGATTTGCCGCGGGTGTTGGTGTCCCAGGAGGGCGTCTCGCGCGAGAATATCGCGCACAGCGTGAAACTCAGATCGCTATTTTTTTTGTAGACATACCGCTCGGCCGTTGCCGGATCAAACGGAATGACATTGCCGATGAGCGGATCCTTAAGGTCTTCCTGGGTGTTGGGGACTGTTTTTTTCGTCTGCCAATAATTGACCACTTGGTATTGCAACGATTGGAGATCGGAAATTCGCGTATTGTCTAGCCGGATCTGTCGCGCGGTCATCGGAGACCCAACGAAATAAAAACCGGCCGCGATGCTGATGACAAGCAGGGCGATGCTCCCGATTGCCATGAGTTTTTTTTCATGGAGCCCTTCCTTCACCTCTCGGCGCAGTTCCCAAAACTCATAGCCAAAGACGCCGGCAGACACAAGGAGAACCACGAGCACTTTGAGGGAAAAACGCAGCGTCAACTCACCGCTCAAGAATGAGTTGATGAGGGTGATGAGGTCCACAATCACCGTGATGGCCGCGACGAAGATCGTCAGGTAGGTGAGCCACTTTCGCACCCACAAATCTGCCTTCTCCGCGTGCTTGGCCATGTCATTCCCAATATATCGGCTCATGACCAGGAAGACGGGCCACACAACAATGAGGGAGGCAATGGAGTTCCGCATCGCGTCGTAGGAGGAATCGTAATAAAACGAAACCGGGTCTGGGAACTGGACATTGATGATTTGCCACAGGAGGGCGATGAAACTGATCACCCCCACGTAGAGCATGGCAAAGGTGAGCAAGTACGCGAACACGTCTTTGGCGACGGAGGGCTTTTGGGCAGGCATATAAGGGTAGTATAGGATGGTTGGGAATAAGCGGGAAGGGTTGGAGGAAGAAAAAGAAAAAACAGACCGTGTCGCGGTCTGAAGGTTAGGGCTGGATGCGTTTGAGCACGATGTCGCGGATCCGTTGCCAATCCAAGGAACTTCCCAGGAGGCGATCGGAGCCGCCAACGATGTTGGAACCGTTCCAGCCCTGGGGGCGGAAGATGCCGTCGGCGGCGGTGAGATCATCGTAGAGCGTGGGGACGGGGAATTTTCTCACATAGGGAGAGCGCCGGCCGATGGACCAGACGAAGCGACCATCGGGGCGGCGGGCGACGAGGCTTACGAAGGCCTTCATCCCCTTGGAAAAGAGGGCGTAGCGCGCATCGTTGCCGCCGATTTCGTCCACGATCTTGAAGAGAGGATGATCGAAGAGGATCTCATGCCGGGTGTCCAGCACGGCTTCCTCGCTCTGTCCCATCAAATAGCGGTCCAATCGTCCAAACGTCGCCTCCAAGTTCGCTTCCATCACCGCGGTGTTTGCGACCGCCAGCGCGCCGCTTCGGCGGAATTCGCTATACGCGCCGAATACCCACGTGTGACGGCGCAAGAGTGCGTCATCCAAATTCATGGGGTAGGAGCCGCCGGTGATATCCAGGCGATCCGTGAGCTCCAGGAGTCTGCTGATCGAAGGGATGGATTGGACCCCTTCGAACTGCTTGTGGTGCAGGAGCAGCCAAAGGGCGAGCGATGTGTCCTGATCCGGATCGTTCACGTACACGCGCACGGGTGGCGTTAGGCAATCCATGAGGCCCATCGTGATGGCTGTGTACACCTGTTTGCAGGTGCTCATCGTGACTTCGCGCACAACGCCGTCGTGATGATCGAAATTGAAATAGAGCGACTCCTCATCGAAGAACGGGCCGCCGCGCACCATCCCGTCCAGGGCGATGGAGCCGGGCGGGGCATGCGCCTTGAATTCCTCCCGATTCCAGACCACGCGCGGGTGGATGTGAAATTCAAACGGTCCTTGTTTGATCACGAACTCTCCTTTTGGCTCTTGGCCGATGTGAATTCTATGCTTATTTTATGGAAAGTCAACGCAGTTTGGATCCAATGGCCTGTGAAATATTCGCGTACCCATCTCTTCGTAGCAATCCAACCAACCCCCGGTTTATCTCCCCAATAAGCTGCGGCCCTTCAAAAATCATCCCCGTGATGAGTTGGATGAGCGAGGCGCCGCGGCGGATTTTTTCGTACGCGTCTTGGGCGGAAAAGACGCCGCCACAGCCGATGAGGATATAGCGCGATCTTGCCGTCTGATACAAATGGGAGATGAGGGCATTGGAAAGATCCTCGACCGGCTTGCCGCTGATGCCGCCCTTTTCTTTTCCAAAGATCTCTGTTTGGTTGATCGTCGATGCGTCGTGCTTCTTTGTGAGATTGGCCGCGATGAGCCCGTGGACGCGATGTTTGTCCGTGATGGCGATGAGTTGATCGATGGTCTCCAGCGGAAGATCGGCGGGGAGTTTGAGGAAGATGGGTTTTTTCGTCTCGATCGTGTCGAGTCGATTGAGTAGGAGGTCGAGTCTGGCGGGGTCGGTGAACGGCTCGCCGCCAAAGGCGTTAGGGCAGCTGATATTGATCGTAAAATAGTCGCCGATAGAGGAGAGCGCGCGGAACGCTTTTTCATAATCCGCGATGCCGGCTTCTACATCTACGGTACAGGGGCTGTTTGTCTTAGCGATGCTGGTGCCCAGTGGCGCAGAGAACGTTTTGCCGCGCAGCCGACTCGCGATCGTCTCGCACCCGTCATTTTTTAATCCATAATGGACGAGCAATCCTTTGGAGGCAGGGAGACGCCAAAGCCGCGGTTTCGCATTGCCGTCGCATGGTTCCCCTGTGATGGATCCCACTTCTTCGAATCCAAACCCCACGCTCGGGATGATGTTCGTCAGCTCTGCGTTCTTATCAAACCCTGCGGCGAGCCCTATGGGATTCTTGAATGGGATCCCCAAGATCGTCTGTGCAAGCGATGGGTGCTGGTAGGAGAGAAAAGAAGAAACGAGATCGCGCGTCACCCGGTATCTTCCCAGACGTTTTCCAAGGTCTGTCATGCGATCGTGAATCATCTCTGGATCGCGCGCAAAAAAATAAGGTTTGGCGAGGTGTCGATAGAGCGATCGGGTGATGTTGCTCGCGATCATATCTTATAGGCGCCGTTTTGAAAGACGGTTTCTCCATCAATCGTCACATCTGTCACATCGACAAACACATCGACATGGAACCGGCTCGAGCGTTTCGGGAAGCCTGGTTTGGCATAGATCGTATGTTTGTGTCCAAGCGACATGTGGATGCCGCACATGCGCTCGTAGCTGCCGACGTCGATGAGGGTGCGGTGTCGAGTGAGCGCGCGGTTCATGCCAAACCCGAGTTCGCGCACCCAGAGTTGCTCCTCGGTTTTGATTTGGTCCAGGACGGCGGTAAAGGAGGGTGGGGGATTGATCACATCGACAATGAGACCCTTCTCAATCACGACCTCGACGGGTGTCTCGAGGACTTGGACGAGGAATTTGTCGTTGCCAAATGCAAAGAGTTTCACACGTCCATTCACGCCTGTGAGATCTGTCGGTTCCGAGAAGACCTCGCCGATAGGGAATTGTCCGCCTCGATTTTTCATCCCCGTGTAGTCGCCGATGTTGAGTTTCGCGCTCTCAAACGGACCGTCGTAGACAAGCTCGGTTCCTTCGCAGGCGACGACGATATGTTTTGCCTTGTCTATCTTTTCCTTGAGAGCCGGGCCGACCGTCCTATAATACACTGGGTCGTACGCAAGCGCGTCCACCATCGTTGCTTCGTCCTTCACTGGCATGCGTCCAAGATGCGCGTGTTCGATCGCGGCGAGTTTCCGGTTGAAGAGTTCGAGGCGGAATCGGAACTCGTTGAGTCGGAAGCTTGAGGATTGAACGAGGACGACGAGGTCGCCAGGGGAGAGGGTGTCGATGGCGGCGCGGACTTGATCGGGGGTCGCGGCGTAGAAATCCATCATGATCGCATCGGGGATGACGGCGTGGTAGGCATCGGAGAGGAGAGTGGAGAGGGGGGAGTGACGGTCGAACACGACAAGGGCACGCGCGGGAGGTTGATGGGAGAAGCAGTGGGTGAGGGTGTCGCGGAGGTTTTTTTCAAGGGTGTGAGAAAGCATACGGAAAAACTATGCCACAGACAATGGAAAAATTCATCTGGAAAGCGTGGCGGTTGACGATCTTGTTTGTGCCCCCTATTCTGATGGAACGATTTTCAGGAGGTTCGATGGAACAGATACCAACTCTCGGTGAGATCATCCAGCTGGTAAAATCGTTGGAACACGGGGAAAACACAACGCATCTCTGGGCCGATTGGCGGACGGTGGCGGCGCGCATGAAACCGCTTCTGCTGACCAGGAAGGATCAGACCGACTTGTTTCCACCAATGGTTGAGGCGATCCGTGCGCGACAACTGGTGCCGGATCAGGTCTGGCGGCGCGTCCTTGTGCTGGAGGCCAAAGAGAAACAGGAAGAAGCCACCGTCCTTCTCGTCATCGCGGCGCGCAAGACGCAGGCGAACTTGGAACGACGAATCGCCGAGTTGGGCCATGCTCCCGAACGTGCCATGTGGGGAAAGATACTCAAGGAAGTAAGTCGCCTGCTTCAGAACGGCCCGTACGGCGAGAGCGGCATTGCGGAACTGGACCGTATTCGCGCCCACGTCCGCGAGCTCCGGCGGCCACCGGCGGCTCCGAGAAAGGCGAAGCCAGTCACCAAGAAAAATCGACGCGTGGTATCTTGATGCCCTGCCATCGAGATATTTTTTTCTCATCCCCGCCGGGGAGTGAGGAAGATGTGGGAAAAGATGCTTGCAGGAGGCATCCCCCTTTGTTACACTCTCCGCACGACAAATATCCAAGACCCGATCCCTTCCTTTGGACGCTTGGAACTTGGGATTTGTTATTTTTCTTCGGGGGTAGCTCAGCGGCAGAGCAGTTGGCTGTGGCGCCGTGCCAGGCATAAAATGAATGTTTATGTCTGAAAAGCGCTCATACGCCCAGCGAGCCGAATCTCTCAAACGAGCCGTTGTCAAACGAAGACGGCGCGTGAAAGAGATAGCGGTAGAATTTTTGGGAGGCAAATGCCAGATTTGCGGATACGATAGATGCGTACAGGCGCTCGACGTACATCATCGTGATCCAAGCAAGAAAAGTTTCGGGATTGCAGCCAAGGGCTATACAAGGTCCTGGGAAGCAATTCGACAGGAACTAACACATTGCATCCTTATCTGCGCAAATTGTCATCGAGAAGTTCATGCTGGGAAAACGCAGCTTCCGGCGGAGACGCCGGAATAATCACAGGGTGAATTGCTGGAAACCGTCGCCGGTAACGGCACGGCAATCAGCAGCCAATCCTTCGCGATCATGCGAAGGCAGGTTCAGAGACTATCCGTTATGACCCTCCACGCCCCAGGCGAAGGAGGGGAGGAGTACTTCTT
>JACPHX010000022.1 GCA_016188425.1 Candidatus Uhrbacteria bacterium | reverse complement strand
GGCGTCGCGGCCGCGCTTCCCAAGACGACCGAGATCGCGGCGCGTTTCGTCGGCGTCGGCCGTGGAGCGGACTTGGCGATTTATGTGGGGATGCTGGTGTTGTTTTTTCTCGTATTCAAACTGTTTGTCAAAATTGAGGAGGTGGAGAGGGAGATCACGAAGGTGGTGAGGAAGGAGGCGTTGGATGGGATCAAGAAGGATGATGGTGTGGATGAGAGGAAGGGATGATGGAAAACAGTATGAAGAAGACCTTTCGATTCAAAAGCGACGCCTACAAGAAGGCAAGGGGAGGATACTCTCGCTGTTTGTTGTTGCGATGTGAGAAATGCAAACAAACAATCCTTCTGTATCAAAAAGACGGGCCGGGGATTTTGAAACGGTTGTACGTCGATCGGGTGATTGCGCCGGCGGGACTTCCTGGTAGGAAGAACCAGAACCTTACATGCAAAGGATGTAAGACAGTCCTCGGCATCCCGTTCCTCTACAAGAAAGAGAACCGTCCCGCGTGGCGGCTGTTTGCGGGGGCGGTGGAGAAGGAAGTGGTGGGGGTGGGGGAGGTGGCGGGTATTCGATTTTGATTATGCGTGTAGGAATCGTTTACCTCTCCTACGCCTGCGTCCCTTTGCTCCCAGAGGTTGTTTCGGCCTGGAAGAAACTTACTTACCCCAAGGACAAACTGTCGGTATATTTCGTCGATAACGCCTCCCAAGACGGCGCGCTCCCGCTCATGCGTCGTCTGCTTGATGAGGATGTTGGCCACGAGTTGCCAAGGGTCAAAATCATCGCGAACGAAACGAACCTCGGCTTTGCGGCAGGGAATAATGTCGGCATTCGCCAGGCGATCGCGGACGGCGCGGAGTTCGTCTATCTCCACAATGACGACCTGCGTCTCGATCCCCGCGCGATCGACGAGGTGGTCGCGAAGATGGCGGATCCGACCGTTGGCGCGGTCCAGTCGCTCGTCTGTTACTGGGACGACGAGGGGAAAGTGAATACGAGCGGGAATATGATTCACTTCCTGGGGTTTGGTTTCGCGCGCGACAACGGCCGGCGTCGATTCGAAATCACCGTGAAGGATGGCGAAGAGATTGCCTATGCAAGTGGAGCGGCGGTGCTGATGCGAGCGTCGGCTCTCGAGGAGGTCGGATCCCTTGAAGAGCACTATTGGATGTACCACGAGGACCTTGAACTCGGATGGCGATTTCGTCTCGCCGGATGGAAGAGCGTCATCGCGACGTCGAGTCTCGCCTTCCATCGGTACGAATTTAAACGGTCGATCAAGAAATTCTTTTGGATGGAACGGAACCGCTGGCTTGTGATGTTGAGCTTGCTCAAGATTCCTTCCCTCGTCCTGCTTGTTCCATGGATGGTTCTGTTGGAAGTGGCCGCGATGCCGATTCGGATCCGCGGAGGATGGGCGGGGGAGATCAAGAACGTGTACCTCTATCTGTTGCGACCGACGACCTGGAAGCATATCCGCGGAAAGCGCAAACAGATCGCTCTCATACGAAAAACGTCCGACCGCGACGTGATGCGGCTGTGGACGGGCAAGGTCGAGCACCAAGAGACGGATTCCCCCTTCGTCCGCCTCCTGAACCCCCTGTTGGCGGGGTTGTGGAGAGTGGTGTACTTTTGGGTAAGATGGTGAAGGATGTTACGGAACTACGGAAGGTACGGAACTACAGAAATACGGAAGGTACGGAATTAGGGGGAAAGTGAAAAGTATAAAATGTACACGAACAGTTGTTATTTCTTATTTCCGTTTTAATTTTCTGTCATTTCTGTACTTCCGTAGTTCTGTACCTTCCGTAGTTCCGTAACGACTGCCTTATGGCCACCCCCCTCAAAATCGCCCATGTCGTTTCCACCTATCCTCCCTATCGCGGCGGGATGGGGAATGTGGCCCACGAGTATGTGGAGCGTCTTCGCGCGCGCGGGCACCATGTGCACGTGTTCGCGCCTGCGGTGGGACACGACGTGCAGGATCCCGACTATGTGCACCGCCTGAAAAGCGCGGTGCGTTTTGGAAATGCGAGTTTGGTCCCGTCGCTGTTCGCGCGTTTGTCTGGTTTTGACCTCGTTCATATTCATTACCCGTTCTTCGGAGGGGCCGAATTGGTCGCCATCCGCAAGACGGTGCGTGGTGACCAAGGCCTTGTCCTGACCTACCACATGGACGCCGTCTCCTCGGGAGGGAAGGGATTCGTCTTTGACGTGCACCGTAAAGTCATGTTTCCCTGGATTATGCATCGCGCCGACCGTATTCTTGTCAGCTCGAAAGAGTACGCGGACACGTCGGATCTCGCGCGGTATCCGGATCTCGAGGAACGGATCGAAGTCCATCCGTTTGGCATTGATCTGGAACGGTTCCATCCTGGGTTGGCAACAAAGAAACGGTTGTCGTTGGGGATCCAAGAGAAAGAGCTTCTCATTTTGTTTGTGGGAGGGATGGATCGCGCCCATTCTTTCAAGGGCGTTTCTGTCTTGTTGGAAGCGTTGAAGAAAATGCCGACAGCGCTCCCGTGGAAGTGTGTCTTGGGCGGGGATGGAAATTTGCGGCCGTCGTTTGAGGCATCGCTTGAGGACCATCCGCACCGATCGCGGATTCAATTCGTCGGATCCGTTCCTGATTCTGAATTGCCAGCGTTTTATCGCGCCGCCGATATAGTCGTGTTCCCCTCGACGGCGCGCAGCGAGGCGTTCGGTATGGTGGCGCTTGAGGCGGCGGCAAGCGGCAAGCCCGTCATTGCCTCCCAGTTGCCAGGAGTCTCCTTTGTCGTATTAGATGGAGTCACAGGACGTTTGGTGACTTCAAACGACGCAGAGTTTCTCGCGACAACGATAGAGGACATGCTTATCCATGCCGACCGGCGCGAAGCGATGGGTTTTGCGGCTCGGCAACGCGCCGAAGAATCGTTTGCGTGGGACCCGCTCATAAGTGCCCTGGAAGAGACGTATCTTTCCGTTCTCGCGCGCCGAAAAACCTCCCTATGAAAATAGGCATCCTCTCCAACCTCTATCCGCCCTACACGCGCGGGGGTGCCGAACTGATTGCCTGGCGCACCGCCCATGAGTTGCATGTGCGCGGACACGACGTGTTTGCGTTTACCACTATGCCCTTTGAGGGCATGAATTCTTTTTATGCCACGATCCGGGATAAATATGTCGAGTCCGTGTATCGTTTTTTTCCTTTCAATACCTATCACTTGCTCGCCGACGGCACGCATTGGCTTCCCACGCGAGCGCTGTGGCATCTGATCGACATGTATGGCCCGCAACCGGCGCGCGAATTTGCCCGGGTGTGCGAGGTGGAGCAGCCCGATATCATTATTTCCCATAACTTAAAAGGGCTCGGGCTTCAGATCGTTCCGGAGATCCGCCGCCAGCATTTGCCGCAGGTGCATATTCTGCACGACGTCCAGCTGACGGTTCCCAGCGGCCTCATGCTGCATGGCCATGAATCGGAAGGATTCAACCGCCCGTTCATTCGCCGGTGGTATGAATGGCAGGTTCAGGCCATTTTCAAGTCGCCCGAACTCATCGTCTCCCCGTCGCGGTTTTTGGCCGGGCTCTATCGGGATCGCGGATTCTTCCCGAACAGCCGGGTGGAAATTTTGCCCAATCCCGTTCCGAATCTTCCTAAAAGCGACCGCACAATACGTCCGAGCACGGGACCGATTGAATTTTTGTTCGTTGGCCAACTCGTGGCTCATAAGGGGATCGAGTTCCTCTGGTCGGTTCTTTCAAAATGGGATGTTCCGTTCCGTCTTCATGTGGCGGGGGAGGGGGCGCTCACCCAGTGGATGCTGAAACTCGCCGATACGGATCCTCGGGTGATTTATCATGGGTATATCCCCTTGGAAAAATTGAATGACCTTTTTTCGATCTCGGACGCCGTCGTCGTTCCTTCGCTGTGTTATGAGAATTCTCCCACGATCATTTACGAATGCTTCGGCTCGGGCGTCCCCGTGATCGCCTCTGATATCGGCGGGATCGGCGAACTCGTCCGCCAGGGCGAGAACGGCTTTCTGTTCATTCCGGGCGACAAGAAAGGGCTACTGGCCGCCCTGCGCGCTTTCGTGGCCAATCGTGAATCGTTCCGCCATGCCGCCTCCCGCATCAGCGCCTCGGTGGACGCGTTCACGGTGGGGAAGTATGTCGACCAGCTCGAGATGTGGCTGGAGGAATTGGTAGAAAAGAAAATGACGGGCTGACGCGCTTCCATCAGAACTCGTAGCCGAATATCACAATTTTCCCGCCGTCTATTTCCCGCACCGTCGCCGCGTTCGTCTTCGCCGTTTCACGGATGCGTGTCGCATCCCACCAATAGTCGTGGACGAGGAAGTAGACGAGTGTGATCTCGGGGGTATTGCATCCAGTGCGTGCGCATTCGGCATTGATAAACGTTCGTGCCCCATCCGCCGTTTCGGCGGATGGTTTTTCGTTCATCTTCAAGAACCACTCCGAGAGAGGCGAACCGTTGGGGATCGGATAAAAATAGTGCGGGCCCATGGTCCGTTCGAATCCATATAGGGAAAGCGCGGCGGCGGAGACGGCTTGGTCGCCCAGGACGATGTAGGGCCTGCCATCCGCCGCCCCCTCGATGAAGCGCGCCCCGTCGAGGTCATTTTGTGACACGTTATACAAGTGGCTGCGCGTGAGACCATCCTGGCGAGGATACAGGCGATACCAATGCACCGTGAGGGTAAGACAAAGCAAGACGAGCAGGATTGTCTTCATGGAGCGGGGAAGGGGCATGATATATTCCAAGAGACGGGACGCGCCGACAAACAGAATGGGGGAGAAGGAAAGGAGGATGAGGGGCAACAGCCGGTCCGCGTAGGAGAACCGTTCCGAGTCCGGCAGGAAATCGGCCGCCAGGAAAAAACGTAACAGCAAGAAATTGATGACCAGCATCGTTGCCAGCCCCGTAGAGACGCGGTACACCGCGTCTCGCCTGTGTCCACCGACGATGTGGGCTGTTCGTATCCCCATCCAGGCGCAGGATGTCCCCAACAGGAACAACAACCCCGGCCCTACCGTCCCCACGAAATCCCATAGCGTCCCGAAATGTGGCGTCAGGAATCCGTCTGGGATGAGCCCCTGGAGATTCGAAACATGCGGCCAGGTGAAATGAATCGGTTGGTGTTTCAAGAGTCCGAACAGGAAGAAGACGAGGGGAAGCAAAACACTTCCCACGCCCGTGAATATCCAACCCCAGGTGTTGGATGTTACAAATCGAATACACAGGAAGCAGAGCAGGGGAATGCCCGCGATCGGATGGATCAAGAGCGTGGCGAGCGAGACGATGGCAAGCGCGAGTTTTGTCCTTCGGCTTTCTGTGGAAACGGAAACGGCGATCCAGACCACCACAAAAAAGAAGAGGTCTGCCAGTTGCTGGGGGGTGGAGAGGATGAAGGCAGATAGAGGCAGCATGCTTATGCCAAGCAGAAAGCTAATTGCATTTCCCATCTTGTGGCCAAGGGGCATGCCCCTTGGCCACAGTATGTGCTGTGGAAAAGTAACATACACAGCTGGAATTAGTACTGATGCCAGCACCGGCACCACCCATGTATTAATCCAATGCAACGGAATCAAAAACAGCTCATTGCCGATGAGTTCCAGCACATACGCCCCGAGATAGTAGGGCGGTTTGGGTGTGACGGTGCCATGCAGCGCGATATAGCGGATGGTTGCTTCGTGGACGAAAAGGTCGAACCCATATCCCAAGGGAAAGATCAACGTTGCGACCCCAAGGGTTGGGATCAACAGAGACGCCAGGAGGAACATCGTCAGGCGGATCCCCGGCCGGTAGGCGAGCGCGAGAGTGGTCGTGAGGACGAGGAGGAAGAAGAGGACAAAGGCAATGGTTGGGATCTGAAGCCAAGGAGATGGCGTTGCGTCCCAGGTGCGGGAGACGAAGAGGAGGATGGTCAGGGTACTAGAGAGGATAAAAGAGAGCGCCGCGAGCGGATAAAAGAGTCGGCGCACTCCCGTCGGTTCCGGAGGCGGATCCGCATACGGAGGCAAGCCATACCGTCGCTCTAGGGAAAGAAGGAGAGGAAACGTGAGGAGGAACTGGATGGCGAGCAGCCATCCGGGAAGCCGCCAAAGATAAAAAAAGATGCTGCCAAGCACAAGCTGGAACCCAATGACCGCAAGCAGGCCGAGCAAGAATCCTTGTTTCCTTGGGAGAGGGAGCAGACGCCCGGCGATCTCCCCGCTTATGCCAGCGAACAGAGGGAGTAGCAGGAGTCCGAGAGCCGTTGCCATCCAGTGGAGGGGGTTCCACCAATTTCCCGCCCAATTTAGCGAATGAGCAACACAAAGCACCAATAGAAAAAACCACGCAAGAGTGATAGACTTGAAGTATTGCAATGGGGAATACACAATGGTTCCGTTTCATTCAGCATAGGCGAATCATGGAAAAAACCCAAGTCCCGTATGGCCTTTGCGCGTGACCCCTCGCGTTTATACTGGCACGATAAATTGATGGCGCGTGTCTTCTTGCCGCTCATACCGGCCTGGGTCACCCCCAATCAAATCACCGTGGTCCGATTTATCGGTATCCCGATTGTTTTGTATTGCTTGTGGCGTGGGTGGTTCGGCTGGGGATTCGGTCTGTTTATCTTTTTTTCATTTACCGATGCGCTGGATGGAAGCTTGGCGCGCGTCCGGCGTATGATCACTCCGTGGGGGACGTTCTACGATCCGGTCGCGGACAAAATCTTGATCGTGAGTGTGGGATTGTTATCGCTCGTGCGGTCGTTGCATCCGGTGCTGATCGGGCTCATGATTGTTATTGAACTCCTTATTCTCCTGGGAGGGCTGGTGATGCGACGACGTGGCACGCTGATCAGTGCCAATATTTTTGGAAAAATTAAGATGTGCCTCCAGGTGGTGGCCGTCGCTCTTGTCCTCCTTTTTCAAATCACGCACCTCGTCTGGCTTCTTCCTTTGGCATCGGTAGTACTTATCGCGGCGATTATCCTGGCCACCATTAGTCTTTTTACCTACGGGCTATGAATAGGTGGTGGTCGCGCGTGTCGCTCTTTGGGAGCGGCCTTGCTGTGCTTTCTGTTCTGGCGGCGGTGAGCATGGGGGTGCTGTGGAACACCGCTCACCTGTTTCCCTCCCCAGACGAGACGGCGAATTATTTCTTTACGAATCGCTTTGCTGATACCTGGACCCTCCGTGCGTTTGATGCGCTGGGAGCGGATTTTGACGGCGCCCTTCATCCCAGAAGCGTCGTCTCGCAAGCAGGGATTCTCCTCCCCGGGAGTTTTCTTGGTCTGCCCGTGCTTTTTGGCACCATGGCTCGTGTTTTTGGAGAGAGGATACTCCCACTCCTGACGCCGATTCTTTTCCTCCTCTCTGTTCCCGTATGGTACGCAATCTGTCGACGTTTTTTTTCGCCAACCGTCGCCCGCTGGAGCGCCGTTCTTTACCCCATGCTCCCGCCGCTTTGGTATTACGGCGCCCGTTCCTTCATGCACAATGTCCCATTTCTTTGTTTCCTGATATTTGCTTCCGGCCTGTTTTTGTTGCGTCCGTTTTCCTCTCGCCTGCGGGCTGGGTTTTGGAAACAGCATCTTGATCCCCTCGTTGGTGGGGCCTTTCTTGCGGTGGCTCTGTGGCTCCGATTATCAGAAATCGTCTGGATCATTCCCTCCATCGCCATTCTCTGGTGGCCAGTGCGTACCCAGTTGAAACGCTCCTGGATCGTCGTGGCTCTTGTCTCGTTCATACTCATGATGCTGCCGTTGTTTCTGTGGCAGCAAAGGACGTATGGGGCATGGTTCAGGACAGGATACACAATGGAGGCGCAAGAGACGCAGGAGGTCCAAGGGGCGCAGGGGGAATTCGAGAGAAAAATAGGCGGGGTCCCTGCACCCCGTCCCGACGCGCAAAAAACATCGACCATCAGCCCACGTGCCGACACCCTCTTCCCCTTTGGCCTTCATCCACGCTCGGCCCTCATGGCCTTCGACTTGTATGTCGCGCGTTTGTTCCCTTGGCTGATCGTTTTGGTCATGATCGGACTTCCTTTGTTCGTGGGGAAGATGCGCCAAGAGAAAGAGAAGGGATTGGTTCGTCGAACCTATCTCCAACTTCTCCTCTTTGTCAGTGCGTATCTGGTTTTGATGTATGGTTCTTGGAAGATCCAGGACAACCCGGATCCGCGGGCCGTCACGATCGGGAACTCCTATGTCCGCTACTGGCTCCCGATGTACGTGCTCGCATTGCCACTCGCGGGGGAGGCGATCGTCTGGATTATCCAGAAGGTTGGGAAGACGATCTTTGCTCGTCGTGTTGCAGCGGCGACGTTTTTCCTACTCATCGTCTCTTTTTCGCTCAACAGCGTGTTCCTCGCAGACACGGATAGCTTGCTGACCATGCGACGCACCCTGCTTCGTTCCGCAGAAATCAAGCAGCAAGCCCTTGCCCTGATCGAGACGGATGCCGTCGTGATTGTCGACCGCGCCGACAAGCTCTTTTTCCCCGATCGCCACATCCGCGTCCCGTTGCGCGATGAGAACACCTACGCCCTCATTCCTCGTCTGCTCCTGCGCGTCCCTGTGTACTATTACGGCGTGACCCTCCCCCCGCAGGACGTGCAGTATCTGAACACCATCAAACTCAAAGAAAGGCGCGTGCAGATTCATTTGGTAAAAACGTTCGATGCGGAATCGTTATACGTGTTTGAAAAGGAGGCGGAATAAAAAAAGAGACCCATCACCGCGTGTGGTGATCAGGTCAGTCTTGCCGTGGGCCGAAGAGGCGGTCGCCGTAGTCGCCGAGTCCCGGGATAATGTAGCCGTTCTCGTTCAGCATCGGGTCGATGGCGCCCAAGAAGATCGGCACGCCCGGGTACTCCCTCTGCACGCGCTCCACGCCCGCGGGGCAGCCGACGACGCCAGCGAAGGCAAGCTTCCTCACTCCCAGCTCCTTGAGGATGGAGAGCGTGACACAGGCCGTGCCGCCCGTGGCCAGCATCGGGTCCGCGACGACCACGAGGTCGAAGTCGGTGAGCGATCCGTTGAACGGGTTTTCGTAGATTTCCGGCTCGAGCGTCCTCTCGTTGCGGCGGATGCCGATCTCTTGCACCTTGATCTTGAAGGGTTGCTCCAGGAAACCCGGGACCAGTCCGCGTCCCGCCCGCTTCACCGGCACCAGCAAGATATTCGGTTTGAACCTGATGCCTGAGGCCATCACCCCCATGGGGGTTTCGATCTCGCGGGCCGAAGGCGGAACCAGTCGCGGGACCTCGTGGGCGAGCGAGCGGCTGAACTCCCTGGAGGCGGCCATGAACTCGTCCCCCGTCTTGGTATTCGTGTCTCGCAACGCGGTGAGCGCTGCCTGGGCAGCGGGGTGGTCGATAATGGTCACGTGGTCGATGGGCATGAAGCGATCCTTTCCTTGTCGTGGCTGCTTCTGCAGCATGCTGGGGGGATTTTAAGGGAGGGGAGGGGAGAGGTCAAGCGTAAAAAAAGACCCGCCCTCCAGCTCGCTGGTGTGGGTCAGGTCACGCGTTCTGGCGGCCGAAGAGGCGGTCGCTGAAGGGGCCGAGGCCGGGTTCCACTTTTCCTTGCTCGTTAAGGACCGGGTCCAGGGCACCCAAGAAGATCTCCACGTCGGGGAATTCCTTCTTGATGCGCGCCGTGCCGACCTCGCAGCCGACGATGCAGGCGATGATGATCCGCCGCCCCCGGTGCTCCTTGATGAGACGGATCACATGGAGCGCGGTTTCTCCCGTTTCGATGAGGTCGCAGAGCACGATGATCGTGCCCACGTATCCCAGGGAATCACGAAACGGCTGTTTGGCCGCGGACGGAACATGACTGCTCATTTCCGGACGCACGGCGATCGAGATCGTCTCGCTTTCTGGGAACTCGGTCATGAACCCCGGCAATAGCACTTGGCCGGCGGGCAGCATGGGAACGAGGAGCGTATTCCTCCTTCGGCTGTTTGCCCGGCGGCGACCCACTTTGGATACCTGCTCCGCGGCGGAACGGTAGACGGTCAGGGTCTCCACTCGCTTGGCGAGTGCGCGGCTGAATTGGATGCTCGTTTCTATCAGATGAGCGCGCGGGATCGTTTGATCCCGCATGGTCGCGAGCATCGCCTGTGCCCCCTGATCTTGCATCACATGAACGGACGGTAACTCCACGTCGCTTCCTCCCTCTCTCGTTGTTCTGAAAACGAAAGGCGCAGGCATTCTAGCGGTTTGCCGTGCAAGGGTCAAGGGGCGGTGCATTGAAAGGTTGAATTTATCGTCATCTGTTCGTCTCCGTTTCCATCATCCACCGTTTCTCCAACCGTTCAATCTCTTCGTCTAATTCTTTCAACCTTGAAAACTTTGCCGGCGCGTAATCGGTCGGGTTCTCAAAAAAGAAGGCCAGGATATCGCCTTTTTCTTTTTCAAAGACGGCGAGTTCGTTTTCGATTTTTTTCAGTCGTTTTTGTTGTTCCCGCAACAGCGGAAGCGTGGCCAGGGTTTGTCCCGTAGAGACGCCCAACTTGGGCGTCTCTTCTTGTAGTATCGTAGCCACAGAGGCACGGTCCATCAGGTCAGAGACATATTCCTCATAGGACCCCGGATACAACCTCATCCCGCCGTGGTCTATCTCATACACACGGTCGACGATGGCATTCATAAATGTTCGGGCGTGGGAGACGACGAACAATGTCCCTGGATATTCCTTGAGGGCGCGGGCGAGGACCTCCACGGTCTCGGCATCGAGATGGTTCGTCGGTTCATCCAGGAGGAGGACGTTGTATTCGTGCAGGACGAGACTCGCGAGGCGCAGGCGTGCTTGTTCTCCTCCCGAGAGGACGCGGCAGGGCTTCTCGAGGTCGTCATCTTTGAAAAGGAACGCGCCAGCGGTCGCGAGTAACCGCTCTGCAGGCGTGTAAGGAGGCGAGGCGGCGGTGAGGGTCTGCAAGACCGTCATGTTCGGATGCAGCGTCGTCTCGTTGTGTTGGGAGAAGAATCCAAGATCTGCGCGTTTGTACCAGCGGATGACGCCGTCGACGGGCGGAATGATGCCCGCGAGCGTTTTAAGGAGCGTGGATTTTCCCTGTCCATTCTCACCGACAATGGCGACCTTGGAGCCGCGCGGGACGTCCATCGAGAGATTCGTCACGATCGGCCTGTCCTCGTACCCAATCGTTAGATGCTCGAAACGGACCGCGCTCCCTTTTGTCACGAGCGGGCAGTTGATGCGGAACGCGGCGGTCTTCATCTTGTCGGAGATCTCTTGGAGCTGGGTCCGTAATTTTGTGATGTGTTTGAGCTTGCTTTGCGCACTCGAGGCGAGCGATGCCTTTGCACGGAATCGATCCGCGAACGCCTGGGCGTGGGCGATTTCTTTTTTGAGCCGCTTGTTCGTCCGCCGCGCATACTCCGCTTGTTCTTCTTTCCAATCTAAATATTGCTCCACCGGTTCGGGGAATATGGTGAGTTTCGCACGTTCGATCTCCCACGTTGATGTGCAGGTGTTTTGCATCAACTCGCGATCGTGGGACGTCATCACAAATGCGCCGGGATAGTCGCGGAGGAATTGTTCCAGGAGGAGGAGGGTGGGGAGGTCCAGGAAGTTCACTGGTTCGTCCAGGAGAAGGAGGTTGGGATTCCCAAGCAGCATGCGGACGATTTTCACGCGCATCTGGTACCCGCCCGAGAGTGATGATGGTGTTTTCGCAAGATCGGTCGGCGTGAGACCGAACCTTGAAGACAATTTTTGGCATTCCCAGGAGGGCCTCTCGCTTGTTTCTTCTAGGTATGCGAGAACCGTTGCGGCCCGACGTAGAGACGCGGGATGTTGCGTCTCTACGTCGTTATGCTGGTTCAAGATCCCCAAACGGCATGCAGGCATGAGCTGGACCTCCCCATGGTCCGCTTCCTCCGTGTTTCCAAGGATCCGGAGCAACGTCGTCTTCCCAGCCCCGTTCCTCCCGATGAGCCCGATATGCGCTCCCTCGGAAATAACAAACGACAGGTCGGAGAGGACCTGCTGTTTGCCGTAGGCCTTGGAGAGGGAGATGGCGGAGAGGAGGGGGAGGATAGGGGGAGGGTGAACAAGAGAGAGCAAGGGTTACCCTTTTCCCGCCACGATACAACACCTCCTTCTCACAAACAACACGCTACAAAAAAAGTAGCACCGCGGGTGGTGCTGTGAGAAGGGGTCGGGAGTCGGCGGACGTTCATGGGTCGTCACCTGGAGTCGGATAGATCTCGCACGTAAGGACCGTGTACGGCTTGTTGGTGAAGGTGACCATCACGACCACCGACGTCCGTTTTTGATCTCGCACGAACCCGATTTCCGCCTCCACATCGTAGTCCTTGTTGCCGGGGCGGCTCCATTGGTAGGTTTTCAAGATTTTCACGTCTGGCTCCGTCAGCCAATCCGGCGCTTCGGGGCAGTCCATCATCGCCATGATAATGATCGGAAGCGCCTCTATGGCCGCGGGAGGAATCGTAGCTTTGTCGCTTTTGAATCGGTTGAGCTTTTGCATGGCACCTCTCAAGAGGAGCATAGCGGGGGAAGGAAAGGATGGGAAGACTCGAGGCCTCCTAGTTTGTCCTCCCTCCCTTGCTTTGCTACCGTCATAGACGGAGGAATATCCATTGAAACAATCGCTCTTTCTCGGATCCGACCATGCGGGTTACATGCTCAAGCAAGCGATCCGCGCGCATCTGGAGGAACGGCCTGACGTTGAGGTCGTGGATCTCGGAACGGACTCTGCGGAGTCCGTTGATTACCCCAAGTACGCGCTGCCCGTCGCGGAAGCGGTGGCGCGGTTGGGACCGGCGGGGCGGGGAATACTCGTCTGCGGGACCGGGATCGGCATGTGCATCGCGGCCAACAAAGTGCCGGGGATCCGCGCGGCGCTTGCCTACGACGATCTCACGGTCCAGATGTCGCGCGAACACAACGACGCCAATATCCTGGCGCTCGGGGCGCGGACGGCATCTGGGAACGTCGGGATCGCCACCCGGCTCGTCGACCTGTGGCTCGCGACGTCGTTCTCCGGCGGGGAAAACCATGTCCGGCGCCTCGCGCAGATCGGCGAGCGCGACGGATCATGCGTCGATCTTTCCCCAACGGTCGTGAGCGAACTCGGCGACTGACGGCGTCCATCAAACAGATGGGCGTTTTTCATTCCAACCCCAGGTGTTGGATTGGGGGTTTTTCTGTATCCTGTTCATATATGAACAAACAACTTGCGCTTAGAATTTTGTTTGGGATCGGGGTCGCTGGCCTTGTGTTCTCTGGGTACCTTTCGTATCAAGAACTTTGGGGAACTTGCCCGGGGCTTTGTCCGGCGCCTGGGACAATGGCTCTTCCGCTTGGAGCGCCTGCCTGTGTGTACGGGTTTTTCATGTACCTGGGGGTGATGGTGGTGGCAGGGCTGGGGGTGCGGGCGGGGAAGTAATTGTATGCCTCAAACAACCCCACGTTCCGCCTCCTGGAATTACGGCGGCGACCGTTGGAAATTATCACGTTCCAAGATTGAAAATTTCCTCGAATGCCCGCGGTGTTTTTATTTGAATAATGTCCTGGGGATCAAGCGCCCCTCCTGCCCGCCGTTCAACCTCAACAAGGCGGTCGATATGCTGCTCAAGCAAGAATTCGATGTGCATCGAGCGAAGGGAGAACAACATCCGCTCCAGAAAAAATACGGCCTGGACGCGCGCCCGGTTCCCCATGAGATGATCGATGAGTGGCGGGAGAATTTCAAAGGCGTGCAATATACGCATCCCAAGACCGGGCTGCTCGTGTCCGGGGCAATCGATGACTTATGGCAAGACGGAACAGGGAATTATATCGTCGTCGACTACAAAGCGACGGCAAAATCGGAACCAGTAACGGTGCTCAACGACGATTGGCATATCGGCTACAAACGGCAGATCGAAGTCTACCAGTGGCTCCTGCGCCGCAACGGCCTCAAGGTCTCCAACACCGGCTACTTCGTCTACTGCACCGGCCGGCCGGATGAAAAAGCGTTTGATGGGAAGCTCGTCTTCGATGTCCACCTGATTTCCTATGAAGGGAATGACGATTGGATCGAGCCGACATTGCTCAAAATTAAACGCACCTTGAACGCGAAGAAGATGCCCAAGGCGGGGGAGGGGTGCGAGTATTGCGGGTATAGGGAGATGGCGAAGGGAGTTGAGGGATAACCATTTGAGAATGATGATAGTTTGAGTAAAAATATGGACTCAAAAATTCAAAAACTATTAGAAGATAAACACGAATTGATTGGCTACGCGGGCGTACGAGAAAAATATCCTTGGCTCGTCCAGAGGGATCAAAACTGTATTTTGAGTCCAGATAGTGATGGAATGTTGTGCGGGCTTTTCATGTCCAAATTTCTCAACTGGAAGATTCGGGGTTTTTATGACGGGAAGATCATGGTTCTAGAGGATGGATTTTCAGCAAAGGATTGCGTGTTTCTTGACATGGAAATTTATCGAAAGGGAATCAGAAGCGTCGGACAACACATGGTGATGTTTAATCGAGATCGGATCCCGGGTAACTGGCAGAATTTTGATGATTGTGCATCAATAAATAATATTAGAAACCACGATGGCTATCATGATTTTCGACTCAAGTATCCGTTCGGGACGATCCATTTTTTGATCGGTGTGGTCGGGTCAACGAAAGAAATAATCATTCACAAAAGCGCGATTGCCCCGCTGTTGTTCACGGATGGAACCTGGATGAATTTACTCGGCTACACTGAAAATTCGCTCAGCTGGCTGTCGTATCTCCGAGCGTCTGAAGAACACACGCCGCTGAATAACATTTTTTTGAATCGACACTATTCACTCTATGAATTAATGCTGACGATGGATGTCTTTTTGAGACAACGGGATGAGATCAGTGTTCCACGGGAACAGGGTGATCGAATATCTATTACCCTGCGTGGAGGTGAAGGTATCCCCCATAATCTCACGGCCGATATTGGCGGGACTTTTTCATTTGATCAGGGCGCAAAAGAACGTGCGGAAAGTTTCCTCAGACTCCTCTCTGTATTGACTGGATGGGAATATCAGGAACAAAGTTGGTGTTGGAGCAAGTGGCGGCTTTCTCAATTCACAAAAGGTGATTTTGTCGGATCAAAACTACGTTTGAGCAACAAGTCGTTCGACGAATTCATAGAAAAAAATCCATTGTCATTCGCCATGACAAGTACTCAGAATATTGAATATACCATTGAAGAACCAGATAAAATGTACTAGCTGAACAGAGGGGTTGGTGTGGCTCTTATTCGTTCTCTGGCGAGCTCGCAGTATTCCTTTGATATATCAATCCCAATGCAGTTTCTCCCAAGTTGTTTTGCGGCTACCATTGTCGAACCACAACCAACAAAAGGATCGAGGACTATTCCGTTTGGTGGACAGAAACATTGAATAAAATCTAGAGGAATTTTGTCTGGAAAAGTCGCGGGGTGTTTCCTTTTAAGTGGATTTTTGTCTCCAGCATTTAAATAATCCCAAACGGTTCCACGACATTTCATGCTGTTGATTGTTCTTGTGACCGTTTCTGTTGTCGTTCCATCTGTTCGTCGATTGCCGCTGCCGGTCATTGTTTTTCCTCCGTGTTTCGATGGGATTTTCAGCGGCTCTTTGTTGAAAAACGATGGCCGGTCACCTTTTAAGAAAATGGGCATATATTCATGATCAACACGGAAGCGTTTTTTCCACCAAGCGCCTTCTGTTCCATGCTTTCGATAAATGACGGTTTCGAAAAGTTTGAAACCCGCGTTATCACACCAATCGATGATGGTTCGAAAAGACGTAAGGGATTTTCCAAAATTGCGTGTCGAATCTTGAATGACCATGGCGGCGACCCCACCATCCTTTAAAACACGATTGAGCTCTCTTCCCACCGCAGGTAAGTCAAGAGAAAAACCATTGTATGTTCTTATGTCGTCATACGGGGGAGAGGTAACGGCTAGGTCAATAGAATTCGATGGTATTTTTTTTAAAATCTCCACCGCATCGCCGCAGAGGATTTTGTTTAAAGGAAGGTTTTCATAAAGATTCTTTCCGTGTATTTGGAAATCAATTTTTTCCAAAAAATCAGTATGCACAAGACCGGTATTCAATACTCCTTCCATGGGTTGGGGTGTGGATTTTACTATGGTTTCATTACTGATCACATCTATGGCACGTGGTTTGTGGGCTACTTTTGTTACATAGCCGATATCTCGAAGCCGGGAGACATGAAAATGAGCGGTTGAGACCGAGGCGAGTTTGAATTTTTTTCGAATTTCGTCAAGAGATGGAGAAAAACCATTCCGTGATTGTGAGGTGGTTATAAAATCTAAAACCTGTTTTTGTTTTTTTGTCATCATAATATGCTGAGTTCAGATATTTTCTTCCATTATAGAACAAAAATAGAAAGTCTTTGATACGTTATCCACAGCTGGGGATGAATAAAAGAGAAAAGGCGCCCGTCCTGGCCAACCCACCCCCACCTCTGCTAGGATGGTTTGATTATGCATCGAGACCGGCTGTTTTCGGAAGACATTTTGCGCGACGTCGCCGATGCCACTTCCTTTGCGCGGGGGAAGCAATACCACAAGACGGGCGATGTCGTTGAGGTGTTCGTTGAGGAATCGAGCACCGGTGCCTTGGATGTCCATGGGAAGGTGCGAGGGTCGCGCTTGTATCGCGTCTCTTTTTCGGTATCCAAACAGCGCGAGCGCGTGACGGACTACCAATGCTCCTGCCCCTACGACTGGGGAGGCGCCTGCAAGCATGTCGTGGCCCTTGGGTTGGCGGCGATGGAGAGCGCGGAGGTGACGCCGATCGAAACGCAGGATCGCATCAGCGGTGTTTTAGAAGAGTTCGTCCGGAAGAAACGATTAGGGTTGAATCAGAAGGATATTGCCACGTTATCGAAACAGCTGGCAACACTTGGCGTTGATTCCGGCCGCGCCTTGGCGCGGAAAAAATCGACCGTCCGCGAGATGAGGCATCCGCTCGATGACATCGTCCTGCGCCTGTCCTATCTTCCCGCCAAAGACCAGATCACCGTCGCGGCGGACGCGTGGTATGGCCCGCTTGTCCTTCCGGTCGGTGACGATTCAGTCGAAGAATCAATGAAAGAAGGTTCCGTGGTACACAGAGCCGATCGCGATGTGCATGAAGAGTCCAGATGCGAGCAACAGCTTGTAAACATTGGAGAGGAGGATCAGATGGCAGGCGGTCGAGTCATGATCCGGGGGGAATATCGTATCTATTGGTTTCTCAAATACCGCCTTCCGAGGTTGCAGGAGCAATACCGCGTTGAAAGCGACGCGTCCATGGACGCACTCTCGATCGAGAGCGAGACGGTTGATGCGCAGTGGGAAACGCGCGTCTCAAGCGGGATCAATTTTTTCGAGTTCTCTACCGATTGGCATGTGGGGGCGTCAAAAATCTCGCTGGAGCAGCTCAAACAGATGGTGCGGTCCGGGAAGTCGTACTTGCGCACGGCGGACGGATCATTCATCGAATGCGCGAACCGTGAGGAGGTGGAACGTCTCCTCTCCTTCGTTGAGAAGGCAGAGGAAGGAAAGCAGGGGAAATTGCGCCTGCGCTTGTTCGATGCGCCCGAGCTCATGGCGGCCATCGAAGCGTCCAAGCATTCCCAGATGGAGAAAACGAACCAGGCATTCTCGGAACTTCTTACTCGCATCAAGACCGGCCTGCCCGTGGTGGAACCAGTATTTCCAGACCATTTGGAGACCACGTTGCGGCCGTACCAAAAACGCGGCGTGGCCTGGGCGAAGTTTCTGCAAGAGAATCAATTCGGCGGCATCCTGGCGGACGACATGGGGCTTGGAAAGACGTTGCAAGTCCTTTCCCTCTTGAGCGTGTCCGATCGGGCGCAACCATCGTTGATCGTCTGTCCAAAGACTTTGGTGCACGTGTGGCTCGCGGAAGCCGCGCGGTTTACGCCAGAGCTTAAGGTGAAATCGGTCGAGGGGACGCCGTCGCAGCGCGGGCGGATCATCTCGTCGGCGTCCAAGGGCGACATCCTCGTGACGTCGTATTCGCTTATGCAGCGGGACGCGCGCGCGTATATGAAACGGACGACGCCGTTTTTCTACACGGTCCTGGATGAAGCGCAATACATCAAGAACGCGGCGACCAACTCGGCGAAGGCGGTGAAACTGATCAAGACCGAGCACCGGTTGGCGCTCACGGGGACTCCTTTGGAAAACGGCCTTCACGAGCTTTGGTCGGTGTTCGATTTCCTCATGCCAGGGTTCCTTCTGGACCGTCGAACCTTCCGCCAGAAGTACGAATTGCCGATCGGGGAGCGCAAGGACAAGGACGCCTTGAAGAAACTCCGCGAGAAAGTGCAGCCGTTCATGCTGCGACGCACGAAGGAATCGGAACTCAAGGAACTGCCCGCCAAAGTGGAACAGACGAACCTCTGCGAGCTCGTGCCAGAACAGCTCGTGCTGTACGCTCGTACTCTAGAGGACGTGCGCGGGGATTTGTTCCGTCGAGTCGAGACAAAAGGGTTCAACCGTTCCCGCATCGAGATCCTCACGGCCCTCCTGCGCTTGCGGCAGATTTGTAACCACCCCGCCCTCGTCGACAAGCAACTCCCCCGCTCTACCGCGCTCTCGGGCAAACTTGAGCACGCCCTGGAGCTCATCCGCGAAGCGCGCGCCGGCGGCCACAAGGTGCTCTGCTTCAGCCAGTTCACCTCGATGCTCGACATCATCCGCGAACGCCTCGACGAGCAGGGGATAGGCCACGGCACTATCGAAGGAAAGACCAACGATCGCGCCGCAGAGGTCCGTCGGTTTCGCGATGACCCAGAGATGGGTGTCTTCCTCTTGAGTCTCAAAGCTGGCGGCACCGGCCTCACCCTCATCGAAGCCGACACCGTCATTTTGTTTGATCCGTGGTGGAACCCAATGGTGGAACGCCAGGCGATGGACCGCGCGCATCGCATCGGCCAGAAGAAGGCGGTGAACGTATATAAGCTCATCACCAAGGGAACCATCGAAGAGAAAGTGCTCGCGCTTCAAACGCGAAAGCGGGATTTGTTTGAGGCAGTGATGGCGAATGAGGAGGGGTTTGATGTGGGGAGACTGACGTGGGAGGAGGTGAAGGGGTTGTTTGAGTGAGGGGCGGAAGAAAAAGCAATATGCAAAAAATGTATAATGCTTTTTTGGTGCACGTCAGGTGTTTTGAGTTTGGCGATACGGCTATCTAGCACCAAGTGCTGCCGGTTTCCAATATAAAAATTACCCACTAGACAACACGGCTACTATCTTTTCTATTGTCATGTCGAATTCTTTTTGTATCTGGTGTTCCCACACGCGGAATACTACCCAATCATTCCGGCGCAGCCTGCGGAAGTTACGGATGTCCCTTGCTCGGTTTCTTTCGATTTTTCGTACCCAATAATCCGATGACAACCGGTGCCGCCAGGTGCCGAACCTGTACCCGTGCCAGAAATCGCCATCGATGAAAATGGCGATTTTCTTTTTTGGTAGCGCTATATCGGGACTCCCGGGAGCTTTGCGATAATGTTTTTGGAAATAGATGGCTCGTATTCGCAGTTCCCGGAAGACGGCCAGTTCCGGCTTCGTGTTCTTCCCCCGTATTTTTGACATGACCTCGCTCCTTTTTTGTTTGGTGAATATGTCTGCCATATCAGATGGGTTCCGCTCGTTCCATCGTCCGGAGGTCGGGTTTGTTCTCAAGCATTGCGATAAGGCATTTCCCCATATGGTACCCAAGGTTCACAGGAACTGCGTTGCCGATCTGCTTGTATTGCGATGACGTCGACCCTGTGAATTTCCAATCGTCAGGGAAAGTCTGGATACGGGCGTATTCCCTCACGGTAAGGGGGCGTGTTTCGGCAGGATGGCAGCGTTCCGTCTGTTTTTGGGCTGGGGCGCAGGTAAGCGTAAGGCTCGGCTCGTCCCAGGACAGACGGCGTGCCATCCCTGTCTTGCCGCCTCCCATGTAGTAGCTCGCCATCATGTATTCCTTTTGTATTTTGGGAGGAAGGTCGCGCCAATAGCCGCCGGGAGGGACGAGAGACAGGATTTTTTTCTTTTTCGGGGGGTATTCCTGGCCAGGAGATTTCGGGCATCCTTGAAGCGCCTCCCGTAAGGAGATCGTGTAATCCTTCTCTCTTGGAAAAAGAAGCGGAAGGTCAAGGTCGTTGCGGACTCCAAGGATGATCAACCGTTCGCGTTTCTGTGGGACATCCAAATATTGCGCCCGGACAACCCGGTAGGCGACTTTGTAGCCGAGGCCTTTTAAGACGTTGATAATGGCCGACAACGTTTTTCCTTCGTCGTGGCGGAGCAGTCCCCGGACGTTCTCGCCCATGGCTATTTTCGGCATTACTTGTTTAACGCATCTTGCGAACTCGAAAAACATGGTTCCGCGGACGTCTTCAAACCCCATTTTTTTTCCTGCATAGCTGAAAGCCTGGCAAGGGAAACCCCCTTCGATCACGTCCGCCTCCATGCCGTTGAAGTCCAGGTTGCGGACGTCGCCTTGCACTACGTTCCAGTCCGGTTTGTTTTGCTTGAGCGTCGCGGACGCGTTCTTGTCCCAATCAGTAAGCATTACGTGCTCCAATCCTGCATTGTGGAGGCCTAAAGCCGTGCCGCCTGCCCCGGCAAACAGTTCGAGCACGGTGTAAGGTGATTTCACTTTCGATTTCAAGATGCGGTAGTTGTTGCCTTCATGTTCCCCCGAGGTCTTATTGTGGATCCGCGAAATCTCTGCTGAATCGAAGATCCTGTGGTTCAGTTCCGAACGCTTGGCCTTGATGAGGCCTTTCTTTTCCCAGCGCCTGATCGTGTCGACGGAAACCCCGATCGCATTTGAAGCATCGATGACGGAAAGCATGGTAGGCATAGTAATGACAGTATATCAGTAACCAATGCATACCGTAATGGTTATCGTATGTGGATAACTGGAAAAGGAAAGGGAGTTCGCCTATGATTCCACAATATGGACAACCAAACCGCGCTTGCCCTACGAGGATTTTTTGACGATGAATTTTCCGACCTGATTTCCGAGAAATTGGAGAAAGGGCATTCGCTTTCGAAGTTCAAGGTCAACCCGTTCACCCTCATCGCTTTGGCATCCGGAGTCCTTGGAGAGGCTACTCCCGAAAACATGGCGAAAGCACTGCTTTATCCTCATGTCTTCGGTACTTCTGTCACAACGACCTTTGGCGACAAGATGCAGAAACTTTGTATCCTGCATTTGGGCGCCCAGGCATCGAGCACGCCAGGGATGGATATCGAGTTCGTCGACAAAGTTGATGGGAAGAAAATCCTGCTCCAGCTCAAATCCGGGCCGAATACGATCAACGCTGGTGACGTCGCTCCTATCCTGGAAGATTTCCGCAGCGCGCACAGGCTTCTCCTCCAAAATCGTGCGTCCGACCTGCCTGTTTTTGCCATTGGTGTCGTTTATGGCAGGAAAGAAATGTTAAGCGGGCATTACAGGAAGATCCTGGCACAGAACGTGGGAGGCCAGATGGAGATACCGGTCTATATCGGGAAGGATTTTTGGTGGAGGATGACAGGGGAGGAAGGATTCTATGAGTCGATGATTCGGATATTCGTAGAGGTGTTTGGGGAAAAGAATTTTCAGGCACTGCTTGAAGATGATTTAAAAAGATTATCCTCAGAGATAAACGGGAGCTATTTCAAAGATGCGAAGTTGGATCCATCATTGTTCTAATATATTCGTTTATTGGTAAAAATGAATTCCTTGACTCCCACCGGCGTAATGCCAGTTGAGACAGAAATCGAGAACATCATTGAGATGCTATTGTTTGAATTAACTTTTGCCGATCTTGCCATCTTTTTTCTGAAGGAGCCCGATCGTTATTTAAGTGATTATTGTAAGGAAAATGCGATTGCTCCTTTTTTGCGTCAAGAAGTTCTTTTTGGTTTGGTCAGCCACGTGCATAAGCTTTTTGACGATAAAACAAAGAAAGGCATGTCATTACACCAACTGGGCATAAGACTGCGTTCTGCAAAATTTTCCTACTCGGAGACATTTTGGACTGAAAAAGGAAGACTTGAAGAAATTTACAAAGAGAGGATAGGTCTCTTTGAAACGATTCGGCATCAGGTTGTTGCCCATCGTTCTATAAAACCCGAAAGTTTGGATAATTGGACGACATTAATTTCTGACAAATTGACAGCTGACTTAATGTTAGACTTTCGTTATTTATTAGCAGTGACAAGGAAAGAAATGTTTCAAAGAAAACATGGATAACATGTTCAAGGACTTGTTAAAACCAAATCATACCACCCACCTCCTTTCCACCCGCATCCCCGGCACCCGCAAAGGATCCTCTGAACCCGCCTACCTCCACTCCGTCCGCGTAGGCGAATCCCTCTCCAGGCATGGCTACCCACAGGACGTGGTGCTCGGCGGCTACCTCCACGACATCATCGAGGATGGGGAAGCGACGCCACAGGAACTGGCTTGCCTCGGCTACTCAGCGCGGACGATCGCCCTTGTCCTCCTGGCCTCCCACGACCAGAATGTGGAACATCGCGACGCCCGCTGGGTGAAGATGGTCGCGGCTCTCATTGATATGGCCGACGCGGACGCCTGGGCGATCAAGGTGGCTGATATCACCGACAACCTGCGTGGCTGCCGTCTCATGTCCCCCGACCGTCCGAAATTTTTGCGGTTCGTCAAAGGTCCGCTCATGCGGGAGCTCACGGAGGGAATCGTAAAACGGGCGTTGTGGGAGGAGTTGGATGAGGTGGTAGAAGAGGGATTGAAACAGGAATGCCTTTAAAAAATGTTCGTGGATCCGTCTGCATTTTTAGTTGTCTTCAAAAAGAGCAATTGCATTTGCGTTAATTCGTCCCTCCCTCACCACCACCAACCTCCTCCCCCTTCGCTCCAACAGCTGGAGCTTCGTGGGACCTCCGGCATCCTCCTCCCTCACCATCGTCGAGGCCACCCTCTCCTCCAACCTCCCTCCATCCAAAATCTGTCCCTCCCCCAACCCCAACTGCGCCCGTATCTCTTCCACAGAAAAACACGGCCTCTCTCCCGCCAGGTTCGCCGACGTCGCCACGATCGGTTTCTTTAGCTGTCGTGCCAACGAGCGCGCCAGCGGATGTGACGAAACGCGCAGGGCAATCGTGCCGTCGGCTCCAATGAGCGAAGAGGCAAGGAGAGTCGGTTGCCTCGCGGGGAGGATGATCGTCAGTGGCCCGGGCCAGAATCTTTTTGCGAGATGGAGCAAGCGAGGAGAAAAGATCCCAAACCTTTGCGCCATCGTGAGTGACGAGACGATGAGGGGAAAAGATTTTTCCGCCGGCCGTCGTTTCAGTTCAAAAACCGCGCGCACCGCCTGCGTGTTTGTCGCGTCCGCCCCGAGTCCATATGAACTCTCGGTGGGGAAGGCGATGACGCCACCCAGTCGAAGAAGAGAAACCGCGTCGCGGATCTTTTTCATATCCCGAGTCCTTGTCTTTTCCCCTTTTTCACCTTCATCTCCTCCAAAAATTGCACCACGCTCTGGTCGAGGATTATATGCCCTTTCCCGATCGGAGCCGCGAGCGTGAGCCCGGGAAGCGACCGTACGCGCGAGAGCGCCACATATGTCTGGCCAGACGCGAACGCGCCCCCGCGCAGGTCTATGTGCACTCGATCAAACGTTTTGCCCTGGCTTTTATGGATCGTCACCGCCCAGGCGAGTCGGAGCGGAAGCTGGGTGAAGCTCCCGAGTTTTTCTTGTCCAAGCGTCCCCGCCTCTTGGTCGTAGGTACTCCGATAAAGGGTCCACGTATGCGCGGTCACGTGGACCGTCTTTCCTTCGTCGGTTCGGACGATGATCCCCGACCGTTGCGCCAATTCGACGGTTCCAACGGTACCGTTTACGTACTGCCCAAGCTGATCGTTGGCGACGAACATCACGCGCGCCTTCACCTTCAATAGGAGCGATGGTGAGGTCGGCATATCTCGTTCCTTGAACGACCCCTTCGTCGTTCCATGGATGGTGAACGTCGGCGTCTTGAGTGCCGCCAAACGTGCATCATTGATCGCGTGAGCGGCGACGTTCGTTCCGGTAAGGACGATCGCGCCTTCCTCGACGCGGTCGCGGACCTGGTTGTTGAGTATGGCAAAGTGGCCGCTGGTGGCTGTCCGCTCACGGATGGCGTTGAGGATTTCTATGAACTGTTGATCTCGCTGGCGGAACACTTCCGTCAGCTCGATGAGTTCGACTTCGCCCAGGTCGTAACGCTGTTTGAAGGAGTTGGATCCAAAGAAGAAAGGGGAGGGGTACGCACGCGCGAAATCCCCGCGCTCCTGTGCGGTGACGACCGGCGGGAGCTGGAAGAGGTCGCCGATGCCCACGATGCGCACGCCGCCGAAGGGTTCTTTCACTCCACGCGCCGCGCGCAGGAACGCGTCCATGCAATCCATGAGGTCGGCGCGCACCATGGAAAGCTCGTCGATTACCAGCGTGTCGATTTTTTTATAGATCGGCTCCGCCCGCATCATCCGCGCCTTCTTGCGCGCGCCTGTGACGGTGATCCCGGGAGAGAACCCAAAGAACAGATGGATCGTCTGTCCCTCGATGTTCAGTGCCGCGACTCCCGTGGGTGCCAGGAACACGCACTTCCTCGTCGTCTCCAACCGGAACCGCCGCAGCAAGGTGCTCTTTCCCGTCCCCGCGCGCCCCGTGATGAACACAAACGGCCCGCCTTTTTCCATCGCCTCAAACGCGCGAGTAAGGTCGGGGGTTTGGGTGAAGGCAGTGGGGGTGGGAGGAGACATAGTGGGGGCAGAGTAACATGTTGGTAGAAAGGGCTGGAAGGGCTGGAGATTGTTACCCCATTTTGCGCATTCGCCGTTTCGTACTATAAATAGATCATCTATGCGACGATGTTGGCGCCATCTCGTCCTTGCGTCCGTCCCGGCAGCTCTGCTGTTTTTTTTGCTGTGGCAGACGCTTATTCCTTCGGGAACATTTTCTGTCTCCTCTAAGATAGGAACGCTGTCTCCCTTCATTGATCGTTTATTGCCAGACCAGCGGGTGGCGATGATGGAAGAGGATGGGGACACGTTCGCGCGCGTCACGGGAGATCCGGCGTTCTTCTTCGTCCATCCTCCTCGTCGTTTCGATTCTGTGGACGTAACGGTGACCTATAAAAACAAGGATGCGCCTGTGTTGGAGTTGGGAGGGCTGGCGACGGCGGCGCCGGAAGTATACGACCTCAACCCCCTGCAACAGAACCTGCTCAATGGGTTGGATTGGCCACGCGTGGGGGAGGGACAGACTTTGTATCAGCGAGACCCACGGTATGGATCGATTGATGAGTTTCAACGAAAGCCACCAATGCGAGATCGGATGGCGGTATATCATACGGGCATTTCGAGCCCGTTGATCCTTGATGGGGATCAAGAAACCATTGTCCCCGTCGTCTCGCGGGACTATTCGGTGCGTGGCGGGCATCAGATCAAGACGTTTTTTCGCGGGCGAGAGTTGCAGTTTGATTTTGCCTACGTCGATGAGAACAAACGGCAAGGCAGCGATCCGGTTGTCCTGCGGCTCTTCGATCGGCTGAATCAACCCGTCGCAGAAGGGCGGGGGGAAGATGATGGGGAAGTGGGAGAGACGGGGAAGGCGGCCAAAAAAAGGTTCGTGAGTCTTCGCGTGCCTTCGTTGGGGGAGGGGGTGTACACGATCGATGTGGAGGCGAGCGAAGATATCGTGTTCCAGACCGTGGAAACCCCACAGCGTTTCTGGGTGTTTACTTCGCCGATTCTGTTGAGTTATGCGTATGAAGGGTATCCGATCCAACTTGTCACATTTGGCCCGCATCTTGCGTTTGAAGCGCCAACAGCACAGGGGGTGCAAAGGATGGTTGTAGACGATGCATTGGTCTCCGTTTCCACTCCCTTCACAAGAGTCAAGACAACGGCGGTCGGATTATCTAATAGGCACACCATTACTTCGTATGCAGGAGACATCCGTGTGATCAGCGATGGCCCGATCGCCTTCGATGATTCGTCGTTGTTCATGCCTGATGCTTGGCGGCTGCTACCAGAAACAGATCTGGACGCGCAAGAGATTGATTTCATCCTCACCGATTACACTCCGCCCACGGTGACGCCTGACGGTTGGTCCACGGCCACCGCCACCTTCGATGCTTCAACACTTCTCCTCAAAGACGGCGCCTGGAAATTCGCCCTCTCCCTTCCGTCTCTTCCCGGCGGAGCGTTTGTCGATGTGAAGCAAATCGACGTCACCTTCCACCGTCCGCCATTCTCCTTCTCCGATTTGAAACGCTTTCTTCCATGGAATCTATGAAACAATTTTGGTTCTCAAAAAAAATAGCTCCCTGGATGGAAGCGCTGTGGCCCGTGAGCTGGATCAGTTTGGTTGTGTTTGTCCTCCTCGATCTCGTTCGACCAGGTTTCGTCTCGAATTTCTTTTCCCCCTGGTGGTGGCTTGTTCCTGTAGGGTTTTGTATCCTATGGAAGATGAATCAGCATAATGGTTCCCATCCGTCTTAGCTATTCAGTCCTCCTAGTCCTTTCTAGCCATTACTAGCCCTTCCAATATGTCCGACTGCCTCTTTTGCAAAATCGTCGCCGGCGCTATTCCGTCCCAAAAAATTTACGAGGATGAAAAGACGATCGCCTTCCTCGACATCCACCCCGTGAACGCGGGACACACCTTGGTCATATCAAAGACGCACTCGGATAAATTCCTCGAGGCAGAGCTCGCGGACATGCAGAACGTGCTTGCGGTGATCCACAAAATTACCCCTGCAATTCTCAAAGCGGTCGGCGCGGACTCGGCGAACATCTCGACAAACAATGGCCGCGCGTCCGGACAGATTATTTTCCATACGCATTGGCACGTGATGCCCCGGCTCGCGACGGACGGGTATAAGCTCTGGCATGGGAAGGATGGGATGGATCTACCCGGGATCGCGGAGAAGATTCGGAAAGAAATTGGCGTATGAAGTTGCTTGTGACCGGCGGATGCGGATTCATCGGATCCAATTTTATCCGCTACTGGTTGTCGCATCATCCGGACGACCACGTGACAAACCTCGACGCCCTCACGTACGCGGGAAATCCAGAGAACCTCATTGACTATAAGGAAGATGCACGGTATCGCCTCGTGAAAGGGGATATTTGTGATCGAGATATTGTGTTTGATTTGATGAAGGATTGCGACGCCGTCATCCACTTCGCCGCCGAGAGCCATGTCGACCGTTCGGTGCTCGACGCGTCTGCCTTCGTCCGCACCAATGTGAGGGGGACGGTGACGCTCCTTGATGCGGCTAAGGAATACCAGAGACGGTTCCATCATGTCTCTACCGATGAAGTGTTCGGCCACCTGAAAAAGGATGACCCTCCCTTCAATGAATCGACGCCCTACGCGCCGCGCAGTCCCTACTCTGCATCGAAGGCTGCCTCCGACCATTTCGTCCGCGCCTATTACCAAACCCATGGCGTGGCCGTGACGATTTCCAACTGTTCCAACAACTACGGCCCTTATATTTTTCCAGAGAAGTTGATCCCGCTGTTCATCACGAACCTCCTGGAGGGAAAAAAGGTCCCGGTCTACGGCGACGGAGCGCAGGTGCGCGATTGGCTGTATGTCGAAGATCATTGCCGGGGGATCGAGTCGATTCTCCTCAAGGGGAGGATCGGGGAGACGTATTGTCTGGGAGGGAAGGATTCGGAGGTGACGAATTTGGCACTCACGAAGATGCTGATTCGCCTTCTTGGAAAAGACGAATCGTCCATCGAGTTCGTCAAAGACCGCCCAGGCCACGATTTTCGGTACTCGATCGATTACACGAAGGCGAAAAAAGAACTGGGCTGGGAGCCGGCCGTCTCATTGGAGGATGGCCTGCGGATGACGATCGAGTGGTTCAAAGCGCATGCAGATTGGGTTGCTCGTTGCAAAAGCGGGGAGTATCGAGAGTATTACGCAAAGAATTACGAAGGTAAAATCGCTTAAGATTGCGGAAGAAATGTGATACGATATTCTCACTATGCCCATCCGACCAATCAGCGAACGCATCGGTGCCTTTGCCGGCGCTCCGCCTGAGAGAAAAAAGGAGTCCCTTGTTTCGGCTGAGCAGCAGGCCGAAGAGCTCTTCGCCCTTTACCGCGATGTCCAGCGCACCAAGTCCGTTTTGACGAACGCGCTTAAAGAAAAGAATCAAATAGCGATCAAAACAGCGGAAGAAACGCTGTTGCGCCTGCGAGAGAAGGTCGCGGAACGCTGGCATGATCCGCAGGTGCGATCTGCTTTTGAAAAAGGCATCGAGCGGTCATCTTCGGAGCGCGCGCAGGAGCGGGTGGGGCGGCAGGGGCACGATGAATACAAAGAGGAGGCGGAGCAGGCCAAAGACCAACGTCTCGCATTGCTGCGCACCCTGTTCGCCAATCGTGAGCAAGAGCCCGACGAGCTTTCGCAGATGGATTTGGAGGATTGTATCGCTCGAGAGAACGCGGCCCGTGAGCGGATGAAATTTCTCGAGAAAGCCGACCCCGCTCTGGCCGCACATCTCTCTTTTGAACGCCTCAAAAAGTATCGCGACGGGTTGAAACAAGGGTTCGCCTGGACCCCTTCGCGCGAGAAGTATTTAGATCAGATGTTCGAGCATTTGGTGATCTTCAATCAGAATCGGCCATTGTTACTCTACGGCGAATCCGGGACCGGCAAAACTCGCCTGGTGCGCGAAGCGTCGAAAATCCTTACGGGCAAACCGCCGGAGGAGGTGGGGGAGGAGGCAAAGAGCGACATCCGCCCGTTGCTTGGGGTGCGCAGTATCAAGGATGGGAAAGACTTCGTCACCTACGGCCCCTTGGGGCGTGCGGCAACCGGCAAGGAAACATCCCTGTCTGCACAGGCAGACAACGGTGCCATTTTTTTCATGGATGAAATGAATGGGTATCCGGGCGATGCCCTGCGATCGCTTATCAAACAGATGTCCGGCCGCAAACCAGGCGAGGAACTTTCGTTCTCCGCTTGGTACGGCCAAAAAGAAAAACTTGCCAAGGATTTTGCCTTTATCGGCAGCGGCAACTTGGCCTCCGAGAAGCATCCGGATCGCGCGCCGCTTCCCAATGAACTCATCCGCGAGATGGGGATGTTGAAGATCGGGTATTTTCCACAAAGCGCGTCCAATCCCGAGCTCTATGAGCTTATGCTCGGTGCGCTCATGGATCAGAACGACCGCATCCGCGCCTCCAAGGAAGATGTCGCGCCTGTCTGGGAGGAAGCAGTCAATGCGGACAAAACGGAAAAGACATTCCATCTTGATTTGAATCCAAAGGCCGGCGGCACGCTCTGGCGCTTTGCGAACTTTTTGCGCGCGGCATGGGATGCCTACGAACGCCCGGCTGATGAGCAGGGGGAGAAGCTTGCTGTCGCGTTGTTGGATCCAGGATTGGCGTTCTCCTGGATTTCAAGCTGGCGCAAAACCGCCGCTCGGAGCGGGAAGAGTTTGCAGACGTATCTCTATGAAAAGATAAGCGATTGGCGTCAGAAAGACGTCTTCCCAGAGGAAGATCGGGTTGCCCTGATCGCCTTGGCGGAACGATTTGCCTTGAGCGATTCTGCAAAAACAGAGGCAGGCGCCTTCACTAATCTCTCCCCAAACGAAATCGGCGCCCTCTCTCCCCGTGTTCCCCGCCCGCCCGAGAAGCTTGTGAAGATTCCTTCCCCTGACACGTTTACCGCCCGCCGCGCCGACGGTTCGCGCCTCGATTATCGCCGCCTGCCGACCGCCGACGGCATGAAACCAGGCGACCGGTATGTCCGCATGGTCGGCGAAAAGAAACAAGAGATCGTTTTTGCCGGCATCATGAAAGATGCTCAGCTCGTCTTCGAGCTACCGGGCGGCGTTTTTGAATCGATGCAAACGGGAGAAGTCGATCGATTGGAGCCGGTGGAAGATGTGGATGGATTGCTCGAGGACGTTTCCTCCTTCACCCATCCGTCGGAAGCTCTGACTCTTCTTGAAAAGCGCGGACGTTCCCCCGACCTCTCCCGCGAAATGCGCTCCCTCTTCGCCGACAGCTTCTTCGGCCCAGATGAGATAGAATCCGCCTTCACGGTGAAAGACGCCCAAGGAACCCCCAAGAAGCTCATCGAGCTCACCCCCCAGGAACGACAG
>JACPHX010000021.1 GCA_016188425.1 Candidatus Uhrbacteria bacterium | reverse complement strand
CGCAAGGAGGTCGCCACAGACGTCGAACATTCCCGAACACATTTCCGATAAGATCTCGGCCGCAGAAGAGGTTTTGTGCGAACGTCTCCTGATCAAGAAAGGTGAGATTGCCACGGCCGTGGTGGGAGGGACGGGTTGGAAGGACGGCGTGCCTGTCAAAGACCTGTTCAAGTTCGTGAAACTCGCCGTGAGCACCGCTCCGCTCGACTGACCAACCCCGCTCTACAAGGTCGGTCTTTTTGTTTTGCCAGCGTCTGCCTCCCTCTGCTACCCTCTCCTCATATGTCGCTTCGCCTCTACAACACCCTCACCCGTTCCCTGGAAGCATTTAAGCCGATCACCCCCGGGAAGGCCGGCGTCTACGCCTGTGGCCCGACCGTGTATTGGTTTGCCCACATCGGGAATTTCCGGTACTTCATCTTTTCAGATTTGTTGCACCGCGTCCTCAAAGAAAGCGGCTTGGACACGACGTTCATAATGAATATCACCGATGTTGGTCATCTTGTTGGTGACGGGGACGACGGAGAGGACAAGATGATGAAGGCGATGCGCAAGGAAGGGAAGTCGGCGGCGGAGATTGCGTTTTTCTATACCCGGGCATTCGTCAAAGACCTGTTGCGGCTCAACATCCTTCCCGCGGACAAATATCCTCGCGCGACGGAACACATCCCGGAACAGGTTGCGATGGTGAAACAGCTCGAGGCAAACGGGTTCACATACAAGACGTCGGATGGGATTTATTTTGATACGTCCAAACTTCCAGCATACGGCAAATTGTCTGGTCAGAAGTCTGACGAGAAGCAGGCAGGGATCCGCATCGATATGGGCGAGAAGAAGAACCCGACCGACTTTGCTCTCTGGAAGTTCTCACCGACCGATCAACAGCGAGAGATGGAATGGCCCTCACCCTGGGGCGTCGGTTTTCCCGGCTGGCATTTGGAATGCTCCGCGATGGCGCAGAAGTATTTGGGCGTCCCGTTTGATATCCACACCGGCGGCGTTGACCACATCGCCGTACATCACGAGAACGAGATCGCGCAGACGGAGGGAGCATCAGGGAAGCTTGAAGCAAACGTCTGGCTGCACAGCGAGTTTTTGACCGTCGATGGCGGGAAGATGAGCAAGTCGATCGGGAACGTCTACACGATCCAGGATCTCATCGACAAAGGATACGACCCTATCGCGTATCGGTATTTTTGTTTGCAGGGACATTACCGTTCAATTCTTAATTTTACCTGGGAAGGTTTGACTGCGGCACAGAACGCCTTGAATAAGTTAAGACAAATTGTTCGTGATTGGTCAGAGCCCGATCCGCTTGCAACAGCCGTCATGCACACCACCTTCATGTTGGATATAAATAATGACTTAAATACTCCAGGCGCATTGAGGACCATGTGGCAATTAGTAGATGATGATTCTATTTCGTCCTTAGAAAAGACGAAATGGCTTGTTGATTATGATCGGATCCTCGGCCTTGGCCTCGCCGATTACATCGGCAAAAAAATAGAGATCCCCAAAGCGGTGCAGGATCTCGTGAACGAGCGCGACCAGGCGCGGGCGAGGAAAGATTTTGTTATGTCGGATGAGTTGCGGATGAAGTTGGAGGGGATGGGATGGGTAGTGAAAGACACGAAGGAAGGGACAAAGGTGGAAAAATAAAAAGGAAGTCGACGTGGGTCCCTCGCGTGGAGGGCGTCGACTTCTGTGAGGGCCGTCGGGGGCGCGGATGTCACTGCACGACGACGACGTGTTTGGCGACCGAGACATTGTCGAGGAAGACTTCGACGTCATCGGTTTCGGCGGAGTCGGTGTTGGCGTTGGTGCTGTAGTACACGACGCCGTTTCCTGCTTGCCTGTGCATCTTGTTCTGGTCCCTGATGGGGACCGTGTCCTCGGCGGCCATGACGATTTTTTTGTCCGACCGTCTTGTCCAGACGACCTTGATGGCGGCGGACTTCGCCTTGGCCGGGGCTTCGAGGACGACGCATACGCTGACGGGCTCGTACCGTCGGAATGGACCCTCGTTCACGCCCGTGCCGTCGCAGGTCGCGCTGGCCACCAGCCACGACTTGGAAAACATGATCGCGGTTCCGCCTCCCTTGCGCTCTGCCGTCCTTTTTTCGAGGGCGGCCTTCCAATCGGCGATGACCTTGGCCTGTACCTCCTTTGGGAGATCCGCGAGCAGGCCTACGGCGACCTTGACGGCCTCCTCGTTTTTCTTGCCGACCTTCTGCTCTTCCGCGTTGGCGGATCGAATGGTGATTTGCTGGTTCGTTCCCAGAACCAGGGCCATGATGGCCATCTGCAACAAACGCTTCATGGTGTTCCTCCGCTCACAGAGGCCTGAAAACCCAGGCGATATGGCGATCACAACCGTACCAAATTTTGGGGGTTCTGTCAACCCCGCGGGGGTGGTATACTGAAAGGACTATGGCCGATGAATTACGCAAGGAACGTCTTGTATCGCCACCGTCGGAAACTCCCGCAGAGCCGGAGGATGCTTATGAGGCGGTCGAACCTGTGGAGGGAGGAGGGAAGGGGGCGGGAGGGAGGGAGGTTGGAGGGAGGAGGGGGGAGGAGGGGGGAGGGCAGGAGGAAGCCACTGGGCCGGTGGCGGCACCGGTGCAGGAACGGGCCGTTCCTCGTGAGGAGATTTCGCCCGAGTTGAAGCAGATGCGGGTGGCGTTTACGGATGCGATCAAGGAAATGTATGCCGCCTTGCCGCCGGGAACCGCCGATATAAAGGGAGATAAGAAATGGAAGCAGGAAGCGGCACAGATGTTTCTCTGGATAGATCAGGCCATGAGAGGAGAGAGGACGAAGGATGTTTTTTCTGAACATCTCCTTTACAAGAAACTTTTAGGTTTGTTGGAGCAAGTTCCTGGTGCGACAAAGCTCTACTGCAAGCAGGCGGCCACGATTGAAGCAGGAAACATTGTGCATTTGATGGAGACGTTCAGGGAACGCAGCACTAATCAAGGAGGATTGTGATATTCCAATTCGGACTTCAAGCCGTGCCGCAAACGTACGAGGAATCTGCCATTCCTCCGGCGGTTACTATATCGCCTTGGCTGCCTTGGGCCGCAGGAGCTGTCGTCGTCTTCATCATCGTGTACGTGATCCTCCTCATTTTCCGTCAGCGTTTGCGCGCACGAACGCAAGTGTTCGAACATAAGCTTTACCAGGTGATCGTCCCCCGGTTCCGCCGGGAAGAGGAAAGCAAAGATCAGGTGCGCAAGGAACAGATCGACGAAGTTATCGCGGCGGCCGAGACTTTTTTTTCCGCGATCGGCGGGCTCAAGGCGGAGCGGGGATTTTCTGCCTGGCTGCATGGCCGGCGCGACGAATTTGCGTTTGAAATTGTCGCCCACCACAAGTCGGTAAAGTTTTACGTGTCCGTTCCCGAAAAACACGCCTCGCTTTTTGAGCAACAGATTTCCGCGTCCTACCCCGACGCCCACATGGAACCGATTGTGGACTACAATATCTTCTCTCCCACAGGAGCGATTTTGGTCTCGTACATGACCTTCAAGCGTGCGTCGGTTTTCCCTTTCAAATCCTATCGGAAGCTCGATAAGGATCCGCTCTCTGGATTGACCCAGGTCTTCGCCAAAGTGGAAGAGACGGATGGCGCGGCCTATCAGTTTATCGTCCGTTCCGCGAAACCCGGCTGGCGAAGGAAGGGATTGTCCATTGCCCGCATCATGCAGCAGGGGGTGCGGTTTGAGGACGCGTTGCGCGGGCGCAAGAAGGGGAGGAAGGGTGCGCGGTTCTATTTGGGAATGCAGAAGCAAGAAGAGCTCGACAAGCCGGAGAACCAGTACCGGCTCTCTCCGCAAGAAGAAGAGATCGTGAAAGGTCTCGAAGAAAAAACGTCAAAAGCAGGCATGGACGTGTGCGTCCGCTTGGTCGCGGCTTCCTCGAACCCTGCGCGGGCACAAACGCTTTTGGGGAACATGGTGAATGCCTTTGCCCAGTACAACATTTATCAGTTCGGCAATTCGTTTCAAAAGAGCGTGCCGCGTTCGAAGAACAAGCCGGTTACGGAGTTCATCCATCGGGCGTTTGCAGAGAAATATAAGATTGTCGTCAACACGGAGGAGATGGCGTCGTTGTGGCACTTGCCCACGCCCTGGAGCGAAACGCCCAACATTGCGTGGCTTGGTTCGCGCAGCGGCCCGCCGCCAGTGAATATCCCGGGGCCCGCGACGGGGATTATCGAATTGGGATTCAACATCTACCGTGGCGTGAAAACGCCTATTTGGATGAAGGAGGCAGACCGTCAGCGGCACATGTACCTCATTGGAAAGAGTGGATCGGGTAAATCGCAATTGCTCGCCAAGATGGCGGTGCAGGATATTAAGGCGGGGCGAGGAGTCGCAGTCGTGGAACCCCACGGCGACCTTATCGAACAGATCCTCGGACATATTCCCAAGGAACGTGTGGACGATGTCATTTTGTTCAATCCTTCCGACATGGCGCGGCCGATGGGACTCAACATGCTCGAAGCAAAAGATCCTGGGATGAAGGATTTCGCGGTCCAGGAGATGATCGCCATCTTCTACAAGCTCTTCCCGCCGGAAATGATCGGTCCGATGTTCGAGCACACCATGCGCAACGTGATGCTTACACTCATGGCGGATACGGAGAACCCCGGCACGCTCGCCGAGATCCCGCGCATACTCTCGGACGAAGAGTATGCGAAGACCTGGATCGCGAAGGTGACCGACCCGGTCGTGCGCGCTTTTTGGGAAAAGGAAATGGCCAAGACCAACGACTTCCATAAGTCCGAGATGTTGGGCTACCTTGTCTCCAAAGTCGGCCGCTTCGTCGAGAACGAGATGATGCGCAACATCATCGGGCAGAGCCATTCGAGTTTCGATTTCCGCCAGGTGATGGATGAAGGGAAGATTCTCCTCGTTAACTTGTCCAAGGGACTGACGGGAGACGTGAATGCGGAGCTTCTTGGAATGATCATCGTCTCAAAGCTCCAGATGGCGGCGCTTGGTCGCGCCAATATGGAGGAATCCAAACGCCGTGATTTCTTCCTCTACATCGACGAGTTCCAGAACTTCATTACGGATTCGATTGCGACGATACTCTCTGAAGCCCGTAAGTATCGTCTCGACCTGATCGTCGCGCACCAATACATCGGCCAGCTCGTGAAGAATAATGATACGAAGATTCGCGACGCGGTGTTTGGAAACGTGGGGACCACGCTTACGAGCCGCATCGGGCCGGAAGACGTGGAGATGCTTGAAAAGATTTACAGCCCGAATTTTTCCGGCTACGACCTCATCAATTCGGATAAGTTTACCTGGTACAACAAGATGATCGTCGATAACGCGCAAGTGAAGCCGTTTACGATGTCTTTCTCTCCCATCGGTTCAGGGAACCGCGAGCTCGCCGAGGCGATCCGCGAACTCTCCCGTCTCAAATACGGCCGCGACCGCGCGATAGTGGAAGCGGATATCATGGAACGCGCACAATTGGGAGTCATCCAGGCGCCGGTGGCCACGAGGCCGGATACGTTTTAGGGAATGCACAAGGGGCGCAAGGGGCGCAGGAGGCGCAAGAGGGGAAGGCATGGTTTTAAAATTTTGGCATTTGCTCCGTGTTCGGTTATCCTGTCCCCACAAGGGTGATTTTCCCCGTTCCTCCTCCTGCGCCTCCTGCGCCCCTTGCGCCTCCTGCGCCCCTTGCGCCTCCTGCGCCCCTTGCGCCTCCTGCGCCCCCCTATGTCCATCACCCTCTACCGCAAATACCGCCCCCTCTCCTTTGCCGACGTCACCGAGCAGGAGCATGTGAAGCGGACACTCCGAAACCAGCTCGAGGCGGGGACGGTAGCGCATGCGTACCTATTTATTGGGCCGCGCGGGGTGGGGAAAACGACGATCGCGCGTATTTTTGCGCGGGCGATCAACTGTGGGAATCGGAAGGGCGGGGAACCGTGCAACGAGTGTTCGTCTTGCAAAGAGATCCTGGAGAATAAGTCGTTCGATCTTGTTGAGATGGACGCGGCGTCGCACACCGGCGTCGACAACGTGCGCGAAAACATCATTGAGAATGTCCGCTTTGCGCCGGCGAAGCTCAAGTACAAGGTGTTCGTCATCGATGAAGTGCACATGCTCTCGACCGGAGCGTTCAACGCGCTTTTGAAAACCATCGAGGAACCGCCGCCCCACGCGATGTTCATCTTGGCGACCACGGAGATCCATAAAGTCCCTGCCACCATCGTGAGCCGCTGCCAGCGTTTTGATTTCCGCCGCATCAGCGTCCCGGGCATGGTGAAACGTCTCAAGGAAATGGCGAACGAGGAAGGGTTCACCGTGGACGACGAGGTGCTCGCGATGGTCTCGCGCGCGGCGGATGGTTGCGAGCGAGACGCGGAGAGTTTGCTCGGGCAATTGCTCTCCCTTGGAGAGAAGAACGTGACGCGCGAGACCGCGGCGCTGGTATTGCCTGGGAGCGCCACCGTCCAAGTTGCGGAATTGCTCGCGTGCGTCGCAAAACAAGACGCCGCCGGTGCCCTTTCTTCCTTGAACAAGTTCGTCGAAGAGGGGGTCGACGCCGTCGTGTTCCTCGATGAATTGATCGAGACCTTGCGCGCGATGTTGTTGTCGTCTTTGGGTGCCAACGAGACGCTGGATCGGATGATGGGCGGCGCTGTTCGCACGCAGGTCCTTGGTTTTGTAAAAGAGTGGGGGATGGTGAAGATCGTCGGATTTCTTGAATTGTGTTTGGATGCTCGGCGCGGCACGCGCCTCGAGCGGATCCCGCAGTTGCCGCTCGAATTGGCCCTCGTGGAGATGTGTATCGATATCCCCGTTCTTCCCCTTGCGCCCCCTGTGCCTCCTGCGCCCCTTGCGCCAAGTACCTTCATCCCAATCTCCGTCTCCGACCTTGAACGCCAATGGCCCAAAGTCTTCGAGCGCATCAAAGAGGTGAACGCAACCCTCCCGCTCATCATCCAGACCGGGAAGATCCTCTCGATAAATGGTAACGAAGTGGAAATGGGATTCCAATACCGCCTGCATGCGGACACGGTCAACCAAGCCAAGAACCAAGCCATGTTAGGATCCATTCTTTTGGAAGTGTTAAGCTGTCCGCTGCGCATCAAAGGGATCTACGCCTTGGCCGAGGCGGACGCCGCGACGAGCGATATATTGGAGCAGTTTGGGGGGACGGTGGCGTAATCCTGCGTTGACAGCCGCGCATCGGACTCGTATCATGCCGGCACATTCCGGGATCGTCCCCGGCGGAGCCGGGTCCGGCTCCGCCGGATAATGGCCCCGTGTTCTCCGGGATCGTCTAATGGCAGGACGAGGGACTCTGAATCCCTTAATCGTGGTTCGAATCCACGTCCCGGAACCACAAAAACACCAGGCAATCGCCTGGTGTTTTGGTCTGTTATTTTTTTTGCTCGGCCGCTCTTGACAACCATTTTTCCCTCATGGAATCCTCATTCCCCGCGTGATAAAGTATCGGTGTTCCGGATCGTCTTTTCTTATCGAGGTGTCCATACTCCTGCCATTTATTTTTGCTATGCGATTTGCTATCCTCACATTCGAACTGGAACGGAAGGAACTGAAAGTTGGCACGAAGATGCTCGTGAAGCGCGCGCGTGAGCTTGGGCATCGGGTCACGGTGATCCGCGAACACGAGCTGCAAATCCGTTTCGGCGGCGAGGGACCCAGCGTTCTCTACAAAGGGAAGCCGCTGCCGGAATTTGATGCGATCATCGTGCGCCCCGGCATCCGCGAGGATCCGTCGGTGCACGCGGCGCTGTTGCGCCAGCTTGAGCTGGAGGGGCTGCTGGTCATCAATGGCTACCTTGGCGTCCATCGCGCCAAGAACAAGATACGCACGCTCCAGCTCCTCGATCATTTCGGTTTGCCGGTGCCAAAGACCGTCGTCATCTTCAGCGCGACGGAGCTTGAGAGCGCGATTGCCGATTTTTCGTTCCCTCTGATTCTCAAGACCGCCTACGGCTCCGGCGGTACAGGCGTGTTTATTGCGGAAAGTAAACGCTCGCTCAAGCCATTCCTCCAATATCTCACGCATGCCGGCGGGAACCCAAATACGCCGGTGAAGATCCAGGAGTACATCAAGGAGGCGAAGGGGAAGGACTTGCGCGTGTTCGTCGTTGGGAAGGAAGTCGTCGCGGCGATGGAGCGCACGGCCAAGCAAGGCGAGTTTCGCGCGAACGTCCATCAAGGAGGATCGGCAGCTCATGCTGATATTACGGAAGAGGAGAAACGTCTGTGCATCGAAGCGACAAGGCGTCTCGGTCTTAATATCGCGGGCGTGGACATGCTGCGCAGGAAGAGCGGCCCCGTCATCATCGAAGTCAACTCTTACCCAGGCCTCGGCGGCATCTCGCAGGCGACCGGCGTCGACGTGGCCGGCGCGGTCGTGCGCTACGCGGAACGCAAAGTGAATAAGCGGCGGTTGAAGGCGCAGGAGGCGAAGGGGAAGGAGATGGAACATAACAGCAATGCGAGCGAGGCGTAGGTGATCGTTACGGAAGTACGGAAGGTACGGAATTACGGAAATACGGAAAGGACGAAAAACACGGAAAGATATGTTCCGTGTTTTTTTGTCAGATACTAAGACGTACGTCGAACGAGAACGGTAACCCCCATCATTTGCCCCAATACCTCCTCCAATTCCTCCAGCGTTGTCATCTTCATCATCTTCTCCCTCCACTCCTTCACTCCCGGTTGTCCTTTGAAATACCATGACAGATGTTTGCGGAGCGTCGTGATTCCTCCCTGTCCATGCTGCTCTGCATGCAATCGGGCATGCATGAGGACGACGCGGATGCGTTCCTCAAGCGTGATATGGACGGGTTCTTTTCCCGCCAGGACATCCGCCGTGTCTCGGAAGAACCACGGGTTTCCGAGCGCGCCGCGGGCAATAAGTACGCCGTCGCAGCCGGTTTGTTTCAAGGCGCCGGGAACGAGAGTTGGGGAGTGGATGTCGCCATTGGCGAGGACGGGGATCGAGACTTTCTCTTTGGCCTGGCGGATAACGTCCCATTCGCTCTTCCCAGAGTATCCTTGCACCTTCGTCCGTCCGTGGACGGTGATAAGATCAGCCCCCGCGTCTTCGATGGCTTTTGCAAATTCAAAACATTCCGTCTTGTCGCTCCACCCCGCGCGGATCTTGACTGAGAGCGGAACCGTGATGACGGCCTTCATTGCCTTGATGATCGCCGTCGCTCGCGCCGGTTCCTTCATGAGCGCCGCGCCATTGAAGTTGTGGGTGATCTTGTAAACGGGGCAACCCATGTTGATATCAAAACCCTCTGGATGATGCTGTGCCTCGATGATCCGCGCCGACTCCGCCATGGTCGCGGGTTCCGATCCGAAGATCTGTTGGACGAGTGGACGTTCGTCTGGATGAATATCCGTCATTCCCAACGTCTTCTCGTTCCCACGGACGACGGCCTCGGAGGAGACCATTTCGCGGAACATGATGGGATAGCCGGCAGCTGGCAGCGAGCAGCTTGCAGCCAGATTATTGAGCTCGAATTTCGGAGCTGCCAGCTGCACGCTGCCAGCTGCCAGCCTCACCACCCGGCAAAAAGCCGAGTCCGTCATGTCGGCCATGGGGGAGAGGGCGATGATGGGGCGAGGGAGTGATTTCCAGTTGAGGAGATACACAGGGATGAGGGATAACAAAGGATAACAAGAGTGAATAAGTGAAGAGGAATGGGAATAATAGATGATAGTGTTTAAAAATACCATCTCGCTTGTGTTCTCTTGTTATCCCTTGTTCACCCCTGGTCACCCTTTGGTCTCATGCTACAATGTTCCCACCTATGAAAATATCCCCATCCACAGTTCTTTTCCTGGTCGTTGGCGTGATCTTGGCTGGTCTCATCGGCCTTGCTGTCATGCGAGACCAAGCCACCGCGAAGTACGATTCCTTTGCCCAGTGCCTCACCGATAAGGGCGCGAAGATGTACGGTGCCTGGTGGTGTTCACATTGCGAGGCGCAGAAACGGTTGTTTGGCAGTTCTTTTGACAAGATAGACTATGTCGAATGTTCCCCTGGAGGGGCGCGCTCGTTTACCGCGCAAGTGTGCAAGGATGCTGGGATTGAAGGAACTCCCACTTGGGTTTTTGCCGACGGTTCACGGTTGGGGGGAGAACAGACCTTTCAAGTCCTAGCAGACAAGACAGAATGTTCTGATGCACTGCCCAAGGAATAGTAGATAAGCTCTACAGTGGCCAAGGGGCATGCCCCTTGGCCACTGTATAGATCCAATTCAGAACATGTTCACCATGCAGATTGAGTTGCATTCAGCTATGGATATGAAACCAAAACTCCCTACCATCATCTTCCTTCTCGCTCTCCTTGGCGTCGCGCTCTCGACGTATTCCTTGCTGCACAACCAAGGGTTCGCGTCGGGAAAGTTTTGCGACATCAATACGACGTTCAATTGCGACATCGTCAACAAGGGGCCGTATGGCTGGTTTCTGGGCGTGCCGGTTTCCCTCCTGGGGATCGTCGGCTACGGGGCCATGGCCGCCGGGGCTTTTCTTAAACGTCGCAATCCAGGCGACAAGTCCTTAAGTATTTTTCTTGCCTTGTCCGTCGGCGGCGGCCTTGTCTTCAGTTTCTACTTAAGCGGCATCGAAGCCGTGGTCCTCCATGCGTGGTGCCTCGTCTGTCTCACGTCGCAAACGACGATCCTGGCGATGGCGGTGTTGACCGCGGTTCTGCTCCTTCATGAACGACGCTCAACTCCGTCCCTAACGCCTAACGCCTCCCCCCTATGACCGAAAATCTTGTGCTCGATCAACAGGCCCTTTTTGAAGAAATCAGCGAACGCGCGCAGGCCGAAGGGGTGAATAACCGCGAGGCCTATAACGAATACGTCGAGTTCGTCGTCATGGAAAAAATCGATGTCGGCGAAGAGAGCAAGGATGACGATGTCACTGATATCATCGATGACCTCAAGAAACGTTGGCCAGAATACGAAGCATTGCTTGGGTAATTATGAAACTGACCTTCCATGGTGCGGCGGGAGAAGTGACGGGATCCTGTACGCACGTTGAGGTGAAAGATTCTGGCGGAAAGATACACAACATCCTCATCGACTGCGGCATGTTCCAGGGCGAGCGTATGTGCGGCACCAAGAATATGGTGGAATTTGGCTTTGATCCGAAAACGATCGAAGCCATTTTCGTAACACATCCGCATGCGGACCATACGGGGCGTTTGCCAAAGATCGTGAACATGGGGTTTGCTGGACCGGTTTATATGACGCTCCCAGCGTGCGCGCTCACGAGCGTCGTCCTTGAAGACGCGCGTCATATCATGGAAGAGAATACGAAGCGTTGCGGCGACCCGCAATTGTATACGGCACAAGATGTCGAGAAAGTCGCGACGATGTGCAAAGGGATTAATTACCACCAAGAGATCATGATGGCGCCTGGCATCCGCCTCATGTTCCACGACGCGGGGCATGTGCTTGGTTCGGCGTACATCTCGATCGAGGCAGAGGGGAAGAAAATCATTTTCTCTGGAGATGTTGGAAATGACGATGTCCCGATTCTCCCAGACACCGAGCCGATCTCTCGCGCAGACGTCGTTGTCTGCGAATCGACGTATGGCAACCGTGAGCACGAGCCGATGGCGATGCGCCGGCAGAAACTCAAAGAGACGATCATGCGCACGATGAACGGGAAGGGAATGCTCCTCATCCCCGCGTTCTCGATCGAACGCACGCAGGAACTCCTCTACGAGTTGAACCAGATCCTGCTCCACGAGGTGAAGACGAATACCCCGATTTTTCTCGACAGCCCGATGTCCATCCGCGCGACCGAGATCTACCGTCATTTTAAACAATACCTCCGTTTCGACGCGCCGATTTTCTCTGATCCCGATCGTGACTTTTTCAGTTTTCCAAACCTCCGTGAGACGTTAACGGTCGACGAATCGAAGGTCATCAATGAGACGAAGAACCCAAAGATCGTCATCGCCGGGAGCGGCATGATGACAGGCGGGCGCGTGATGCACCACCTCACCCGCTGTCTCCCAGATGCAAAGAGTGAGCTCCTCATCATCGGCTACCAGGCCCGCGGGACGGTCGGTCGGAAGCTCTATGAAGGAGCGAAGGAAGTGACGATTTATGGCCAGAAGATCGCGGTGAAAGCGCGCGTGTCCGCCATCGGCTCTTTCTCTGCCCATGGCGACAAGAACAAGTTGACGCGCTGGTTGCAGCCAGAGAATGGGAAGAATCCCACGAAGATTTTCCTCAATCACGGAGATCCGGATGCGGCGGAGAGCTTTGCGACGCATTTGCGCCATACGTTACGGACAGAGGTGGAGGTCGCGGGGGCGGGGAAGGAGTATGGTGTGTAGTTGTCCACAGAAAGGAGTTGACCTCTTCCGATATCCACGATGAACTGTTTATAAGCAACTGAGGTTCTCCACCTAAATGCTGATGTCGCAAAAAACTCCAAAACTCGTGTTTGGAGTCTTTTGTTTGTCTCGGGTCGTCTTTGGGCCTGTGGAGGTAAATGGTAACCTCAGTTGGCTTGACATCAGCAGATGCGGGTTCAAATCCCGTCGGGTCCAGTGTATTTGACCCGAGTCCTCCCCACCCCTCACAAGGGGTGGGGTTTGGTTTGGAGATAAGAGACCGCTCTGCCTCGCGCAAATACGCTTGAAATCGCGGCCGCGTCAAGCTATCCTGCCCTCAATCTATGCTAGACCAAAGCCGGATCCGCAACTTTTGCATCATTGCCCACATCGACCACGGGAAATCGACCTTGTCCGACCGTCTCCTTGAGATAACCGGCACCGTCGAAAGTCGCAAGATGCAAGCGCAGATTTTGGATTCGATGGATTTGGAGCGGGAACGGGGGATCACGATCAAGCTGGCGCCGGCGCGGATGACGTGGGGGAAGCGGGCAGCGGGCAGCTTGCAGCTTGCAGCAGGGATAGGAGACTTGGGTGAAAAAGGAGATGCCTACACGTTAAACCTGATTGATACACCAGGCCACGTCGATTTCAACTACGAAGTGTCCCGTTCCCTTGCGGCTGTTGAGGGCGCTGTCATCCTTGTTGATGCAACCCAGGGCGTGCAGGCGCAGACGATCGGGAACCTCTATCTCGCCCTTGAGCAGAACCTGACGATCATTCCCGCGCTCAATAAGATAGACTTGCCGGCGGCAGACATTCCTCGACGCATGGAGGAGCTTGTAAAACTCATTGGCTGTGATGAGAAGGATGTAGTAAAAGTCAGTGGCAAGACAGGAGAAGGGGTTCCTTTTCTCCTTGATGAAATCGTCAAACGCATCCCTCCTCCCTCTGGAAAAGCTGACGCACCAACGCGTGCGCTCATTTTTGATTCGTTCTATGACGACTATCGCGGCGTCGTCGCCTACATCCGCGTCGTCGATGGGTCCTTGAAAAAAGGGGATAAGATCCGCTTCTTGGCGACGGGTGCGCAGGAGGAAGTCCTGGAGGTCGGCATGTTGCGTCCAGGAGGGAACCGATTCATCACGACGGACGATTTGGGGACGGGACAGATTGGGTATGTGGTGACGGGGCTCAAGGAGATCAAGCACTGCCGGGTCGGTGACACGATTATCTCCCAGCCTTTCCAGCCATTTCTAGCCCTCCCAGCCCCGCTTCCAGGATATCGCGAGGTGAAGCCGATGGTGTTCGCGGGCATATTTCCTCAACAGGGAGACCAGTATGCCCGGCTTCGTGAAGCGATGGACCGGTTGAAGTTGAATGATGCGGCGCTCGTGTTTGAGCCGGAACACTCGCCCGCGCTTGGATACGGATTCCGTTGCGGGATGCTTGGGATGCTCCATTTAGAGATCGTCAAAGAGCGGCTCTCGCGCGAGTTCGGCGTCGAGCTGGTCGTGACGGTTCCATCGGTCGCGTACCGTGTCTTCAAGACGAACAAAGAGTCGTTCACGATCAAGAGCCCCGCTGATTTGCCAGATCCCTCCCATATCGACCATATCGAAGAGCCGTGGGTCAACATCGATATCGTGACCCCCAACGACTACGTCGGCGGGACGATGCAGCTTGTCCAAGACCGACGAGGTATTTATAAGACAACCGAATACCTCTCCGAGAATCGAGCAATCCTCCATTATGAGATGCCCCTCGCCATGGTGATCGTAGATTTTTACGATAAGCTGAAGAGCGTCAGCTCCGGCTATGCCTCTTTGAATTACGAAGTCATCGATTACCGCACGGCCGATGTCGCCAAGATGGACATCCTCGTCGCCGACGACCCCGTCGAGGCCTTCGCGACCCTCGTATACCGCGACGAAGCCGAACGCGTCGGCCGCCGCATCGTCGGCATCCTCAAAGACGAAATCCCGCGCGCCAACTTTGTCATCAAGCTCCAAGCCGCCATCGGCGGAAAAATCGTGGCAGGAGACCGGATCACAGCCGTACGCAAAGACGTTACAGCGAAGCTGTACGGCGGTGACGTCACGCGTAAACGGAAACTTCTGGAGAAACAAAAGGAGGGGAAGAAAAAAATGATGGCGATGGGGACAGGACATGTGAACATACCTTCAGATGCCTATCTGAAGGTGCTCCGAAGGGACTAGGAAGGGAAGAGGTTCGAAGCCCCTCCTTATATCTTCAGTGAAGGAGGGGTTTGGGGTGGTTGTCCCCGCCGTTCGCACTGCTCTTGCCTCTTGCTTTATGCCAGAAATCTTTAATCGCTTGCCGACAAAGAAGTTCAGGAGAAAGTTGCGTAATCAGATGCCGGAAGCCGAAATTCGATTATGGATGCAGTTGCGGAAAAGCCAAATCGATGGATACAAATTTCGACGCCAGCAGGGCATCATCTATTACATAGTCGATTTTTATTGCCCAGAGGATCGTCTTGTCATTGAACTGGACGGTGATTCACATTTCGAGCCCGGAGCCAAAGAAAAAGATGCAAAACGTGATGCCCGCCTCCTCTCATTGGGGATAATCGTGTTGCGGTTTACGAACCAGGACATCTATCATGGGATGGAAATGGTGCTTGAAAAGATTAGGGATACGTTAAGACAAAGGGGGTGAGCGTTGTTGATGAGCCAAAACAACCACCCCAAACCCCTCCTTCACGGATGATATAAGGAGGGGCTTTCTGACTCTATGTCCTTATGCGCTGGAACATACCCGAACCTCTCCCCTTTGAGACCCTCGCCCGGTTCGAGGAAATGCATCCTGTCCTCGTCCAGCTCCTGTGGAACCGCGGCCTACAGACGCGGGAGGACATGCGCGCGTTCCTCAATCCCGACTGGACCGCACAGACCCATCCGCCGTCGTTGTTTGCGCGTATGGGCGATGCGGTCGCGTTTGTCTTTGAGACGTTGGAGAGGCGAGAAGTGATCACGGTCCATGGAGATTATGATGCTGACGGCGTCTGCGGATCTGCCGTCTTGCTCACAACGTTGCGCGATCTTTGTCGAGCGGGCGGCTTCGACGAAACGAAGATTACTAGTTACATCCCTCATCGGGAGAAAGAAGGGTACGGGTTCTCTCCAGAGACCGTCGATATTCTCCGAGGCCAGTTCCAGACGAAGCTCGTCATCACCGTCGACTGCGGCATCAGCAACAAGCCGGCGATCGACAAAGCCCTCTCGATGGGGATACGTACTATTGTCTGCGACCACCATACGATGCCCGATGAACTGCCGACGGATGCCATGCTTATCCATCCGTTGGTGCCGGGCGAGGCGTACCCCAACAAGAACCTCTGTGGGACGGGGGTTGCGTTCAAGCTGGCGTCTGCTCTGTTGGATGAGGGGCGCCGACGGGGGCTCCCCATAAAAGAAGGGGCGGAAAAGTGGCTCCTGGACTTGGTGGCGATCGCGACCGTCACGGACGTGATGAAACTCCAAGAAGAGAATCGGGTGCTCGAACACTTTGGGTTGCTTGTGCTTAACAAGACGCGGCGGCCGGGGCTTTTGAAGATGTTTGAGATCGCGGGGATCAAACCCGGGGAGATCGATACGCAGACGATCGGTTTCCAGATCGGGCCGCGTTTGAACGCGGCGGGGCGGATGCATCATGCCAAGGAAGCGCTGGATCTCTTGCTCTCGGAAGACGACCTGCAAGCGGCGCGGTGCGCGGCGCAATTGGATGCGACGAACAAGGAGAGGCAGGTCGTCTCCGACGGGATGTATGAACAGGCAAAGGAGATCATCGGGAACGATCCTCAAGACCAGGTCATCGTCGTCCATCATGAGACGTGGTCTCCGGCGATAGTTGGCCTTGTGGCCGGCAAGCTGGTGCGCGATTTTTCTCGTCCCGTGTATGCGATCGGTTTTGCGGAAGGGCGCTGGGTCGGCTCGGGCAGGAGCGTCAAAGGGTTCCATGTGACCGAGGCGCTGCATTCAACGAAGGAGCTGCTCGGCCGCTTTGGCGGCCATCCGGAAGCATGTGGGTTCACACTGACTTCAGGCGACGCGCTCGCGCCCTTCCGCGAAGCCATCCTTTCCTACGCTAAAGATTCGTTGACTCCCGAGATGCTGGAACCCACGATCGACATCGACGCCGAGATTCGCCTCGAGGATGTTTCTTGGGATCTCCAGGCACAAATCGAACGGCTCAAACCAACCGGCCAAGCGAACCCGCCGCCGAAGTTCGCTTCCAAAGGGATTAGTATTATGGCCATGACAATGGTGGGGAAAGAGGGGAAACATCTGAAGCTCTCAGTTCAGTCTTCCGATGGGAAAGTGCTCCCAATGATCTGTTTTAATATGGGACATCTGACGACAACGCTCTCGTTAGGAGATCGAATCGATGCTGTGTATGATATCGGGGTGAATGAATGGAATGGCTTCCGCCAGCTTCAGCTAAAAGGAGAAGATATCAAAAAAGTATGAAGGTACGCATCTACACCGACGGTGGTTCTCGGGGCAACCCTGGTCCTTCTGGCGCGGGGGCGGTTATTTATAAATTGAAGGACGGGGAAGAGGGAAAAATTATCGGCGAGGTGTCCGAGTTCCTCGGCAAGGCGACGAACAACCAGGCAGAATATACGGCGATTATTCTTGGGCTGCAGCTCGCCAAGACTCTCAATGCAAAGGAGGTAGATTTGGTCATGGACTCCGAGCTTGCCGTGAAACAGATCAACGGCGAGTACCGCGTAAAGAACCAAGATCTTGCGAACAAGTTCCTCTCCGTGAAAAATCTGATGGCCCAATTCACCCGCGTCCATGTCCGCCATGTCCGTCGGGAGTACAATAAGGTCGCGGATAAGTTGGTGAATGAGGCGATCGATAAAGGGCTGGGGGGGAAATAGAAGGGCGCAAGGGGCGCAAGGGGGGACAGGAGGACGGAAGGAACCCGGAGCACATTCGCGCTTACGCGCCATGTTCTCTGCGCCCCTTGGACCTCCTGCGCCCCTTGCGCCCGCCCTTGTGTTATACTATCCCCCAAGGAGGTTATGTCATTCTTCAAATCCAAACCATCATCATTTGTCGGAGTAGATATCGGGGCAAGCGGTATTAAGGTTGCCGAGCTTACGCGCGAGAAAGGGCGCAGCCGGCTCATGACCTACGGCTACACCGAGCGGCGCGCATCCGACCCGGTCGTGTCGCCGCTCGATAATCCGGCCGGAACCGGAGCCCAGCTCGCCCGCCTTCTTAAAGAGGCGGATGTCCGTTCGAAGCACGCGATGACGGCGCTGCCGAGCTCAAGCGTGTTTAGCGCGATCGTCACGGTACCCAAGCGTCCGACCGAAAAAGAACTAAGGCCTTATGTGGACGCCGAGGCCGCGAAGCTTTCCCCGATACCGCTGGCAGATATGGTGACGTATGCGAAGGCGATTGATCCGCTGGGTGGGGCGGGAGGCGGGAGGCGGTCCGGCGGAGCCGGATCCGGCTCCGCCGGAGAGGCGGGAGGGAAGGTGGTAGGGGATCCGCTGGCGCTCCTGAAAGGGGAAGCGCGGAAGCCCGGCTATGTGCGCGTGCTAGTGACCGGGGCGGCGCGGACGATGGTGGATGCCTACGTGCAGATTTTTGCGGCGGCCGGGTTGCAGCTGGAGGCCATCGACACGGAGTCGTTCGCGGTCATCCGTTCCTTGGTAGGGCTCGACCGCAGCGCGGTATGCCTTGTGGATTTCGGATTCAACCGCACCACGATTACGCTATCGGAAAAACAGCTTCCCATGATGGTGCGCACCATCAACATCGGCGGTCAGGCAGTGACGCGTCGCATCATGGAACAAATGAAGGTGGACGAGGACCGCGCCGAGCAGATGAAACGGGATTTGTCGTTGTCCGGAGAAGAAGTGGCGATGCCGCCGTTCCTTGAATCAGTGTATCAACCTTTGGTGCACGAGATACGCTACTCGCTTTCCCTCTACTCCAACATGGAGGCGGCAGATGTTAAAACGGTCGACAAGATAATTTTGACGGGGGGATCAAGCGTCCTGCCGTTTGCGGTGGAGTATATGACCAAAGCGCTGAATATCAATGTGTATCTCGGCGACCCTTGGGCGCGCGTCGCGTACCCAGCGGATTTGCGCAGCAGCCTGGACGAAATCGGGCCGCGCCTTTCGGTAGCGGTTGGCCTTGCTATGCGGGAACCGGAAGAAAAGAAATAAGCAGTTTTTTATGTCGATGCCTGGCCGTTTTACCAACATACTCATTGCCTTTGTCGTCGTGGCTGCCGCGGTGTCGCTTTCGGCGCGGGCGGTTTCGGTGGCGCGTTCCAAGGAACGCGACGCGATCCGCTTCGCTTCGCTGCGCGCCACACAGACGGCTCTGGAACAACGTTTTTTCAAGCAAAATTCGTATCCTCTTCAAGCCGATGTGCCCCTAGGCGACTCGGCAAGCGCTGTCTGTTTGGATGAAACTGGGTTTGCTCCATCGTGCACGAGCGGCATCACCTATCTTAGGTACGTATTGCCGGCCCTAAGCCAAGGTCTTTCTCCCGCGGTGCAATGCGGCGTCCCGCCCCGCCCAGGGTTTTGCTATTCTGTCCGTGCGGAAGGAGCCAGTTATGGAATCCAGTTTGAATCCGAACAGGGGTGGCCCGATGCGGGCATTTCCCGAGGAGTGAATTGCGCCACCGAGGAAGGGTTCCGCCCCGGAGCCTGCCCCCGTTGATTTTTATGCAACGTATTCGCACACCATCAAGAAAGACTCGATGCAACCCGGCCGTAGAGGTGCTGCTTATCGTGATGGCGCTCGGGATGTTAAGCGTGTTGTGGATGTTTTCCCAGCATCCGTTTTCTGCACAGATACAGGCAAGGAACGCGCAGCGTGAGGCCGATGCGCAACGGCTGCTTCACGCGATCGCTTCCTACGAATCTGTCTCCTCGCATCCGCCGCTCCCGATTCCGTATCGAGAACATTGCGGCGGCAATTCTTTGGAAGAAATATGCCGGACGTCTGCGCCGTGTCAAAAGGGGGTCGATCTTTCCGTGTTAACAAAAGAAGGTCTGCTCTCCTCGCTTCCGATAGATCCGCAGGCATCCGATGCCGGGGGCACTGGGTATTTTGCGGTGCATGTAAAAAGCGGCGGGACGATTATTTGCGCCCCACGGGCAGAGAATGGGGTGAAAATAGAAGTGGGAGGATAAGCGGAGAATGACGCGTGGAAAAATGGTGCTGACGCGGCAGCTTTGCTGTGATAGGGTTGAGTCATCATGACCAAACAAGAGGCCGTACAACGGATAGAAAAACTGCGCAAGGTGATAAACCATCACCGCTATTTGTATCATGTCCTGGATCGGGAAGAGATGTCGGAGGCGGCGCTCGATTCGCTCAAGCATGAGCTCCATTCCCTGGAGCAGACGTACCCCGACCTCATCACGGCCGATTCGCCGACCCAGCGTGTGGGGGGGAAGGCATTGGACTCATTTAAAAAAGTGACGCATGCCCGCCGCATGCTCTCGATCGAGGACGTGTTTACACGCGAAGAGTTTGACCACTGGTATGAAGACGTGTGTAAGCGTTCAGGGAAGAAAACGCTCGACGTTTTTGTCATGCCCAAGGTTGATGGGTTGGCTTTGTCGATCGTCTATGAGAACGGCGTCTTGAAGACCGCCGCCACACGAGGGGATGGAACAGTGGGGGAGGATGTCACGTTGAATATAAAAACGATTGAATCGGTGCCTTTGTCGATTGTTTTCCCTTCTATACATAGGCGGGGTCCCTTGACCCCGCCCCGGGTTGAGGTACGCGGCGAAGTCTATTTCCCAACCAAGGCCTTCGACGCCCTCAATGCCTCCCTTAAAAAGAAGGGCGAAAAGACGTTCGCGAACCCCCGCAATGCCGCCGCGGGTACGCTCCGCCAGCTCGATCCTTCCATCACCGCCTCTCGCCCACTCGCGTTCATGGCATGGGGGCTTTTCGTGGATGGAGAGACGTTCCCCCAAGAGGAAGCGTTCGCCTTGTTGAAGGAAATAGGATTTCGTTCCGTGCCGTTCTCGGCCCTTTGCAAAGATCCGGATGAAGTAGAGAAACGCTGGCACGACGTGTTGAAAAGACGAGATCGTCTCCCATTCTGGATCGACGGGTTCGTTGCCCGAGTCAATGACCAAACGGTTTTTGACGAGTTGGGCGTCATTGGGAAAACGCCGCGCGGGCTCGTGGCCTGGAAATACCCTGCGGAAGAGTCAACGACAATCATCCGTGACATCGTCTGGTATGTCGGTCGGACTGGCGCGTTGACTCCCGTCGCGGTCGTAGATCCGACGCAACTTGCGGGGACGACGGTGAAGCATGCGAGTTTGCACAACATCGATGAGATTGAACGCCTGGACGTGCGTGTCGGGGACACAGTCATACTCTACAAGGCGGGCGACATCATCCCCAAGGTCAAAGAAGTCGTGAAGGACTTGCGGCCGGCGCACACGAAGCAGACCAAGCCGCCGACGCGTTGTCCGATTTGTGGTTCATCTGTTGCCCGACGTGACGGCGAGGTGGCGTTGTATTGCGCCAACAAGAATTGCTTCGCCCAAGACCAAGAGCGTATCCTCCATGTCGCCCGCGCGTTTGGCATCGACGGCATCGGTCCGCAGCATATCGGCGCCTTCCTCCAAGCCAAGGTCATTCGCGAGGCACCTGATCTTTTTGCGCTCAAACCGGATGACTTGGAGGGGCTGGAAGGCTTCGGTGATATTCTCGCCAAGAAATTGGTTGACCAGATTCAGTCTCATAAAAGGATTCAGCTCTCGCATTTTCTCATCGGCCTGGGGATACGCCATGTCGGCAATGAGACGGCGGAAGATTTGGCGGACAAATTTCAGACCATCGACGGGGTCATGGATGCAACCGTTGAGGTGTTGCTTTCTGTGAAGGATGTCGGAGAAGTCGTCGCAAAGAGTATTGTCGAGTTTTTTGCCGATAAACATCATCGCGCCTTGGTAGGCGAGTTTCAAAAGAATGGAGTGTCGATCCAAAAGCCCGCCTCGAGAAAAACAGAAGGCCCATTCGCAGGCAAGACGTTCGTTGTCACTGGCACGCTGGCAACCATGTCCCGCGAAGAGGCAGAGACGGCCGTCCGTCGCGCCGGCGGGGACCCCGCAAGTTCCGTGAGCAAAAAGACGGGCTTTGTCCTCGTTGGCGAGTCTCCCGGCTCCAAGGCGCAGAAGGCGAAAGACCTAGGAGTTAGGATCTTGTCGGAGGAGGAGTTTATCCGTATGCTCAAGGCAAGTTGATGCAGGTTTCAAGGGTCACAAGGGTTTCAAGTGCCTCAAGGGCACGGAAAAGCGCATGCCCTTGCGACCCTTGAGACTCCTGCACCTCCTGAAACCCTTCCCCCTATGCTTTCCCAATCCCAAATCTCCCACCTCGCCAAACTCTCTCGCCTCTCTCTTTCTGACGAGGAGTTTGCTTCATTCCCCGTGCAGGTCGATTCGATCTTGTCCTATGTGGCGACGCTCCAGGAGGTTGATACAGAAGGCGTGCAGGAAATGGAACGCGCCACCGAAGGCGAGAACGCCTGGCGCGCGGACGATCCCGTGGCTTGTACGGCGCAGACAAGGGCGGATGTCATTATGGCATTCCCAAGGAAGGAAGGGGATTTGGCCAAGACACAGGGGGCAAGAGGAGGAAAGCAGTAGATAGTTACTATGCCAACCAATCCAACCATCATCTCCCTCCTTTCCTCCTATGCGAACAAAACCTCCTCTGCCGTGGAGGTCGTTTCCGATTATTTGAAACAGATCCAGGAGAAGAACGGGGAACTGAACGCCGTCTTGAGCACGCGCGAGGAAGCTATTGATGAGGCGGGAGCTATCGACGAAGCGCGGGCTTCTGGAAAAGAAATGGGGCCGCTCGCGGGCATCCCCATCCTCATCAAGGACAACATCCTCGTCCGCGGCCAAAAGGCCTGCGGGGGATCGCAGATTTTAGAAAATTACATCGCGGCTTATTCCGCGACGGTCGTCGAACGTTTGGTTGCGGCAGGGGCGATCATCTTGGGCCGCACGAACATGGACGAGTTCGCGATGGGCTCCTCGACGGAGTCGTCACATTTCGGCCCGACGAAGAACCCAGTCGACCCGACTCGAGTTCCTGGAGGATCGAGCGGCGGTTCCGCGGCCGCGGTCGCGGCCGGCTTCGCGCCTGTGGCGCTCGGCTCGGACACGGGTGGCTCCATCCGCCAACCCGCCTCCCTCTGCGGCATCGTCGGCCTCAAGCCCACCTACGGCCGCGTCTCCCGCTTCGGCCTCATGTCCCTCTCCTCGAGTTTGGATGTGATCGGACCCATGACGAATACCGTGGAAGATGCGGAACTCGTTATGTCTGTCATCGAGGGATCAGATGTCAAAGATGCAACATCGCATGCTCTCTTGCGGCTGGAGAAGGCGAAGACTGACTCGGACACGATGAAAGGGAAGCGCATCGGCGTCCCACGTGAATACTTCATCGACGGCATGGACGCCGAAGTCCGCGCCCGCGTCGAAGAATCGATCGACCGCTTGCGTGAGCAGGGCGCCATCTTCAAAGAAATCTCTCTCCCAATGACCAAGTACGCCCTGGAGACGTACTACGTCATCATGCCCGCGGAGGCGAGCTCCAACCTCGCGCGCTACGACGGCGTTCGGTATGGCTTCTCGGCGACCGGGGCAGACTTGACCGAGACCTATTCGATGACCCGCGGGGAAGGGTTTGGTGCCGAGGTCAAACGTCGCATCCTCGTCGGTAACTTCACACTCTCCGCTGGTTACTCTGATGCCTACTACCACAAAGCCCTGAAAGTCCGCCGCCTCATCGCGGACGATTTTGCCAAGGCCTTCAAAGACGTCGACGTCATCGTCGGTCCTACCTCACCCTCCGTCGCTTGGAAGATTGGGGAGAAGTTCAACGACCCCATCGCCATGTACCTCTCCGACATCTACACGGTTTCCGCCAACCTCGCGGGTATCCCAGGGTTGTCGGTTCCCTGCGGGTTGGCTCACGGACTCCCGGTGGGGCTGCAGATTCTGGGGCCGCATTTTGGTGAGCGGGAGTTGTATCGGGTGGGGAACATAATGGAGAGACCTCTGAAAAAGTAGCAGATTTTCGTTGAACGGGCTGTCGAGCCCCGCGAAACGTAGGTATTCTACGTTGAGTGGGGTCGACGGGTGCCCGTGAAACGAAAAGATGCGCTTTTGCAGAGGTCTCTGGAATAACATTGACTATGCTCCCCTATATCTCCCTCCAATCCTTTTCCCTCGGCCCCCTCACCATCCAAGTGTGGGGGTTGATGGTTGGGTCCGGGATCGTCTTGGCGACCGCGATGGCAGCGTGGCTCGCCAAGCGTCGGGGATTGTCCGCGCAAGCCGTCTGGGACATGAGCGCCGTGATTGTCCTGGGCGCGTTCATTGTCGCCCGACTCTTCCATGTCTTTTTGTATGAACCGAGCTATTACTTCGGCCACCCATGGGAGATGCTCAAAATTTGGCATGGCGGTTGGTCCTGGATGGGCGGCATGGTCGGCGGCTTCGCCACGGCGTTCTGGTATTTGAAAAAGAAAAAACTCGACGTGTACGCTTACGCCGATTGCCTAGCCTTCGGCCTCCCTTTCGGCATCTTTCTCGGCCGCCTCGGCTGTTTTCTCATCCATGATCACCCCGGCACCGCCACCCACTTCTTTCTGGGCGTCCAATACCCCGACGGCATCATCCGCCACGACCACGGCCTTTATCTCTCGATCGAAGGTTTGCTGTTGGCCGCGACGTTCCTCCTTCTAGAGACGAAACCATGGAAACGGACCCCCCAGGCCCGAGGGGGGGTCGGGGGGGTGGGAGGGGTCGCGGGCTCATATGTCAGCGCCTTCCTCCTCCTAGACGGCCTCACCCGCCTCCTCCTGGACTTCCTTCGAATCAACGACGTCCGCTACCTCGGCCTCACCCCCGCGCAATACGTCGGCATCGTGATGATTGGCGGGGGAGGGTGGATGATGTGGAAGATGAGGAAGAAATGATGATTGAAACGTTCGATTGCGTCCGGGGCGGGGTGCAGGGACCCCGCCTATGTGTTCGCGATTTACAAAAAAAGGCGGGGTCCCTGCACCCCGCCACGTATGAAACGAAAACTCTTCCGTTTTCGCGGAAGAGTTTTGCGAATCCCTGAAAGAAGACGAATCATCATCTGCTTTGTGTGGATCCCGACTTGAGAGGTGTCGGGTGACCTTGATAGAGAAGGGAGTCAGAGGGAGAGGTAGAACCCATCCTCTGGGTTCATGAGGATGCTTGTAGACTGTGCCCCATTATCGATCCGGTTGCCGCCGATCCACCTCATGTAAAAGAAGTAGATGTCGGAGACGCCCATGGAGCGTGGATGAAGGGGGTTCACGGTCAGTTCTGGAGTGAAGGTTAAATCCTCGCCGGGGAGGAGGACGCGTCCATTGAAAGGGATTTGCACCCAT
>JACPHX010000004.1 GCA_016188425.1 Candidatus Uhrbacteria bacterium | reverse complement strand
ACCGAAGGACTCAACTCGAAGATCCAATATGTGAAAGCGAGCGCCCGCGGCTTCCGCACGTTCGCCCATTACCGTATCGCGATCCTCTTCTACTGCGGAAAGCTGGAAATGCAGCCACGATAATCCTTGATGAACCGAAAAAAGAGCATACTCAAAAGAATTTTCATAAAACTTAATGTCAGTAGCATCACCCACACGATAATCAATTTCCAAATTACATTCTTTGGCAATTTTCTTTGCGCTTTCAATCATTGCGGGTACAAAGTCTATACCAATTATTTTGAAACCCATTTTAAAAAGAGGAATTGTAGTTCTTCCTGTTCCACAACCAATATCCAAGATTTTGGCGTTTTTGTTTGTGAAATATTTTTTGATAAAGTGACTTTCTGAAATCCACAGTCCTTCTTTCGCTTTTTGAGTATAGAGAAGTTGAGCGTTTTCGCCTGCAAATTCTTCAAGCACCAGTTTTTTTAGATCAGTCTTCATAATTATCCAATAAGAATTGAGATTGGCTTTTCATTATCTATCAATAGGACTATTTTTCTTTGCAAAAATCATGTAAATCAGTCCGCAAACGGTCACGATCACACCATAGAGCAAGAAACTATTGCGATAGTCGCTGACCTGAGCGACTATACCAAAACTTAAGTATACAATCAGTACACCCATTTCTGTGAGAAATCCACTCACTGAAGAAATGGTGGCGCGCGTCGTCGAAGCTATGGAGTGCTGTAACCTACCCTCAAACACGACTTGCATGATCGTGAATAAAAAGCTGAACACAATTAAAAGCAAAAGGGCTGGGACGGAAAACAAATAACCTGCGGTGAACAAGAAAACGCCGTTTAGCAGAAAGAGCCCATAAAAAAAATTGTTTGTCCTCTTTTCAAAGTGATGTGCTACAAAACTTGCTACACCTTGTGAGCCGCTCATTAAACCAAGAAAAATTCCAAGCCCGTACTTTGGAAGTCCTGTTTCATTGGCAAAAATAGGCCAGTACTCATCTAGTGCGCCACCTAAAGCGAAGGCCAGCGACAGAAACAAAATAAGACGCAAGACAGCAGCATTTTTGAAAGCACCAGCCAATCCTTCTTTCAGAAGAGAAAAATATTCTTTTTCGTGGGTCGATTCCACTTTTTGTGCCTTGGGAATTGTTGCAATGATAATGCCAGCGATTAAAACTGCTGCACTGCTCGAAACCAGCACGAATGGATAACCAAGCAGTATCGCAGGAGAGGCAAGAGCTGAAGCGACGAGAATTGCAGTAAAAGATATTGTTTTTGTGTGTCCAAGAATTTTTGTAAATTCCTTTTCTCTATTGAATAGCTTCAGTTCGTCATAGATTAACGCCTGAAAGGTACCTGAAGTGAGTGCGCTTTTAGTACCCCAAAGCACAAAACCAAATAGGAAGCCCCAGAAATTTGGAAATAGTAACCAGCTTACATACCCGAGTGAGCGGAACAACTGCCCCACGAAAAGAATGTTTTTCCTTGAATACTTATCTGCCCATACTCCAGATGGTACTTCCAGAAAAAATGCTGTTGTCGACCATACCGCAAGAAGAGTAGTCACTTGCCATGGCTGCATACTGAAGTCCGTAAACATGACAGCGTATAACGGATAAATCAGCACGAAGTCATCAAGGAATTTGAACGCATAGATTTTGGCTAAAAACTTTTTCATATTGTTAAGTGATGTAAATTAGAGATTTATTCATCTCGCGCAGTGAGATGAATAAGTTCTGGCGGGATTTTTCTGACTTGGATTTTTGACACTTTGTTTAGGTGTAATTTTACTAAACGATGAAGACCGTCTAAGGTAAGCCATTTGCCCTTCTTATTTTTCATGATGTCGATTGGATAGGAAATATCGGCATTTAGAGTTTTGTCTCTGTGATATGGATACTTGCCCATATTATCCATAACTTCTTGTGGTGTAATGACGATATTTCCGTCTTCATCTTCCCAAAATGGAATATCAAAAATCCAAGTCAATTCACTAATGTCCATTTCTTCTACTGGCACCTCCAGTGCCCATAGTTTTTCGTTATCCCGCCAGAACGGCAAATCAAACGAATGCTCCTCATGACGGGGATCAACATAAATTTCTTTGTTTGGCTTTTTATCTGTCATAAATAGTTATTTGATTTGCCATCTCTAATTTATTTCACTTAACTCTTTAATATAACAAGAGCTAGGCCATATTTTAAGGTGACTTCCAAGAAATCGATATCCAAAGCTGTTAATTTTTGCTTGAGTTGTTTTAAATTAACAGGCCAAAGCCCATTGGAAAGTTTTTTCCGACTTGTTTCAATTTCCTCTTTGTCAAAGACATGGATTGCAATTCCACCTATCTTAAGTGCATCGAATGAATTTTTTAGTAAATTGAATTGTTTTTGCGGATCAATAAATTTCATTAACACGTGCGCGTATGTAATATCGTATGGTGTGTTTGGGATGGGTAAAGTACAGTCGTGCTGAAAAACATTTGCTTCACCGCTTAAATGATCAATCGTAATATCGAAAGTCGTAACTTCAACTTGTTTATTCAGTATGTTTTTAAAAATTCTTTTGTGATGCGATATAAACCTTTTGTCACCGCAGCCAAATACGGCAACCTTAATTGGCTCGCTGCCTGTATTTAACTTTGCCGATTCAAAAATTGACACGAGTTCACGCTCTTTCTCATCCGCTCTGCGTTGGATTTCTTCATTGTCCTTTGCACTATATTCTTGATGGTAGGTTGATAAAGTCATATCAAGTGATATTAATAATTTTATTTTTTCAAGTAGCAGAGGAAATTTTGTGTATCCTGAGGCTTCATTAAAATGGCCAGCCCCGTTAATAAACTCAGTATGGGTGTCTAATTTTGTAGCAAGATCAAAAGCTATCTTTTTATCAATATATGGATCATCGTCACCTTGTAAGATTTGAAATTCCACACAATTTGATTTAATGGCTGGCCAGTCAAATCCTCCATTAACAAAACTCTTGATAATGGAATCAAATTGGTTATTTGGAAGACAATGCATCCCAGCTATTAAAAAGGCTGCTTTTGCCTTTTTCTTTTCAAGTAAACGTAATAAAAAGGCAGCGCCCAAACTATGGCCTACAAGTATAGTATTCTCATTCAAGCGCTCTTCATAAAACTGAAATGCTTTCAGCCATCCTTGCAGGGTTTGATTTTCGTCAATTGGCATTTGTGGCACGAAAACAGTACATCCCAATTTTTCTAATTCTGTCTTAAGCCAAGCAAACCAGTTTTCTTCTGGATTTCCATCAGCGCCGTGAATGATAAGTACATTACTTCCTGTTGATTTACTCATATTATTGTTTAAGATATTCATCTAACATATCCTTCGGCTCTTTTGCGTCGGGATAATAAAAAATGTCATTTAAACTATGCTTAACTCCATATAGACTGAGTCTCTTTTCCAAATCATCAAAATCAAACAATTCAGGATAATATTTTTTGTAAGTCGCTAATAGATTTGCGTAGTCTTCAGGTTTTACATAGTTTTCAGCTATCTCAGAGGCATATTTTTTCGGATATTTGGTCATTCTTTTTACAAGATCCAATACGTAGTCAATTGCGGCGATATATACTCTCTCAAAATCTAAGATGCCGACTATTTTTGTTCCATCGATAAGAATATTATCGAAATGAACATCCCAGTAAACTAAAGCTATTTTTTCTTCTTTAAGAACTGCTTTGTTTGCATCAACATATTTTTTTACTGCATCGATTCTGTTTTGTGGCAGCGCCCCTTTTTGCTCAACTTTTTGTAAGTTAGCTTGAATTTCAAGAGAGATTCTATTTTGCCAACTTATATTGAGATCTATACCAAACTCTAATGCATAATCGTTGTAAGGCGTTTCGTTGATTTTTCGAAGCATTGAACAGATTTGCTTAATAACAAGTTCTCGATCTCCTTCGCTCAATAAATGCCATTTATTGTACAAATTTTCGCCAACAATTTTTTTGTAGACCATGAACGGCCTACCTTCTTGTGATATCCCAGCATGAACGATCATCGGTGTCGGGAGTTTGCTATGCAAAAATCTGCAAAAATAGATGTCCCTTCGCATGTTTTCAGCACCTTCTCTTTCTGAACTCCCAATTTTCAAAATATAATCATCATCGATAGAGTAAACATCATTTGAAAACCCAACATCAATTTTATGAATTAAATTAGCCGCTCCAAGACCTGTTTCTTGGAAGAGTTTTCTTAATGAATTTATTGGGATTTCTTTCGCCATAAATTATGAATTAATAAGTTCATCTAATGTAATTCCCAATCCCGCCACGATTTTTGTAACTGTATCGATTGAAGGATTCTTAACAGCATCGCTTTCAATTTTAACCAAAGTTGTATATGGAATATCAGCCTTTCTTGCTAACGCTTCTTGGGTTAAATCCATAGCTAAACGGCGTTTTCTAATTTTTTGACCGATTGATTCTTCAGATTTTTTCTTTGTCATATCTTGTGTGTAAAATTAGGGTTGCAATTCTAGGCAAGTTCATTATATCAAGCACGCTTAAATTATCAAGACCAAAGAAGCCTCAAGTAAGAGCTTGTGGTAGAGCTAAATCAGCATCGTCTACTCCTCAATAAATGGCATATAGCTATGCCTGCAGTTCGGATGGATAGGTAATTCAGGCGCCTTGTCATAGCCCCCACTCTTTCCCGTTAGGCTGTAAACTTTGCCCTCGTAGGGCTGGCAAATCGGGCAAGCGGTGGCATGAGTGGAGATTTCCACCAAATCCACCTGATTGCTCAGCAGGCGGTTTCTCGTGCCTTCGCCATTGGCTTTAATCACATGCGTGCGCACGAGCATTTCGGCGTAGCTATCGATAGTCCAGTGCTTTCCGCCCCGATCGACAAGTGCGGTGAATCCCGTGTCTTCCACGAGTTGCTTTACTTCGCGCTTCACATTGTTCAATGCTTTACCTTCGAGTTGTCCTGAGACAATACGCTCATTGATTTTCTTTTTTACGATGTTGCTCACGAATCCTCGGCCAGCGCGTCGCACGCCTTCAATCCCAGAGGCAAAGTCGAGGTAAGCGTCTTCGGTTAGCGCCTGAATGGCTTCTTTATGCACTTGACCGAAGCCTGTTTTGTCGAATGTGAGTCCGAGCTTGCTTGCGTCGTCCACGGCTTGCTGACTGCCTCTCTTATATTCCTGCGGGATTTCAACCACGAGCCAGTTCTTCGTTTCGCGTTCAAGGTCTGCAGCGATCTTGTTGATGTCTCCCATGATCACTTTCCGAATCAGGATGATCGGCTTTCTTGGATCAGCACGTCTAACGGTTGATTCCAGTTGGCGCGTTGCTCGGCGATAAATGTTGATGAGTTTGCTTTCGTTGGCCATAGGTTAAAAAATTAAGAATGCAAAACGCACCGTCACAATTACCGTGAAGAGAAAAACGAGCAAGAGTAGATGGCAAATTAACGCGGCCTTTGCGTACTTCAGCCAATTGCGGTCTATGTTTTCGAGTCGCTTTTGCAGCACTTCCTCGGAGGTGAGGTGCTTTTGGTAAGGATTGGGATAGGTGTTGTAGCTCATACGGTATCGGGTTAAAGGCTGATGTCAGGAATCTGCTTGCGGGCTTGATCCATCTGGTAGGTCGACATTTCATTTTGCTTTTCGATCTTGTCGAGCTCGTTTTGCAATGTCTCACCGTCAAAGCCTTTGAGCTCCCGAATGGCAGTCTCTTTACTTTCCATACCGCTCTCGACCATGATCTGGTGGGTCTGCGCTTCGGTAAATAAATCGCGTGGCAATCCCAAGTCCCATGCAAAGGAGATATCAACATTGTCTGGGAATTTCTTCGAGCCCTCGAAGAACAACGCCGTCTTCAAAATATCCACCAGTATAAGGGGTCAGGTCGGGTTATGGGCTTTTCAAGAGAAAAGCCCATAACCCGACCTGACCCCACTTTTCATCGTCTATTATGGAATTCAAGCATTTGGCCGCCCAAGCGGCCGAGCTCCGTGACCTCTATGTCATCCTCGAAACCAAGAACGCCGGACGTCCGTGGACCGTCTCGGAGCGAGCGTAAGGGTTCGTCGGGGACGTCGGAGACCTGATGAAACTCGTGATGGCAAAACAGGGGTTACGGAAGATGGATGATGTGGACGCGAAGTTGCGGCATGAACTTGCGGATTGCCTTTGGGCCATTTTGGTGATTGCGGATGAAGTGGGGGTGGATTTAGAGGAGGCGTTTGGGGAGACGATAAAGGAATTAAGAACGAGGATATCCACAATCAACCCTTGACACAGAGGAAAAAATCAAGTGTAATTATTGTAGCAGTAGAAGTTTTGATACTAGGCTGTTGTCATAAAAATATCCTCCAATATCGGTTGTGGGGATATTTTTAATTCTCCTGGGCGGACCCAAGGGGCCCGTGGAAGTAATTGGTAACTTCTGCTGCTTTGACAACAGCCATTACGGGTTCAAATCCCGTCGGGTCCACATAACCCAGGGCCAACCACCACCTTGCTTAGGCGAGGTGGTTTGGTTTCTTGAAGGCGCGGGAGGTCTTTCGGGCGTGTATACTGTCTGTGGTATCTGAATAGACGTTGGATTTTTCTGTCTGTGACTTCTTCTCCCTCAAATATAACAAAAAAATAACCTACCACGCCCCTATGTCTGAACGTGGAGAAGACAAACCGCAGTCACCGGCCTCGCTCTATGAAGTTTTAGGTGTCCCTCGCGATGCGACAAGAGCGGAGATCCAGGCGGTGTATCGGAAGTTGGCGAAGAAGTATCATCCGGACATAGAAGACGGCGACAAGCGCAAGATGCAGGATATTTCCGCCGCTTGGGAAATTCTGGGCGATGAAGAGAAACGGAGGGAATACGACCGGTTTATCCATCGGCCGGCGGAAAGACCGGGTGGAGGTGTCACCATCCGACCACAACAAAAGAAGAAAAGGAGCGGTAGATGGGATAGCTTTCTCCGAATGCAGCTTCAGGGATTCCGCTCTCCCTCGTCGTATGCCATACGATGTTTTTTGAAGCCGAAGCGACAGCGTCGCTTCGATGTATGTTAGAATAGAGGCAATTCTATGCCTCTTCTTTCCTTTAAAAAGAACCGTGTGTTTTTCACGCGGCTTGGGGGGATGCTTCTGTTGGCACTGGTCGCCGTCTCCGCCGTCTTTTTTTTGAACCCAAGCGTGCGCCACCCCGTTCCTGGCTTTTCTGTTCCTGGGGCGCAGGCGGGGGAGTTTTTTAAAACACAGATCGTGAAGATGACCATTCCTGTTTCCTCCCTTGCCTCTACGGCGGTGGCGCCGGCGGATTTCGACGCGGTGGATCCGGAACGTACTATTGCGCTCATCTCCGACGTCACGCAGCACTCGGCAGCCATTGGTGTTTCTCGCGCTTCCTCAGCGCGGGTCGAGCTCACGGATGGCGAGACGATAACCGCCACACGCTTTCAAGATACTTCCTTGGTTAGCGTTTGGGTGTTGTTGATAGAATATACCGGCCCAGAGGGCGGCCCGGATGAGTTTATCGTGCGTGATCGGCGTGCATTCGCCTGGCCGGACGGATTGAATACGCAAACATATGGGCCCATCGGTTCCGTAGTGGATTCCGACGATGTCGTCATGTTTGTGGCGGGGGCGTCTCACGAAGGCCCGGGCGACGGCCATCGGTTTGCCGACGTGATTGCGTCTATGGACGGTACGAGCATAGTTACGGTGGAAACGGGTGACGCAGAAGACGCGGGGACGCCAGTGGATCTTGTCGCGTCGGTACAGGCGGTTGAGTTTACGGGGGCCAACTGGTCCATCCAAACAGGTTCGACCGTACCTGCTCCCTATCCAGGGGGAACCGATGTGGCGGTGAATGATGTCGGTGATGTATCAGATACATGGGTGTATTTTACCCACCGTACGAACAATGCCCCCATAGAAGAGCGCGGCCATCGGGTATTTTTGACTTCAGAAACAAATGTGCGTGTCCAAGAGGATCTCGATGCTGGCGCCACAAAACTCGTTCGGTGGTATCTCCTCACGAATCCAAATTTGAACGTGCAGACCGGAAGCGCGGATGACGTGTTTGAGACGGATCTGACGCAAACGATCACCGGCTTTGCGTCGGTCGCGAGCCGATCCAGGTCTTTTGCGTGGGTGGACGGATTGTCCGATCCGGCCGCCGCCCCCAGCGCCGTGGTTGCGGGTATCTGGCTCTTCGAACTCTCTGATACCGGCACTATCAGCCTGGAGCGTTTGGCTGCGGCCCATGCCTTTTCCTATTTCTATCAGGTCGTCGAATTTCCTCCGGGGACGAGCGACGGGGGATTTAACGAATTGGATTTTCCAGCGAACGTCGCCCTGTCGATAAACGACGGGGCTGCGTGTACGCCCTCCCGGAGCGTGGAATTGTCTCTGACGGGGCAGCATGTCACAGAAGTAGTCATTTCAAACACCCCCCAATTCCTGGGGGCGGCATGGGAGGCGTTCGCCAGTCCGGACGTACAGGAGTGGCGGCTGGAGGAAGGAGACGGGGAAAAAACGGTTTACGCTATTTTTCGAAGCGCCAAGCAAAATTTGTCTAACGTACTAGAGGCCAAGATCCGGCTCGATGAGCAAGGACGGTGCGGCCGTGCGGAAGAGAAGGCCGAGATTCCGCCGATGCCTTCGGCTCCTGTATGCCAGGTGGATTGCCGTGCCCTGCAATACGATTTGTACATCGTGAATGAGGATGGAACGCAACACCACCTGTTGGATGCCCACGCGCAGGATCGAGGGAATGGAGTGTATGCCGTTGCGTTTGAGGATTCGGTGGATGGGGATTACAACGATGTGGTTGTAGAGTTTGAGGTTGGCCAGTGCCCCCTGTTGCGGGTGGTTCGCACCTGGTTGGACGCGCGCATCCACCATCAGATCCGCCTGCGCGTCTGGTCTGACACGGGCCGCTCGCAGGACATCCTCCTGTGGCCGGATTCCCATGAGTCCGCCCGCATAGAAGTGCCGACGGATTTGCGGCAATACCCGTTGTTTTGTTCGACGGAGGGGGTTAATGAGTGACGTTTGATCAGGAGGGAAAGGGGAGTTGCATGAAATGGGGAATATGGGACAAGATGCGAATGTTCCTTTCTCAAGAACGATTAACCACGCGTGTCGATATGTCCCTCGTCACAAAAAAAGTCTGGCCCCAATTTTTCCAAGCGATTACGGATGGCAAAAAAACGTTTGAGTTGCGTCTGAATGATTTTCCTTTGAAGGAAGGGGATACGTTGCGATTGGAAGAATGGGATCCGGAAACGAAAGCGTACACAGGGAGGTTTCTCCAAAAACAAGTGAAGGGTATCATTAAACTGACCATGGACGACCTGGCAAAATTCTGGCCGCGGGAGGAGATAGAGAAGAAAGGGTTTCAGGTCATTTCGATCTAACATTTTTCCCATATGGACTCACAAAAATCGCCCTATTTTCTTCCGGCTCTTGTCCTTGGCTTGGCGTTGGTGTTGTCCTCGCTTGTCGGCGCGGGAGCATTCACGAAATCGAAACGGCTGGGGAACACGCTTGCGGTCACGGGGAGCGCGGAGAAGATCGTGGATTCGGATACGGTGAAATGGTCGATCGGCTTGTCGCATACGGTTTCACCCGACCAGAAGGCCGTCGCGGGGAAACGGCTGAACGAAGATCGCGGCGAGTTAATGGCTCTGCTAAAAACAATCGGGATCATGGAGGCGGATGTCAGCATCCAGCCGCTCAATATTTGGCCCACGACCGAGTACAACAATGCGACGGGGGTTTCCGTGCTCACGGGGTATACCGCGAGCCAGACGATCGTCGTAGAAACGGATAAGGTCGACGCCGTTGGGACGCTGGCGCAAACGGCGACCGCCACGCTCGCAGAGAAGGGGGTCGATGCCTCTTCGCAAAGTCTCGAGTACTACTACGGCAAGATCGCGGACGTGAAACTGGAACTTTTGACCGCGGCCACGAAGAACGCCCACGAGCGCGCGGACGCGATCGTCTCGGGCGGAGGCGGAAGCGTCGGCCCCGCTCAGTCCGCGGATACGGGCGTGTTCCAGATCACCGCAGTCAACTCATCTGACCTGTCTGACTACGGCAGTTACGACACGTCGTCTCCCAAGAAAAAGATCACAGCGGTGGTACATGTGTCGTTCGGGTTGGAATAGCAATAGCAGATTCTCTATGTTGGAACGTTTGCGACAGCTTCCTCCTCAAGAATCCCTTCGCGCAGAAAGGCCGGAGGAAAATTTGTTTTCGCCCCAGGCTGGGCAGGAAATAGCAGACTGGATGCAGAAGACTTGGGGGGAGCACCTCGGAGACGCCATTAACCCCAAAGATGATCAGGATCTATTTTCCGCAAGTCGGGAGAACGATCGTTTTTTGTCCAAACAGATGGGGGCCGAACAGGGACATGGTTGGGCAGACCGCCTTTCGGCCGCTACCGCCGCTGATGACGTGTTGATTGGCCGTACACTGAAGCAGATGGGCAAAGCAGGACTTTTGTTTGCGATCGAAACCCACTTGAAAGTTCCTCCGATCAGACCTAAACACGTTTTTTTTGCACAAATGCCCGGAAGTCTGCTCATGATAGTCAAGGAAGGAAATAATTTTCGGCGAATATTTGAACGCTTCGAGAATGCACCTGGGCTTCATGTGCGAAAATATATGAAAGGGAATCGTGGGTTCCCACAGCAGCTCGGTGGCCGGTTGGTGATACTAGATGGGGGCGACACCTTTCTTTCGCAAAACGTCAAACACGAGTACACGCATGTGCTGATGGAGAATTACCTGATGCCGCTCGAACAAGAGCGTCGTCTTCCCGGATATTCTTTACCCGAGGCCCAAGCGATTTTCCTTAACATGCGTAACGAGCTTTCTGCCTATGCGGCGGGAGAACAATTCTGTTTCGATACACGCGACCTTTTTCCGGACGGGAAGGCACTTGAGGAACATTTGAAAAAGATTCCAGAGAAGATGGAGCGGGAACGGTTCCTGGCCGAGTGGAAGGCATTAGCCGACCAGATGGGCCAACTGGCTCGCCAGGGCGTTTCCCCGGAAGAAGCCCTGCCCGTCTTCCTCACAGCCCAAACGATCGCATCCATGAATGAACAACTTGCAAGACAGTATTCGGCTGCGGCCTGATGCAATTTTTATCAACTATGAGAAATATCGAGGGGTTTTCCAGACGAAGGAGCCAGGGCGACATCCGTCGTGACCTGCGGGAACAGGAAGCGGAAACGAATGCGCGCCAGGTCGAGAAGGAACGGCAAGAAATCGTGGCAGGCGTCCATACCATTGATGCGGAACAAAAAGTGCTCACTGGACGCCATGCGCTCGACTATGCCGAGGAATCCGGGGTGCCGTACACAGTCCTGTTCCCCGAGGGGGCAGAGATCCTTAATATCGGCGATCCGTGGCAGACCTTGGACCTCCCCGGCGTGACCACGATCGATTACGAGTACGGAGAAGAGGCGGAATTCGTCACGGATCCTGTCGCCTTCCTTGTCAGCGCGCCGGAGCAGCTCGCTTTGGCGGCAACTACGCTTTCCCAATGGGCGCGCGAGCAGGGGGAGAATCAGCGGGGGACGGAGGGCCGCTTTATTGCGCAGGAGCTCCGGCGACTAGGAGCCGCTATGCCGGAGGCGCGTTCCCTTGGGTCATTCCCCGCTTTCGGGGATAGATTGCTTGCGGCCGCCAAACGCATTTCCGCCTTCGAGCTGCGGGAGAAACAGGATGGCAAGAGGTGGGCGAGTGTGCCTTTGGCAGAGGACAAGCGGAAACAAGCGTGGATCAAAATTGACCGTTTGGGTCGGGGCTTTCACGACGCCCACCTCACTCTGACGGTGATCGAACCAGCGATCCGTCAAGCGGCGCTGGAACGTCATGGGCTGACGAAGCCGCAGGAAGACCAGCTGCGGCGCGAACTCATAGAAGCGCACCGTTTCCACCGCAAGACGGAGCATGCGGACATCCGGAAAGGGACGTTCCCCGATGTTCCGTTGCCCGACCATTCCTTCGACCGCCTTGTCGCCTCATGGTCGATAAGCGCGCACTTGTTCCCGGAGCTCAAGCCGCAGCAGTTCGCGCACTATTGGGAAGAAATCCACCGGCTGTTGAAGAAAGATGGTGTGGCGGTCATTTGGCCAATTTACCGCGGCAACGAAGAGGCGCTCGCAAAAAGCCTCAAGGAGTATGCGCGTCTGGGCGGCGACGCGTGTGTGCTTCCGTTTTCCTCGGAAACTTCAGATAACAACGAACCGGTGTTTGTCCGCGCCCAGCAATTTCAACAGGCCATCGGATCGGCAAGCGCGTTGCTTGTATTTCCCAAAGGCATGGAGTCGCAGGAAAAGGCAAGGTTTATCCAGCAGTTGAAACAGCAACGCATGCTGTTCGTCTCTGGGGCTGGCGCCAGTTCGTAAGAAAAAAGGGGTCAGGTCGTGAATTGACGGTTTTTTCAATTTCCTTAAGGAATTTGTATCGTTTTGTATGATCACCCACGTCACCGGGAACCCAGACAAACTCAAAGAACTAAAGGTTGTTTTGGGCGACGTCGTAAATCTAAAAAGGGGTCAGGTCGGGTTACGGGCTAGCCCATAACCCGACCTGACCCCATGACTAAAACATATGTTACAACCAGGCATCTACGAACATTACAAAGGCAACCAGTACGAAGTCATTGGTGTCGCCCAGCACGAGGAGACGCTTGAAGAGTTCGTCGTGTATCGCGCCCTGTACGGCGGGCATCAGCTTTGGATACGGCCGCGGAAGGTGTTTGAAGAGATGGTGGATGTTGATGGAAAGATGGTTCCCCGTTTCAAGTTTGTCCATCAAGGTTAGCTATGTCTCTTCCCATCGGCTCCAAAGCCCCCGCCTTTTTTCTCCCCGACCACAACGGCACCATCCACTCTCTTGCAGACTACCAAGGGAAATGGGTGCTCCTGTATTTTTATCCAAAAGACGATACGCCGGGTTGTACCACGGAGGCGTGCGCGATCCGCGATGAGTGGAAGTCATTCAAGAAAGCAGGGATCGTTGTCCTGGGTGTCAGCAAGGATTCCGTAAAGAGCCATAAAAAGTTCGTCGAGAAATTTGATTTGCCATTCACGATACTCGCGGACGAGGAGAAGGAGGTCATTCGTAAGTACAAGGCTTGGGGCGAGAAGAAATTCATGGGGAGAATTTACGAAGGGATCATGCGCTGGTCGTATCTCATTGATCCAGATGGGAGGATCGCGAAGGTCTATGAAAATGTGAAACCCGCGGAGCATGCGGGGGAGGTGCTGGCGGACGTGAAGGAACGTTCGTCGAAATGATTGTGCCGACTTCTCCTTACCCCATCCTCTACGAAGACAACCACCTCATCGCCGTTCTTAAACCGGCGGATCTTTTGACGCAGGGAGATGAAACAGGGGATCCGAATCTGTTGGACGAGCTGAAGGCCTTTATCAAAATCCGCGATCAGAAGCCGGGGAATGTTTTCTTGGGGATGGTCCATCGTCTCGACCGGCCGGTCGGGGGCATCGTCCTCTTTGCCAAGACCAGTAAGGGCGCTTCGCGCATCTCTGAACAGTTCCGTGAAGGGTCGATCCAGAAGACCTATCGCGCGCTGGTGGATCATATGCCGCCGGAGATGGAAGGGGAGTTGACGCATTATCTTTCAAAAGACGAGATGACGAACCGTACACACGTGTCGCGTGAGGAGCGGGCGCAGGCGAAGAAGTCGACGCTCGGGTATAAGGTGCTCGGCCAGGTCGGCGACTATTTTGATATGGAGATCAAGCCCAAGACCGGCCGGTCGCACCAGATCCGCGCTTCGCTCGCGGCCATCGGCTGCCCGATCGTCGGTGACAGGAAATACCGCTCCACAAAACGGTATAGAGATGGGATTGCGCTGCGCGCGACGGGGTTATCCTTTGCGCAGCCAGTGACAAAGGAGAAGATCGAATTGGCGATTCCGCCCGCCTGGAATGATTGACAGGGCATGCTCGCCATGTTTCGATTTCCCTATCCTTCAAGAAAGGGGGATGAGATGACGTATACACAGATGGTTCCGGATTTTTCCAACGTCGCGGAGGCAAGGGGGAGGTTGCGCACCCTTCGATCGACGCTCGCGCGGACGTATGGCGTCGTGGAAGCCGTCCGGCCGTTCAGCTTCATCGAGATGGTTCAGCTGGACCAGCGGTTCAATGGCTCTCGGGGTAGACAAGCGGTATTCGATGCCTGCTTGGATGGAGAGATGGGCTGGAGCAAAGCACGGTTCTATTTCCCAAACGCGGACAACAAGAGCGCATTGACTCCGGATCAGGAGGAAACGCTGGGGATGGCTCTCGGGGTCGCACATAAACACCAGAAAATGAAGACCCAGAAGGTGGTGGCGCGGGCGGCAGATATCCGGGTTGCTGAAACGGATACGACCGTTTCCTCCACCCCGCCACAGACGAGACGGGTCGTAGACCTTACGGCTCACGACCTTGCCAAACTGTGTGACGCCCACAAGAGAACGCAGGGGAAGCCGTTCATCCCTTCTCATTTCAGGGATTTGATGGGGAAAGGCAGGTACGACAGAACGCTTAAACAATGGATGAAAGCCGTGCGGGAGAAGATCTGCGCCTCCGTCGACGGGCACAAATTCTCCATCTACTTCCTCACGAAGTGGCTGTGTGATCCTCACGAGCTTCAAGCCCGTCCGAACCGACTGGTGAAGTTGAAACGCTAAAGGGAAGCAAGACGTGCTCCCTTTTTTTAATCCAACCCCAGGTGTTGGATGGATTATGGGTGTGTCTGTAAGGATATGGTGTATTCTAGCAAGTGATTTGTTCTGCCTAACATAGTATGAAATGGATCAAGCCATTGTCAGAACTTACAGAAAGTGACCGGCAACTTGTCGGGGGGAAAGCGGCTGGCTGGGGTGGCGAAAAAGATTTCCTAGACGCTAGAAAACTGGACGGTAGAAAACGTATTTGAGGTTGCGGAGGATCGGGATCACGTCGATATTCAACAGTTCGTCGCCGAAGGTGGTGAAGAGGTCGCGGACAATGTCGGCACTTTGCTCTGGGGCCATCACTTCCGCGCCTATTTCAAAATCCCATTCACCCACGCATTCGATGAAGTGGATGACGTTTGGGTGTTTTTTTGCCCAGGCGGAAAGTTTTTTGCGCAGCGGTTCCCGCATCCCTTTGGCGTAGATGAGGATATTGAAGAGCGTGGCGCCGAATTTTGGCGCGTCGATAGCGTAGAGGTGGCCGGCGATGATGCCGCGTTCTTTGAGACGCTTGAGGCGTTGGTGGCCGGTGGTCACGGGGATGCCGAGCTTGAGCGTTGTCTGCCGGAGAGACCGGGCGCCTGGAAGGGTGATGGCTTGGAGGAGGAGGTCATCGGTTTTGTCGATAGATTCTTTTCCTGGGTGGAGGCCGAAGGAGATTTCGTCCGTGGGGGCGGTGGGGTCGAGGTATTTTCGGTTGAAGCGGGTGAAGGTGCGGGTGAGGCGGATGGATTTTTTAAAAAGGATCTGACCGAATTCTTTTGAGAAGAGATCAAGGAAGGAGACGAATTCGTGGACGTCGCGGGAGAAGAGGGCGATGCCGTATTGATAGGAGCCGCTAAGTTCCGCGACCCAGGTGACGAGCGGGGAGTCCTCAAGGAAACGGAGCAAGTCTTTGGCTTGAGGGGAACCTTCTTTGGTGGCGATGGAGAAGTAGAGGACATAATCACAAAAACCAAGCCGATACATATCGACGAAGACCGTCTTCCTGATAACCCCCTCCGTCTCCAGACGATGGAGGGCGTATCGCACCTGGTTGGGGAAACAATCTGTGGCCTTGGCGTGTTCCGCCAAAGGAGCATCCGCGCGGAGCTCGACCCTTGGAAGTATCCCCTGTTCACGTTTTGAAATCTTCATACTTTGTTCCGATTTGATACCACAAAACGGAACAAAATGTAAAAGTTTTGTTAAAAAGTAGCATTTTGTTCATATTTGGAAGGTGTCCAGGGCACGAGGGAAAAAGAGGGGGCACAGGTGGCAGGGGGCAGTTTGTCGCTGGCGCCGTTGGTTAGGAGTTCGAGGCTTCGCCGTTGGTTGGGGGTTCTGGTTTCGTGGTTGGCCGTGCTTCGTGTCGAGGTGGGGAGGGGCGCACCCAGCCGCTGCATGGCCACCTCCACCCCTCCTTCTAAAGGAGGGGCTTCGGTCGCGCGGCCTTCCGGATGCCTTCCTTTTCACTGGTCATAAACATCTTTGTGTGGGCGGCAAAGATTGATTATCATGGAGCCACCTTATGTCCCGCTTCCGCCACGATTATCTGCCATACTTGCTCCTCTGGCTCGCCTTAGCCGCTGCGTGCTTTGGCGTCCTATGGTACCAGTGGGACTTTCCTTGGTGGGTGAACGGCCTGGTCGCCACCAACGCCGCGACCTTCCTCCTGTATGTGTACGACAAAGCGGTTGCTGGCTCCGGCGCGCGCCGCGTTCCCGAGTTCGTCTTGCATCTGACGGCCTTCCTCTTCGGTTGGATCGGTGCGGTCGTCGCGATGTCCCTCGTCCGCCACAAGACGAGGAAGAGCGGGTTCCAGTTCGTCCTTTATGCCCTGATCGCCCTTCAGATTTTGGCGGCTCTCTGGTATCTCCGATCGTCCGGTTTCTTGCCTTGAATCTTTTCTCTCGATCGTCCGCGTTCTTGTGTTATAATTCCCCCCACTATGCAATCACTCCAAGAAGTCTACACACAGCTTGAGGCCTGCCGCAAAGAGAAGAAAGAACTCATGAAGATGATCAAAGACGAACTCTCCCAGCACGACAAGCACCGCGAGCTTTCCGAGACCATGAAGACGATGAAGATGGAGAAGAAAGCCATCGAGGATACGGTGCTTGTGAAGTCCCAGGGGAGCGGCGAGCGCATGAAAGAAATTGCGGCAGAAATGGCGGCCTACCAGGAATTGATGTCCGACATCGCGCTTAACATGTATGTGAAGAATGAAACTGTCGAGCTCATGGATGCGTACGAGCAGAAGTACGAACCGGTATTCGTGGTGAAGTTCAAGAAGGCAGGGTAGGGGGTCGTTACGGAATTACGGATGGTACGGAACTACGGAAATACGGAATAGAAAACAGAAAATACGGAAACGGATTTTTCGTTTCCGTATTTTCTGTACTTTCGTAGTTCCGTACCATCCGTAATTCCGTAACCATGTTATGCACTTGCCAACCCCGCGCGTTTTCCCTATGCTCAAGCCACAAATCGACTTATTTTTGATATGCAAACTTGGAAAGTAAAGAAAAAAGCGCCCGTACGTCGCGTGTCCCAATCTACCCGTTCAAGGATATGGTCTGTGATAGCCCTGGCATCGACGTTAGGACTGTTTGTATATAGCTTTCCGTCTTTGTGGAATCAGGCCGGGGGGTTCGTGGAAGGGAAGACGGGGTGGAAACCGCCCATGCTTGCGGACGCGCCGTTTCGTCTTGGGTTGGATCTTCAGGGAGGAACTCATCTGGTCTACGAGGCAGACATGAAGGAGATCCCGCAGGCAGACCGGTCGGCGGCGCTCGAAGGCGTGCGCGACGTGATTGAGCAGCGCGTGAACGCGTTTGGCGTTTCTGAACCCGTGGTGCAGACGATTACCACTGGCGGCACGTATCGCATCGCGGCCGAGCTCGCGGGCGTCATGGATGTGAGTGAGGCCATCAAGCTCATCGGCGAGACGCCGGTTTTGGAGTTTAAAGAACCTGGGGAGGCGGTGGCGGAGGAACTGACGGACGCGGAGAAAACCGAGCTTGAGACAAAACAAAAAGAGGAGCGTGCGAAGGCGGAGGAGATCCTGGCGAACGCAAAAGCGGGAACCAATTTTAACGGATTAGTTGCCGAATTCAGCATCGACGAAACAAAAGAAACGAAGCAGGGAATCTTAGATGGGATCGGGGCGCGAGGCCTCTACCAGCCCATCGGGGAGGCGATTGATCGGATCAAGCCCGCCAAAGGGGTTGTCCTTCCCGAAGTAGTGGAGTCCCTGGAAGGTTTGAATGTGATCAAGTTCATGGAACCGGCAGATACGAATGAAATGCAGCTGTTCCATCTGCTTGTGTGTTATGAAGGGGCGCAGCGCTGCGCACAGCCGATTCCTGAAATCGAGGCGAATACCAAAATCAACTCTCTCAAAGCACGGGCGACGGTGGAAAATTTTGCGGAGCTCGTGAAGAACAATTCGACCGATACCAGTTCAGAAGACGGGGCGCTTGGCTGGGTCGTGCCGACCGATCCTATCGATGCTGTTTTTTTGGCGGCCGCGCAAGCGCTCAAGAAAGGGGAAATTTCCGCCCCCGTAAAAACCCAGTTTGGCTACCATCTTATTTATAAGGCCGACGAGCGAGTGGTACGCACGAGCAAAATCCAGCGGGTGTTATTGCCTCTCTCTCAACCACGAGATGTCGCAAAAAATGTTTCTCCTTGGAAGAACACTGGTCTTTCGGGTCGCCAGCTTTCGCGTGCGACGGTTCAATTCAATTCGCAAACCGGCCAGCCGCATGTCGCCCTCCAGTTCGACGACGAAGGAGGAAAGTTGTTCGGCGAACTGACATCCAAACATGTCGGGGAGACCATCGCCATCTTTCTCGATGGGCAGCCGATCTCCATTCCGGTCGTTCAAGAAGCTATTTTTGGGGGGCAGGCGATTATTACCCTTGGCCAGAACGCGCAACTTGAGGAAGCGAAATTATTGGCACAGCGTCTGAATGCCGGCGCGTTGCCGGTGCCGATCACCTTGCTTTCCCAACAGACGGTTGGGCCAACGCTCGGAGCGGTGTCGCTTCAGAAGAGCATCCAGGCCGCCTTTTTCGGATTTCTCTTCGTGGCCCTGTACATGCTGTTCTTCTATCGGTTGGGCGGGTTGGTCGCGGTGGTTGCTTTGCTGTTTTATGCAGCAATCAACTTGGCGGTGTACCGATTGTTCGGGGTGACCATGACCCTGGCAGGCATCGCGGGACTCGTTTTGTCCTTGGGCATGGCTGTCGATGCCAATGTTCTTATCCTTGAGCGGTTCAAAGAGGAATACGCCTCTGGGCGAGATTTTGGTTCGGCGATCGATGAAGCGTTCAAACGTGCCTGGACCGCCGTGCGCGACGGAAACCTGACAACGCTCATCGCCTCGGGGATTCTGTATTATTTCAGCTCCAGCTTCATCCGTGGTTTCGCCCTGACGCTCTCTATCGGCGTTATTCTCTCGATGGTGAGCGCGTTCTGGATCAGCCGGTCGTACTTGCGCACGGTTTTGAGCGTGGCCTTCCTTCGTTCTGCGTCCTTCTTCTCTACACGACGATCAACTACTCTATGAGCATAGGTTTTATTTCAGGACGCCGGGTTTTTTACGCGATTTCCGCTGTCATGATTCTTGGGAGCATCTTGCTGACCGCCCTGTGGGGACTGCGGTTTGGGATCGATTTTACCGGCGGGTCGCTGGTGGAGGTGCGATTTGAACAGAGGCCCGAGATCCGGTTAGTTCGGCAAGCCATAGAAGAAAAAGGATTCCAAGCGACCGTGCAATCGTCCGGCGAGCAAGGGGCGCTTCTCCGTCTTGGGGCGCTGGAGGAATCGAAACATCAAGAGCTGTTGGCGGGGCTGCGTGAAAAGTTTGGTACCGTCACTGAAGAACGGTTTGATTCGATTGGTCCGGTGATAGGTTCGGAGCTGCGAAGAACCGCCACCATTGGCGTCATTCTGACCCTGCTTTTGATCGGCTTGTACATTTGGTGGGCTTTTCGCAAAGTGACCGGGCCTGTGAGCGGATGGAAATATGGCGCGCTTACCATCCTGACCGCGTTCCATGACGTCATCGTCCCCATCGGTGCGTTCGCCATCTTTGGTCATTTCTGGGGATGGGAAGTGGGAACGGCCTTTGTGGCCGCGATGCTGACGATCCTGGGGTATTCTATCAATGACACGGTGGTCGTGTTCGATCGCGTGCGCGAAAATTCTCATAGGGTCGGGCATTTGCCGTTTCCTGAACTGGTTGAACGCAGCATTCGCGAAACGATCATGCGGTCGCTTTCCACCAGTTTCACCACGCTCCTTGCCCTCTCGGCCATTGCCATATTTGGCGGAGAAACCACGCGGCCGTTCGCCATTGCTCTCATTATCGGTATTGCCGTGGGGACATATTCTTCCATCTTCATCGCCAGCCCATTGTTGGTAGATTGGCAGAGGAAAGGATGACAGGCGCACAAAAGGTGGTGCGCACACGTAGAGACGCAAGATTTTGCGTCTCTACGTGTTTTTTTCGCACCTGTGCTACAATTCCCATCAAACGAGTATGTTTGATATCAGCGGGGCCATAAACGCCTTTCTCCTCCAGCCATTGGATGTCATTTTGGTGCAGATTTTCATGGTCGTTGGGGTTGTTCCAACGGCCATCATTCTGTTTTGGGGGTTTTCCCAGATGTGGCAGAACGCGCGCCAGGGGGCGTATGTCAAGAAGCTCAAGTATGTCCTGCTCGCCATCAGCGTCCCGCCGCTCACGGAGCAGACGCCAAAAGCGGTAGAGAACTTGTTTTCAAATTTGTTCGGGGCGAAGTCCTCGCTGTTGTGGAAGGATAAATGGATGACAGGAAAGCTGCAGTCGGTGTTTTCCTTTGAGATCGTTTCCGACGGCGGAAGCATCCAGTTTTATGTCCGGTGCGAAGCGCGCATGCGCGATCTGGTGGAAGCGGCGCTGTATGCCAGTTATCCGGATGCGGAAATTTCCGAGGTCGACGACTACACCATCCCATTCCCCGACCGGTTTCCGGATGAAAAGTACGACATGTGGGGAACCGAGTTCAAGCTCAAAAAACCAGGATACCTGCCCATTCGTACGCACGCGGATTTTGAAGACCGCCTTGCGGGCGAGCTTAAGGATCCCCTGGCCCAGATCCTTGAGCAAATGGGGAAGATGAAACCCGGCGAACATTTCCTGATCCAGCTTTGCTGCCAGCCGCCCAACGATGAAAAATGGAAAGATAAAGGATCGGAGTTCGTGCAGGAGACCTATACAGGGAAGAAGGCCCCAAAGAAAAGCGGCCTTGATCAGCTCATGGAGGCATTCTTTTTCATCCCAAGCGAGTTATTAAGAACCCTGACAGGCATCGGTTTTTTTTCCGAGAGCGATCATGAAGAGAAGCCGGATCCGTTCCGTGCGCTCTCCATCGACCCGATCAAGAAAGAAATCGCGGAGGCCGTGACGAGGAAAATTGGAAAATTGGCATACCGAACGAAACTTCGCGTGGTTTATATCAGCCGCAAAGAGGTGTACTTCAAGCCTGGTCGTGCGCCGATCGTCAAAGGGGTTCCGTACGGGTTTGGGCATTTACACATGAACTCGTTTGGCTTGCATTCCCCCATGACGCCGGCCGATGATTATTTCTGGCAGGTCTGGACCTACTTTTCCAAACAACGGAAATTGCTGCGCGCGTATAAGAAACGCAGCATGTCCGAGGGAGCCGAGCCCAGCATGCTGAACATCGAAGAACTAGCGTCGATTTGGCATTTCCCGGCGATTGGCGTCAAAGCTCCACTTGTGGTGAAAACCGAGGCCCGTCGCGCCGAGCCCCCGGTTGAGCTCCCTATTGAGGCTTCCCAGTTCGAAGCCCCCCTCCCCCTGGGGCCATCCGTCGGGTCGGACGAAGAGCCCGATACCGACCAGCTCGTTCCAAGCATCGAGATGCCGGTCGGCATTCCGACCATGCAAGATTTGCCCGTACCAAGCATTCCGTCTCCGTCTGCCGCGTCCGCCCCCGACGATCTTGCTCCTCCCAATCTCCCCATCTAGACTTTATGGGTTACGAACACGACCATGAGAATGAGATCACCTATTTTGCGCGCACGAATTATCGCAACGCGCTCGTGAAATTTGGAATACGCACCGACGACCGCCGCCGGCACGTGTATGTGATCGGAAAAACTGGCATGGGCAAAACCAACCTGCTGGAAAATTTGATTTACTCCGACATCGTTGCCGGACACGGGTGCTGCTACGTGGATCCCCATGGCGACACCGCGGAAAAACTGATCGATTTCATACCATCCTGGCGCATGAACGACGTAGTATACGTAAACCCCGCGGACTTGGATTTTCCGATCGGCTTCAATATTTTGGAGGCGGTCAGCGAGCGACACAAGCACCTTATCGCCTCTGGGATGATGGGGGTGTTCAAAAAAATCTGGGAAGACCAGTGGAGCGCCCGCATGGAATACATTTTGAATAATACGATCTTGGCCCTGCTCGATAACCCCGGTTCGACGCTGCTGGGGATCAACCGCATGTTCTCCGATGCGGAGTTTCGCAAAAAAACGGTCAGCAATGTCAAAGACCCGGTGGTCAAAACGTTCTGGCTGCAAGAGTACGCGAGCTATAGCGAAAAGTATGCGACGGAAGCGGTGGCCGCCATTCAAAACAAGATCGGCCAGTTTTTGTCCGCATCCGTGATTCGGAACATGGTGGCGCAGGTGAAATCCACCATCAACATCCGCGCGCTGATGGATGAGGGAAAAATCATTATCATCAATCTCTCAAAGGGGCGAATCGGAGAAGATAACATGCGCCTCTTGGGGGGGATGTTGATAACCAAAATGCAGTTGTCCGCCATGGAGCGTGTGGATATCCCAGAGAAAGATCGTAAAGATTTTTACCTCTACGTCGATGAGTTCCAAAACTTCGCGGTGGAATCTTTTGCGTCTATCCTGTCAGAGGCGCGCAAGTATCGTTTGTGCCTTACCATGGCGCATCAATACATCATGCAGCTTTCCGATGAAGTCCGCGAGGCCGTGTTCGGCAACGTGGGGACGATGGTTACCTTCCGGGTCGGCGGGCCGGATGCGACCTACATGGAAAAAGAATTCACCCCCAGGTTCCTTATTGAGGACATCATTAATATTCCAAAATATAACGTGTACCTCAAGTTATTGATAAACGGGGTTACGAGCCAGCCGTTTTCGGCCCTCATGCTTCCACCGATTCAGGATCGAACCGGATCATCGGAAAAGGTCATCCGAGTTTCGCGCGAGCGCTATGCGCGTCCGCGCCAAGAAATCGAAGAAAAAATCCTCCGTTGGAGCGGAATGGACGATGTGGACGTTGATAAGATGCTTGCCGATGCCCAAGAGAAGAAGAAATCCATGAAGGCTTCGCGCAAGCCAAAATTCGAATACGACTGCACTCGGTGCGGCACGCATCTCACGCTCCCCGTCGAGCTGGACCGCTCGCGTCCCATTTATTGCGAATCGTGCATTGAAATCATCCGTGCCGAACGCAAAGGGGGAGGGGGAGCAAAGGGCGCGGGCAGCACAGGGGGCGCTGGGGCAGCGATAGGATCTCGCACGCCACCGCCTGCCTCCGTAGCTCAACCGGCCCGCTCCACACTACCCCCCTCCCTCCCAGCCCTTTCTCGCCCTCCTCCGGCGAAGCCGGATACGGCTTCGCCGGACAGCCCTCCCCCGCTCCCCGTGGCCGTGTCTCTTGATGTTTTGAAACCCAAACCGATGCCCTCATCTCCGCCTCCTGCATCAACGCACCGCCCGCCCGGCCCGCCACCTGCTCCGCCCACCAAACCATCCCCTACGTCGCCTCTCTTTGGCAATGGGCAAATCAAGCCCGGCCACCCCGCGGCTGTCGTGACTCCTGCCCCAGCGGCTTCTTCACCAGTTTCAGCGCCCCCATCGTCCAGGCCGCCCGAGAGCCGGGGAGCAGAGAAAGGCAGACGTTCCCGAAACAGGAGGACGCCAGACGTACGGGCCCGTCCCACATCTTCGTCATCTGCCCCGCTTTCCCCAAAGTCGCCCGTTCCTCTTCCTCCCTTCCTCCCAGCCCTTTCTCGCCCTTCTCCGGCGAAGCCGGATCCGGCTTTGCCGGACAGCCCTCCTCCTGTGCCTCCGTTGCCTCCCGCAAACGGTTCCGTAAAACCAGGCCAATCGGTGACGTTCGATTAGTATGTTCACACCTGTTTCCTTCACGACAAAAGACGGGGTGACCATCGTCGGGCAGGCGGAGGAGCTGACGCAGACGCGTGTCGCGTTGTTATTGCCCATGATGCCCAAGACAAAAGAGAGTTGGGAACCGTTCATGAAACGGCTTGCGGAGGCGCACATCGGCTCGCTCGCGATCGATTTGCGAGGGCACGGCGGAAGCACGATGGGAGGGACGCTGGATTATCATTCCTTCTTCAACAAGCAGCATCAGGAGAGCGAGGCGGACGTTCAAGCGGCTCTTGATTTGTTGACCTCCGGTGGTCGGTCCTTGTCCGATATCGTCATGGTGGGCGCGTCTATCGGCGCAAATTTGGCGATCCTTTTGCAATCACGGCACCCCGAATTGCGCCGCGTCGTGGCTTTGTCTCCCGGGTTGGATTTCCGAGGCGTTGTCACAGAGCCGGCCGTGAAGTCATTGACGGGGGAACAGAAACTCTTGCTGATCGCCTCCGATGACGATGAAGCTTCCTACCGTGATGCACAACAACTTCATGAATTGAATCATACGTCAACCGTCTGGTGGCCACTTGCGGGTCTTGGTCATGGAACGAATATGTTTGAGGCGGACTCTGGGCTGATGGATCGGATCATTGAATGGATCCTTTGATGCAGAATAGATGGGGTCAGGTCGGGTTACGGGCTTTTAAAGCCCGTAACCCGACCTGACCCCAAGCAAGAGTTTGATCCTTGTCAGGATCATTTTTTTTCCTTATCCTTTCCGCCTTATGCCTCTCCTAAAGAAAAAAGTTCTCCTCGGCATGTCCGGCGGCGTCGACTCGAGCGTGTCGGCGGCATTGTTGTTGGAACAAGGATACGAGGTCATCGGGGCGTTCATGAAGAACTGGAGCGGCAGCGCAAAGGCGGTCGTTCGAGACCATGAGGGGTCCTCAGACCCTCGAAGGGGAGGCGGGAGGAGGGAGGCGGAATGCGGGAACGAATTTCAAGAATGCGATTGGCGCGATGAACGTCGCGATGCAATACGCGTGGCCTCCCAATTAGGCATTCCCTTCGTCACATTCGACTTTGAAAAAGAATATCGAGCGAAGGTGGTCGATTACCTGTTCCGTGAGTACGAGGCGGGACGTACCCCCAACCCAGACGTGATGTGCAATAAGTTTGTTAAGTTCGATTTGTTTTTGCGCGAGGCGGACAAGCTTGGGTGCGACTTTATCGCGACCGGGCATTACGCACGCATCCAATCGGGACGCATTCTTGCCGGCATCGACGACCAAAAAGACCAAACCTACTTCCTTTGGGCGATCCCCAAAGGAGTTTTGTCCCGAGTCCTATTCCCCGTCGGTGACATGAAGAAGAGCGCTGTGCGCGCGAAGGCGGAGGCGCTTGGGCTCTCGACGGCGAAGAAGAAAGACAGCACCGGCATCTGCTTCGTGGGCGAGGTCGATATCCGCGCCTTCCTCCAGGAACGACTTCCCAGGAAACCGGGACCGATTGTGACCACGGATGGCGTGGAAGTTGGGACACATGAAGGTATCGCCTTTTATACGATTGGGCAGAGGCATGGTTTGGATGTTGGTGGGGGGGCGCCGTATTACGTCGTAGACAAGAAACCAGCGACAAACACGCTCGTTGTCTCAAGCGCCTTCCATCCGTCCTTGTTTTCGGCGGGGCTCACCGCGCACGCGCCAAATTGGTTTCGTGAACCGGTGGCCTATCCGTATCATTGCCAAGCGCGTATTCGGTATCGACAGCCGTTGTGTGAAGCGGTTATTGAGACAAAGCAAGATGGGGTGTTGCGCGTCCGCTTCTTGGATCCCCAGCGCGCCGTGACTCCCGGCCAGTCCATTGTTTTTTATGAAGGGGAAGAAATGCTCGGCGGAGCGATCATTGGGGAAGCGATGGGGGCGGCCGGACATCGAGTGCACACCCTTGACTACTTGGCTTTTCTCTGCTAATTTGACCAGCTGAATTTCGGAGGAGAGAGTCCTCGGAATATCAGCCATGGGGCACCCTTTTGTCCCATGGGACGAAAAGAGGTGTAACGTGGGTTTGGCCCGGAGATTGTTGGATAAGCTCCAACCGGTTTCGGAAGTCGACAACGTCCCGCTCATCTCCCTTCAAGGGATGGCGGGCCTGGATGAAGGGGTATTTGAGGAGGAAAGCCACCACGTCCGTGAAGACGGATTCGTGGAGGTCTGGCCGCAAGGATTGGACATGGATCCCGTGTTCGATGCGCGCGCGGCGGAAACGTCGGCGAGCATCATCGAATGCTCCGAGCGGCCCAACAGCGGGATTCCCGATCCGTTCAAAACCAAGGTCGATCGGATCGACGGCCTGCGCCGGATCCAGGTGACCGGCGGGAACGAGCCGGCGACGGAAATCACGGAATGCTTTTCGGTCGAGACGGGGTGCATTGAACGGGTCGAAGAAGCCCCCATCGAGATCGAAGCGCACGAAAAGCCCGCGGGTCGGAAACGGATCCGGATCAAGGACCCGGCGCTCGAGAAGACGCTCCAGATTCCCGGCCGCGGACGCGACCGGAAGGAAATGGAGCGATGGCGATGCGTTGAGCCGGTCGCACATAAGCAGCTGCAAAAGATAGAGGATGGCGGTTTCCTCACGTTTCAGAAAACGGAGGAGCGGGAGAAGTATCTCTCCCAGATGCGGCGCGCGCTTGGCGACCTGGATGTGGGCAAGGATAATATCTTGTCGTCATCACTCCTGTGGGTCGAGCCGAGGATCCTGCTCACCAAGCAAAGGATGCGGGAGAAAGGGGTCCTTTCCGCCATCAAGGAAGAACGGGATCTGGATGCCATTCTGACCCAGGACCTGCGGTTCGCAGGGCGGGACAATGCAGGTACGCTCCTTCCCCATTGGTTCACGGTCAAAATCTCCGAGAGCGCCTCCCAACAGGGAACACGTTCCGTGTATCGGCCGCTGACGCTCCTGGAGGGAATCTGGTTCGCCTTCCAAAATAGCGAAGGGGCCGGTATCTCTAGCTGGGGACTTCGCGGGGCGCATGGGTTCATCCTCGCGGCCAGTACGCACGGCGGGTGTCCGATCGTCCTTGGGGACCAACCGCTCAAGAACGGGAAGACCACCCAGAATGTGTACATCTACTACGTCGATACACGCCGTGATTGGCGGCCAGGATTGGTCACGCCCATGGGTCGCGCCCTCATTCCGTCCTCCTGAACGTCCGGGGTAGTTATGAGACGATTTCGCGTGCCTTGGCGGGCTTTCCGCCAGGGCGTTTGTTTTTCTTGACGGAAACCTGGTTGCCCCCTATACTTTTGCCACATTGATTTTTACGCTATGGCAACAAAGAAAGCCGCTGGTTCAACACAACTTGGGCGCGATTCTAAGCCAAAAATGCTTGGGGTAAAGCGCGCCGACGGGCAAAAGGTCGGGGCAGGAGAAATCCTGGTCCGCCAACGCGGGACGAAGATCCATCCCGGCATGAACGTCCGCCGCGGAGGCGATGACACCCTCTACGCCGGAAAAGAAGGAACCGTTTCCTACCGCAAAAAGCGGAAGGCGAATTTCCATGGAACGTTCTCGGTTCGAACCTTTGCCTCGATCAAGTAATTGAAAACGGCCGCCACACCAGGCGGTCGTTTGGCATTTTGAGGCCAGGAGGCGCTTTGCTATACTAGTTTTATGGCATCAATGTTTTCAGAACAAGTCGAAGCCGTGCTGGAGGGGATACGCCCCGTGCTCGCGCGACATCGTGGGGATGTGGAGTTGGTGTCAGCCAATCTTAAAACGGGACGAGTTGAGCTTCGTCTGAAGGGGGCGTGCGACGGGTGTCCGTTTTCACAGCTGACGCTTAAAATGGGCATCGAAGCCGCGCTGCGTGACGCGCTGCCGGAGGTCACGGACATAATCGCACTCTGACATGAACTTGTTCGCCCGTACGTTTTCCCATGTGTGGCATTCGGGAAAGGAGATGTTCTCTGTTTCTAGATTTTTTCGTTGGTCCATGTTCATCTCCTTTGTAATTGTTATCTTAATAGTTCTGCTTCCGCTTTGGAAATTGAGTCCTGCGGGAGCCGCCGATCGTCAGTTTATCCCGCTCCACTACAACGTGTATTTTGGGACGGATCAATTCGGTATCTGGTATCAGGTGTTCATATTGCCGGCGATCGGCGCGTCGCTATTGATCATCAACACTATGTTCCAAGCGGTCTTCTATCATAGGGAACATGTCCTTTCCTATTTTTTTGCTTTGACGACATTGCTGGCGGAATTGGCCCTGTTCGCCTCCATGGTTTTTATCATTCTGCTTAACCTCTAACATGGTTCTCGAATCGTTCGAAATTATCCGTGTCCTTCTGATGGCCGCCTTCTCATTTTTGCTGGCGTTGTTTTGGGAACCGATGCTGCATAGGTTCCTGATCCGTGCCCGTCTGGGGAAACCCATCCGGGACGCAGCGCATGCACCCGTCTTTGCGGCACTCCATGCGGCAAAGGCAGGGACACCGACGATGGGAGGGATATTGGTATGGGGGACAACCCTCCTCCTTGCTCTGGCGGGAACCTTCCTCTTTTGGCTGTCTCCCGATTCGCTTCCTGCTCGGTTTTCGTTCCTGACCCGCAGCGGGACCTTGCTGCCGATGGGGGTATTGGTTGCCTCCGCGATTGTCGGGATGGTAGACGACTATCTCAATGTAAAGAAAATTGGGGCTTTGTGGGGCGGGTTGCGCATGCGGCACCGCCTCATGGTCTATACGCTGATCGCTGCAGTGGGCGCGTGGTGGTTTTCGGTTAAGTTAGATTGGGACTTATTGCACGTGCCTTTTGTCGGCGATTTTCATATCGGTCTCTGGTACATGCTTTTTTTCCTCGTGGTGATCATTGCGACGGCATTTTCGGTGAACCAGACGGACGGATTGGATGGGTTGGCTGGCGGGACGCTCTTCATCGCCTTCGGTGCGTATGCGCTTATCAGCTTCGCCCAGGGACGCTATGACCTGGCGGTATTCTGCGGCGTCATTGTGGGCGCGCTCCTGGCTTTCCTCTGGTTCAACATTTACCCAGCCAAGTTTTTCATGGGGGATACGGGGGCGATGTCTCTGGGGATCACGCTGGGCGTCGTGGCGCTGCTTACCAACACCGCCCTTCTGTTGCCGATCATTGGAATCATTTTTGTCATCGAATCCTGCACGACGCTTCTTCAAATGGCTTCGAAGAAGATTCGGAAGAAAAAGATTTTCTTAAGCTCGCCCATTCATCATCACCTCGAGGCCATCGGCTGGAAGGAGCCGCAGATCGTGATGCGCGCGTGGGTGGTGGCATTGGTATTTGCCGCGGTGGGCACGTCGCTCGCGCTCCTGGATGCGTTGATGTGATTCACGTTACGGACTACCTATGCCTCGCCAAACTTCCTCCACCATCGACTACGGATACGCGGCCATCGTCGCGGGGTTGTTGGTGTTCGGTCTTTTGATGCTCGCGTCGGCGGGGGCGCCCTCGGGGTTTACGCGGTTCCACGACAGCTATTACTTCGTCAAGCACCAGCTTGTTTTCGGCCTGATCCCCGGGCTTATTGCGCTCTTTTTTTTCCTGCGCGTGCCCTATGATTTTTGGCGCCGCCAGGCATGGCCTTTGCTTCTCGCTTCTCTCGTGCTTCTGATCCTCGTATTCATTCCTGGCATTAGCGCGGGCATCGGGTCCGCCCACAGCTGGATTTCTATCGGTGGGTGGTTTTCGCTGCAGCCGTCGGAAATCGTGAAACTCACGTTCCTTTTTTACCTGGCGGCATGGCTCGAAGCGAAACAAAAAGGCGGATCCATGCAGCAGGGATTCGGGTCGTTCGTCGCGGTCCTTGGCCTGATTCTGCTCCTCCTCATGCTCCAGCCGGACATAGGGACGCTCTCGATCATCTCGGCTATGGCGTTGTCTGTTTATTTCTTTGCCGGAGCCCCTATCCTCCAAGTGCTCGGACTCCTTGGGATAGGAGCGGGAGGGTTGACGCTTCTCATTGGGCTGGCCCCGTATCGTGCCGCCCGGTTCACAACCTTCCTTCACCCAGAGCTTGATCCCCAGGGGGTCGGCTACCACATCAACCAAGCCTTGCTCGCGATCGGCTCGGGCGGGTGGTTTGGCTTGGGCTACGGCCACTCCCGCCAGAAATTCCAGTTCCTTCCAGAAGTCACCAACGATTCCATCTACGCCGTCATCGCAGAGGAATGGGGATTCTTCGTCGCGGTAGCCTTGATCGCGGTGTTCTTGCTTTTCTTTTGGCGATCCATGAAAATCGCGAAAGAGGCACCAGACATGTTCGGCCGGTGTGTGGTGCTTGGGGTGGGGAGCTGGGTGCTTGTCCAGGCTTTCGTGAACATCGGTTCCATGCTTTCCCTCATGCCCATTACTGGCTTACCGCTTCCGTTCATCAGTTACGGCGGAACGTCGCTTGCCATCAATCTTGCGGCCGTGGGCGTTGTCCTTAATATTTCCAAATATCGGAACCAGACATCACCTGTATGAAGATTTGTTTTGCGGGAGGCGGATCGCTCGGGCCCGTGATGCCGCTCCTGGCGGTCGCGGAGGCATGGAAAGAAACGGACCCGTCGGTGGATATTTTTTGGATCGGGACGCCGCAAGGTCCTGAACGGAAGCTCATCGAGGAAGCCGGTATTCGATTGCTTCAGCTTCCGGTCACGCGTCTGACGCGGTACCCGAGCACGGAATGGCTTTTCCTTCCGTTTCGATTCGTCTGGGCGTGTTATCTGGCCTTCGTTGTCTTGGGAAGAGAGAAGCCCCAGGCGATCGGGATGGCGGGGGGATTTACGGGTGTCCCCGTCGTTATTGCGGGATGGCTGCGCCGGATACCGAGCTGGGTGCACCAGCAGGATGCGACCGTAATTTTGTCTAACCGTCTGGTCGCGCCATTTTCACGGTGGATCACGGTGGCATGGGAGAGACTGTTGACATCTTTTCCAAAACGGAAGACCTCCTTTTTGGGGAATCCGGTTCGGTCGTCTATGCGAGCAGGGAAAATGGACGTGGCGTACGAACGTTTTGGCATCGATCTTCGTCTGCCTACCGTCCTTGTGATGGGCGGGGGTGGTGGCGCGGGATGGATCAACGATCGGATGGAGCATGTGGGGGAAGAGATCGCGAGGCATGCCAATGTCATCCATGTGACCGGGACAGGGAAGATCACGGACAAGCTAAAGACGTTGCATCCGCGTTACCACGCCGTCGAATTGCTCGGCGCCGATTTGGCGCACGCGTATGCGGCCGCGAGCATCGTCGTCTGCCGCGCGGGCATGGGGACGATCAGCGAGCTGGCGGCCTTGAAAAAAGCAGCGATCCTTATCCCGTTGCCTTCCTCGATTCAGGAAGCGAATGCGGAGTTGGTGGGAGGCGCTGCGATGGTCGTACAACAATCAGGGACAGATGGGGAACGGCTCAAACAGGCCATCCTTGCGCTTCTCGATGACCAACCGCGGATGAAGGCGATGGGGCAGGCACTGCAGGCATTGTTGCCCACCGACGGAGCGGGGAAGGTGGTGGAGGAGATGAGGGGATGGGGGTGAAGGGATGGGGAGGGAGGGCTTCAAGAGCATTAAGGGTCGCAAGGGTTTCAAGGGGATATGTTCGAAGACGAACGCCCTTGATGCTCTTGAAACCATTGCGACCCTTGCAACCCCCCGCGTCCCTTGAAAGCTTTCCTTTTTTTCGTTACCCTGCCTGCGTCGTCCTAATCCTGGGCGGCGGTTTTTTTGAAGGGAGTGTTCATGGAAACGTTGGGAGGAGGTTTTGCGACGCCCCCGGTGCCGCAGAACAGCCGGATCTTGAAACCGGAGGTGGATCCGCAGCGGTTGGATGAGTCTGTGAGAACCATCTGCAACGCGACCCAGCTCCGATTGCTTGAGACGAGCTCGTTCTCTTCTGTCCTCTCCAGGGCGGAGTGGCAGCACCTCTTGCAGGTGTGCGGGGCGGTGACCGTTCAGGGCGGTTTGAAGATCGACTTGGCCCGAGTGATTTCGTACCCGCGCCTGCTCGATATGCTGGCCATGTATTTGGCAAAGCAATATGAACGCGCGGCTGGCCCCGCGAAACTCAAGGCGCCAAACGTGGTGTTGAGCTCCGCCTATACGAGCGTTCCGTTTGGCATGGCCTTTGCCAAGCATGTGGGCGCCACGTTCGTGCACACGGAGACAGGGGGGCTTGGAACCAAGAGAGAGCGTCAGCGGTGGACGGGACGGTACCAGATTTCACCAAACGAGACGGTGCTTCAGGTGGAATCCTTGGTCGTGAGCGGCCGCAAACGCCGCCAAGTCCGTGACGCGGTCCAGGCCAAGCTGAAAGGCAAGGTCGCGTTCCTTCCCTACGAGGTCGTGTTCGTGAATCAGCGTCCGCCCAGCGACGCACAAAGCGAACCGATCCAGATCACAGGCCTCGACCTCTACGTTTGAGACCACAACACCGTGAACCGGCGTTTCGTTCCATGATCGATGGACGCGTCGGTTTTTCTTTTAGTGGATAATTTTTTTGTCTCGTGGAGCTATCGGCCCTATACTGTCTATGCGTATGAAACAACGATCTCATTCTCCACGTCCTGTTCGCTTCCAGACCGAATCAGTGTGTATCCATTAAGCCCCTGCGGGGGTCTCTTTTTTTATAGGCTTATGTACGAAGTTTCCATCCTTGAGGAGGAGAAGTCGATGGCAGACCGATTGAGGGAGAAGGAGCAGGAACGAGTGCTTTGGGACGCGCAATACCGGCTTGGGGCACGTCCGACAAAAAGAAAAGAGCCAACCAGTGATGGCGGCTCCGTGTGAGTGGATTTATCGGAAAATACATGCATCTCATTTTATGGATCAGCCGACTCTAAACAACAAGGACTGGAAACAAAAACTCACGCCCGAGCAGTACAAAGTGCTCCGTGAAAAAGGCACGGAAGCGCCGTTTACGGGGGAATACGTCCATACGAAGGAAAAAGGGATGTATCGCTGTGCGGCCTGCGGAAATGAGCTTTTCTCATCGGAGACGAAGTTCGATTCCGGCGCCGGCTGGCCGAGTTTCGATGAGGTGGCGGGGAACGATAAGGTCGTCCTGACCGAGGACCATGCGCACGGGATGAACCGCGTGGAAGTCACCTGTGCGAAATGCGGCGGGCATTTGGGGCATTTGTTTGATGACGGCCCGACCAAGACGGGGAAGAGGTTCTGTATCAATTCATGCGCGCTGGAACTTAAAAAAGAGGGGTAGGGGGTCGTCGTGGTTTTATATTTTTTCCTCTTCTGCTACACTCCACGCAGCCCCAAAGGAGGGGGCTTCCAATTGCAAGAATTACTAGGAATACCTCGACATTTGGTGTCTGTGGACAATGTCTCGGTCGGGACTTTCTGGGGATTGGTACGGACGGCAAATTGGTGTCGTGCCGTCCATCAGAGAGTCGGCGCGGTCGATTTGCTCAAGAGCAAGGAGATCAAGATCGTCTTCTGGCAGGAATCCACCCGTACCCGCGGATCGTTCGAAACGGCGGCGGGACGGCTGGGCGCGCGCTACGGGACGACGGTGGACGCGGGCAAATACACGAGCGAGCTTAAGGGGGAGAGTTTCGAGGATACGATCCGTTCCTTCTCAAAGATGTGCGACTTGATGATTCTTCGGACGAAGGAGAAGGGATCGGCGAGACGGGCGGCGCTCGTGAGCCATGTGCCCATCATTAGCGCGGGCGACGGGGCGGGGGAGCATCCCACGCAGGCGCTCTTGGATGCGTACGTGCTCAATGAGCGTATCCCCAACGGCGTGCCTGGAAAGACGATCGCGTTTACGGGCGATTTGCGCGACTCGCGCACCGCTCGTTCGCTCGCACGGATGTTGCGCATGATGAAGCCGGCGCGCTACATTTTCGCCTCGCCGCCAGAGCTCGGCATGACGGACGATATCAAGCGCGATGTGTCTGCGGCGGGAATCGCGATCATAGAGACGTCGGATCTTCGGTTCGTTCAGAAAGAGGCGGATGCGGTTTACCACCAACGTCCGCAGAACAACAATAGGACGGGAGGGGAATCGGCCGAGGAGATCGCAAGTGGATACCGCTCCTTCATCATCGACAAGGCGTTTCTTGAAGGGATGAAGCCCGAAGCGATCGTCCATCACCCAGGTCCGCACACCTTCGAGCTCACCGAGGAGGCGTCGCTGCACCCCAAGTGCGTGATGTTCCCCGCCATGGAGATGGGGGTGTACATGCGCATGGCCGTGTTGCTGTGGGTGTTCGGCATCGAGTGCCCTTGATCCGTTCTTGACCCTTGTCGGCTCGTCTGGACAGGACCTCGTCGTCCTGTTTTTTTGACAATAATCGGTGGTTTGTAGCACGATCGTCTGGTCGGTTGTTCTTTTCAGAAAGAGGTGAACCCATGCGTTTGCGCGGCATTGATTTCGGGCCTGTCTGGGGCGCCTCTGGAGTCCAGGGGTTCTTTAGCGGCGACGAGTATTTCTCTCATCGTTGGCTTCGTCGGTTGCGCCTCTTGGACATGAAAGGAATGACCTTCGTAGCCAAGACGATGACGCTCTACGAACAGAAGGGCAATATGCCGCGCGGGAAGGATTTGGTTTCTCCGCGTGAAATATTGCCTCGCTGTATTGCGCCATCGTTGTGGCGAGCTGAGGCGCTGAACGCGGTTGGTCTCTCCGGTCCTGGCGCGCCGTTTCTTCTGGAGAGAGGCGTCTGGCAGAAACGCAAGGAACCGTTCTTCCTCTCGTTCATGTCGATTCGACAAGAAAGGGATGAACGGCTCGCGGAACTCAACAGCTTCGTGGACGTGCTCGCCTCCCATCTTCCGGCGTTTCAGGCGCCCGCGGGGTTGCAGATCAACTTCAGTTGTCCCAATGCTCCGGCTCATCACGGAGATCAGATGGAGCTGGTGACGGAGGTGCGCCAATCGTTGCAGATCGCCGGGCGGTTGGGCATCCCGCTTGTTCCCAAACTGAATGTCCTCGTGGAGCCGGCGGCGGGGCTGGAAATGGCGCAGCATCCGGAATGCGACGCATTGTGTGTCTCCAATACGATCCCCTTTGGCGCTCTCGCGGACAAGATCGATTGGGCGCCGTGGCTCAAAGCCGGGAAATCACCCCTTGAACGACGAGGATTCGGTCCAGGCGGTCTCTCTGGGACGCAGGTGTATCCGTTGGCGTTCCAGTGGGGGTGCACCTTTCGATCTCTTCCAGGAGGAGATGAGGTACGATTGAATTTGGGGGGAGGAATCAACGGCGTACGGGAGGCGGTGAACTTGTTCGCCTTGGCGCCGCAAGCCGACTCGATCATGGTGGGTTCCGTGGCCTTCTTGCGATCATGGAGGGTGCGGGGGATTATCCGCGCGGCTCATGCGGCTGCACGAGAACAAGGAAGAAACAAATAGGAGGAATGCCGTCGCGATGGGGTCACTCGCCGAACGCTTCGAAGCGGAAGGCGAGTTGGACTGACACGCACCGTTTGAGAAATCAGCGGTGTTTTTTTGTGGAAAATAAAAAACCCTCCATTGATGGCGAACCGACGAAGACGAGGAAGAGGTTTTGTATCAATTCCTGCTCGCTGGAACTTAAAAAAAGGGGTAGGGATTTGCAAAAGCAGCTCGCTCCGGCTATGATTCTCCCGATTTACCTGGCAGCAGCCGGGTTTACGGGGTGGTAGCTCAGTGGTAGAGCAGAGGCCTTTTAAGCCTAAGGTCGAGGGTTCGATCCCCTCCCGCCCCACCATCAAACATCCGTCAGGCGAATGCTGGCGGATTTTTGTTTGGACGGCGTGTTATAATTGTCTTGGTATGAAGATTGCCTT
>JACPHX010000020.1 GCA_016188425.1 Candidatus Uhrbacteria bacterium | reverse complement strand
CGGATTTGGATCGTATCGCCAACGCGATGAGTGACCTCCAGTGTGCTACAGTTATGCAGAAAGCAAAGCTCGAATTATTCAAAACCTTCAGACCATGACGTACCCCTCATTTGGGGATCATCTCTGGATTGGAAAAGACTTGGTTGATTCCTGTATTCTATTTCACGCTCCATGGCACTTCTTATATTTCTTCCCGCTCCCGCACGGGCACGGATCATTCCGTCCCACGTTTTCGAATGAGACTTGCGCGGCGGGCTGCACCGAACGACCACCCCCAACCCCTCCTTGTTGTTCAATAGAAGGAGGGGCTTTTTGCTCCGTTGCCTCTGCGTGGGCGGGTTGTATACCCGCCCCTACAGTGTTTCCTGCCGCCTGTCGCCTGCCGATCCCTGCCGCCTCCCCTCCGAGGCCGCTCTGCGAGAGCAACTTGCTCATCACATCCGCTTGCATTGCCTCCATGCGATCCTTCGCGTGCTTGGCGGACTTGAAGAAGCCGTAGGCGATTTCCTGGTTGATGGTCATGAGGAGCTGCTGGAACATCTTGTACCCTTCGCGTTTGTATTCGGTGAGCGGGTCGATTTGGCCGTAACCACGCAAGCCGATGCCGTGGCGTAAGGCGCCCATGGCGGCGAGGTGGTCGATCCAGAGGCTGTCCATCGCGCGCAAAATAACGCCGCGCTCGATTTGCTGGAGCTGCTCGCGGCCGAATGCTTTTTCCATCTCCTCGTAATTCTCTTTGACGATCGCCATGATCGCTTCGATCATGTTCGTCTGCTCTTGCGCCTGTATCTGCCGGTCGCTCTGCGCGGTCTTCACCAGAGAAGTGATCTTCGCCTTCTGTTCGTCCGTGAGCGGAAGGATCGTTTCGATGACGGCCGCGAGTTCTTTCTGCCCCTCCGTTTGCGCCCCTTGGACCCCCTGCGCCCCTTGCGCCTGCATGGAAGTTGCAGGCAACGTCCCTACATGCATGCCCTCGGCGGCGTGCATCGCGACCGCTTGTTCCACTTCGTTTTCGACGACTTCAAGGACACGCATCTTCAAGAGCGTCTTGTCCTCCGCCTCGACCGCTTCAAGAATTTCTTTCCGTCGTCCGTAGATGACTTCGCGGTGCTTGTTCAAAACATCATCGTATTCCAAGAGATGCTTGCGTGAGTCGAAATGATGTGCCTCCACACGCTTCTGCGCGCGCTCGATGGCGCCTGTGACCATGCGGTTCTCGATCGGCACGTCATCCGGAACCCCAAGTCGGTCCATCATGGACTTCGTGCGGTCGGAGCCGAAGATGCGCATCAGGTCGTCTTCCAGGGAAAGATAAAACTGGGTGACGCCTGGGTCTCCTTGGCGACCAGAGCGTCCACGCAACTGGTTGTCGATGCGACGGCTTTCGTGGCGCTCCGTGCCGATGACGCACAGCCCGCCCAGCTCTTTGACCTTCTCAAAATTCGTCGGATCAGGTGGGTTGCCACCAAGCATGATGTCCACACCTCGCCCCGCCATGTTCGTCGCAATCGTAACCGCGCCTGGGCGTCCTGCTTGCGCGATGATCTCTGCCTCGCGTTCATGATTCTTCGCATTCAAAATCTCATGCGGCACCCCCGCCTGCGCGAGAAGCGCGCCGAGCAATTCGTTCTTCTCGATGGAGACGGTACCGACCAGCACCGGCTCGCCCGCCTCATGGAGGCGTTTCACTTCCGCGACGACCGCATCGAATTTTCCCTTTGCATTTTTGTAGACGCGATCCGTCTGATCCTTGCGCGCATTCGCTCGATGCGTCGGGATCTGCGTGACCTCGAGATTATAAATCTTGGAAAACTCCTCCGCTTCGGTCGCGGCGGTTCCCGTCATCCCCCCAAGATGTCTGTAGATACGGAAATAATTCTGGAACGTAATCGTCGCCAGGGTGAGACTTTCCTTCTGGATCGGCACTCCTTCCTTGGCTTCGATGGCCTGATGAATGCCTTCCGAGAACCGACGTCCTGGCATAAGGCGTCCCGTGAACTCGTCGACAATAACGACCTCGCCTTCGCGAACGACGTATTGCACGTCGCGTCGATACAACGCGTACGCACGCAACGTTACATCCGCGTAGTAGTGGACGTTGTGCCCGGCGTCATAAAGGTTCGCAAGGCCAAGCGCTTGCTCCACTTTCGTGATGCCCTGCTCGGTGAACGTCGCTGCATGCAGTTTCTCATCGACATGGAAGTCCTCCTTTTCAATGAGGCCGCGGATGATCGGGGAGATACGGACATACATCTCGTTCACCGCGGCCGATGGGGCCGAGATGATGAGCGGCGTGCGCGCTTCGTCGATCAAAATGGAGTCGACCTCGTCGACGATCGCGTAATGCAACCCGCGCATGACTTGGTCTTTGAGACGGCCGGCCATGTTGTCACGCAAGTAGTCGAACCCGAACTCATTGTTCGTGCCATAGGTGATATCCGCGCTATACGCCTCCACCCGCGCCACCGGCCGCAAATATTCCTGATCCACCTTGAAGGAAGCGATAGGAGGTGGGAGGTGGGAGGTGGCGGAGACCGTTCTGCCATCTGCGTTTTGCCCCCCCTGTTCTCCACCCTCCCCCCTTCCCCCTCCCCCCTCCTCTTTCGACACAAACTCCGGATCATACCTAAACCCGCCCGCATGCTGGATACACCCAATGGTCATCCCCAGCGCATGGAAGATCTGTCCCATCCACACCGCATCGCGGCGCGCGAGGTAATCGTTGACAGTCACGAGGTGTGCTCCTTTCCCTTCAAGCGCCCGCGCGTACAAAGCAGTGGTCGCGGTCAATGTCTTTCCTTCCCCCGTGCGCATCTCGGCGATACTGCCATGATAAAGCGCGAGCCCGCCCATGAGCTGCACGTCGAAATGCCGTTGCGAGAGCGTTCGTTTCGCCGCCTCGCGGACCGTGGCGAATGCCTCGGGCAACAACGAATCCAACGCCTCCCCTTTGGCGAGACGCTCCCGGAATTCCACCGTCTTCCCCTTCAATTGTTCATCCGAAAGCCCCTGGACCGACGCTTCCAACGCATTGATCTGCGCGACATCTTTCTCCATCTTTTTGAGAACTTTCTTGTTGGGATCGCCAAAAATGGCATTCAAAATCGACATAGGTGGTTTGTGGGAAGATTGTACACGAAGAACGGAAAGAAAAAAGGGAGGCAACTGGCCTCCCTGTATATCCTATTCCTTGTCCGGCCTGGCCCCCATATGGCGATCGTCCCGTTTTTCTTTTTGGTCCACGAGCTGGCGTTTCAGTTCCTCTGCCGCCTCGTCGATGGCGGCGTACAAATCTTCATGTTCCCGCTCCACGCGCAAGACAGCTCCAGGAATATCCATGGTGAATTCAGCTTTCATGTACGGCCCTTTGGCATGATGCCGGGTGGTCTTCCCAACTTCTACCCGCACCTCCACCGCCGGCCCATAGGAAGCGGCGATTTTGTCGAGCGACGCCAGACGTTTCTCTACGTAGCCACGGATAGCATCCGTCATGTCCATGTTCGTACTCTTGATCGAGGCGATAGTCATAGGGAGGGGGTTAAGGGTTTCAAGAGCGGCAAGGGTCGCAAGGGTTTCAAGGGTAATCGTTTCCGTGTGCCCTTGAAACACTTGCGACCCTTGTCACCCTTGGGCAATTAACTGCACTTCCTCCTCCAATTCTATACCAAACTTCTCCTTCACGGTCTCCTTGGCCTTGTGGACGACGGCCATCACATCTTCTGCCGTGGCTTTTCCGAGGTTTACGACGAAATTCCCATGCACGTCGCTTATCTGGGCATCGCCGATGCGGAGGCCCTTGAGGCCTGCTTGGTCGATGAGCCAGCCGGCGGGAAGCTGGCAGCGGGCAGCGGGCAGCGGGCAGTTGTTTGGTAACGGTATTTTTTTTTCGATCATCGCTGCCAGCTTCGAGCTGCCAGCTGCCAGCTCACAATTCTTAAACATACACCCCGCCGACCCAGCCGACATCGGCTGCGAAGCCTTCCTCTTCCCCAAAATCTCCTCCATCTTTTTTTGCAGCTCATCCGCATCCCCTTTTTCCAAATGAAACTTCGCTGACAATACTATGTCGTTCGTTCCTTTGATGGAACTGTGGCGGTAGTGGAAATCGAGATCCTTCTTGCTCATCTCAACCACCTTGCCCTCACGAAGCACCCGTGCGGACACGAGACGATCCTTCGTCTCCCCTCCAAAGCATCCCGCATTCCCGCGCACCGCTCCCCCGATCGTCCCCGGAAGCGAAATCGCCCACTCCATCCCAGAAAGCCCCGCCTTCCCAGTTTGCCGAGCGACCGCAACAGACAAGGCGCCAGCGTCCGCGACGACGTCTTGGCCGTCGATCGAGATATCACGCATCGCGATCTGGATCACGAGACCAGGATATCCTTCGTCGGGGGCGAGCGTATTCGATCCTCCACCCAACACAAATACAGGCACACTATTCTCGTGCGCGATCTTCCAAGCATCCATCACATCCGCCTCCGTCTTGGCTTCAAGGTACCAACGAGCAGGACCGCCGATGCGAAAGTTGGTGTGTTTGGAGAGAAGCTCGTTTTGTTTCAATCGCGTCCCGAACCTAGAAAGAAGCGAGGATGTAATGTCATTCATAGTTTCAAACTATCCACATTTTCCGACGCAATCCCCTTCAAAAGGGGGATGCGTTAAGACTCAAACAGAACGGCAACCTCCCCATCCATCCTTCAAAAGGAGGAAGTTACTAAATTCCTTGCGACTGTATCGATATCCCCCGCGCCTTGCGCAATCACGACGTCCCCCTCCGTGACGAGGTCGCGGAGCATGCGCTCGGCGCGCGCGAGGTCGGAGGCGACGCGGATGTTCTTGTTCTCATCGAGTGCACGCACGTCGTCGACCAGATCCACGCTCGATATCTCACGTTCTTCCTTCTCGGTACGCCCTGCCACCTTGTAAATCTCTGGCACGATGACAATATCCGCGGCGCGCAGCGCTTCCGCGAATTGCGGACGCAACTCCTTCGTCCGCGAATGCTGATGGGGCTGGAAGCACAACACGATCCGCCGTCCTGGAAAAAACTCGCGCGCTGCATCGACGACCCCTTTCACGGCCGTCGGATGATGACCGTAGTCTGAGATGATCGGCGCTCCTTTAAAGGTCCCGACCCGTTCGAACCGGCGCCAGATGCCGCGATAGTCCGCCAGCACCTTCTGGCACACCTCAAACGGCACTCCTGCCTTGCTCGCCGCCGCAATGGCCGCGAGCGCGTTTTGAACATTGTAGACTCCGGGGATCTGCAGATGGATCTCACCAAGACGATCCGTGCCGTCCAGACAGACGAATGATTGTTCACCAGCGCCAACGCGACGGTCAACCGCCCGTATCTCACCCGTCTCTATTCCGCATGAAATCCTCCCCCCTCCTCCCTCCAACCTCCTCCCTCCAACCTCCTCCCTCCAACCTCCTCCCTCCAACCTCCCCGACATCTCATCATCCGCATTCCACACGAGTACCTCCGACTGGTTTGCGAATTTTTGCATCGCTTCGTGGATGTGGTTGATGTCACGGTAATAATCCAAATGATCTTCCTCAATGTTAGTGATAACCCCGATCGTTGGGTGTTGGAGGAGCATGTGCTCGCGGTACTCGCAGGCCTCGACAACAAACCATGAGCCATTTCCGCTCCGCAAATTCCCATCGACAAACCCGGGGACGAGCGAGCCGACGACGACAGTCGGATCCAACCCGGCCGCCTCGAGCATCAATCCGATCATCGACGTCGTCGTACTCTTGCCGTTGGTCCCTGTAACCGCAATCGTCTTATGGCCGCGCGTTAATTCCCCGAGCGCCTCTGGATAAGAAAGCGATCGGACGCCACGCGCGTCCGCTTCCTTACGTGTCGGATGCTCCGGGGTGACGGCGGGGGAATAAATGACCAAGTCGACATCCTTCTCCAGACCCGAGTCGTCGGCGACCGCCATGACCCCTCCTAGTTTTACCAAATCATCAAGCACGGCCGACGCCACGCGGTCCTGCCCGCTGACAAGCACCCCGCGGCGCAAAAACCACTTCCCAAGCGCCGAGACGCCAATTCCTCCCGCGCCGATCAGATGGACGTGTTTTACCGAGGTAAACATATAGGAATATGGTAGAAGGGAAAAACGCTAAGGTCAAAGACCATGGAACACCCGCTAATCACAAAACGAACGGTAACCCCCTTTCCCCCTTCAAAAGGGGGTAGTACGTTCGGAACCGAATTCGTCCTTCCGTACTTCCGTAATTCCGTATGCTTCCGCCTGCCCGCCTTAGCCGCCCGGGCGACGGCGGGTAATCCGTACCGATTGCCATAAAAATACCCCCCAACCGATCAATCAGTTAGGAGGCGAATCGTCTTTTGCGGCGCGGATCCGATAGGCGCGCTGGGCTCCTTCCTCGTAGACTCTTACGCTGGAACCCAAGGGCTCATGGCGCAAATCCCGCGCGTCATCGAAGGGGCCGACAATGTGTCCAAGCAATTCCACGTAGAAATGGCCTGCATCAATGAACACCCGCGAGTGCGCCTGGCCGTTATCCCCCAGCAAGAACGAGATGAGCTTCACGCCCTCTGGAATCTCCTCCACGCCGTCATGCGGGGTCTTGAAGAACTGCCGGACGCCTTTGGCCGTCCGCGCTTCGTACGCGATGGCGGCCTGCTGCTCGTTGGGGCTCCACGCGACGAGAACCGTCTTCTGGAAAATGCGTCCGGAAAGAATGGGATCCTTCTCCACATTCAAGCGCACGCACGTCCGTGTTCCGTGCATGTCGTCCTCCATGCAGGTGACCAGGGCATGGGACACTCCCATAGGGGAACGTCGGATCACCTGCAGTTTCCCGGGGATCCGCGCCGCAGCCGCCTCTTTGAAATAGCGGGCCTCCACTCCCAGGTCCGCCACCGCGACGTACGTATCATCGTAAAACGCCAGCGGAAAAAGGGGGCTGTCCGCTATCTCTTTCGCCACCTTCGCTTCCCCCGTCCGTCCTTCCCACCGTTTTGCATTCCCAAGCAATACCGTCCGCAGGTACGTGTTCCCGTCCGCTTCCTTCTGAAAATGAAGCAGGCGGCCATCACGAAAGACGGGAGTCTGCTGCAACGGACGGCGAGGAAAAAGGAGGGCGTGGTAGGCGGAAACGAATTGGATCAGGTGCGGCTCTTTTGGAACCGACCCGGCCGCCGCCCATCCGCCCGCCTCTGAAGACAGCGCGATCGAACGTTGCAGCGTCGGCATCGCCACCAAGAAATAGACCGACCCTCGTTCGACCCGATACAGACCCGCTGGCTTGCCGCCAAACGACCCCATCCACACGACGGAGTGTTCCTCATCGGCGTAGACGATCTTGATCCCCCCAGCCGGAAGCTCCGTGTTCCCCACGCGCGAATGGCGCAGGAGGCCGCGGCTGTTCCAGGACGGAATCGCCTCAACGACGATCGACCCGCCGGGCGGCGAGAACAGCTGCTGGTCATCCCATTTTTGTCTCCATTCTTTTGCCGTGACGATCGCGCCTCCGGAAGGAAGGCGCTCCATCATATCCTTATGCATCGTCCACCCGCGCCGGGAGGACGGCGCCGATGAAGAGGTTTGCAAGGTGCTCATCTGAACCTCCTTCCTTTCTCGTTCGTGCAACCACGAAGAGTGTACACTCTATTCATTGTTTTTCCTATTGTCAAGCTTGGCGTACACTGGCGTCACTATGACAAACCTCTCCGCGTTCGACCCAGCCACCGCCGCTTCACTCGCCCGCGAGCTTACCCGCCAACGCGAAGGGCTGGAGATGATCCCCTCGGAAAACTTCGTCTCCGAGGCCGTCCTGGAAGCCCTTGGCTCGATCGCGACGAACAAATATTCAGAAGGGTATCCTGGAAAAAGGTATTATGGTGGCTGTGAGTTCATCGACGAGATCGAATCATTGGCGATCGCGCGCGCGAAGCAACTTTTTGGAGCAGAACACATCAATGTCCAACCACTCTCTGGCGCCCCCGCCAACGTCGCCGTCTACTCGGCGCTTCTCTCTCCTGGAGACAAGATCCTCGGAATGGATCTCTCCCACGGCGGGCATCTGACGCATGGCCATCCCGTGACGTACATGGCGAAGATCTACGACTTCATCCGATACAAAACAACCACCGACGGCCGCATCGATTACGACAATCTGCACGCGATGGCAATCGAGCACAAACCCAAGATGATCCTCGCGGGCTACAGCGCGTACTCGCGCGAAATCGAGTACGAGAAGGTCAAAGCGATCGCCGACGAAGTCGGGGCGATCACCATGGCCGACATCGCCCACATCGCCGGCCTCATCGCCGCCGGGGAGATGCATAATCCTGTCCCGCTCTTCGATGTCGTCACGACCACGACGCACAAAACGCTGCGCGGTCCACGAGGGGGAATGATCATATGCAAAGAGATCCACAAAAAAGCCATCGACAAGGCCGTCTTTCCTGGACTCCAAGGAGGGCCGCACGAAAACGTCATTGCCGCCAAAGCCGTCGCCTTCAAAGAAGCACTCGAGCCGTCGTTCAAGGAGTATGCAAAACAAATCAAAGCCAATGCGAAGATCTTGGAAAAAGAATTGGCCTCTCGTGGCTATCGTTTGATGTTCGGTGGAACCGACAACCACCTCCTTTTGATCGACGTGACGCCCAAGGGAGTCACAGGAGCACAGGCCGAGAAGGCGCTCGATCTCGCAGGCATCACCGTCAACAAGAACATGATCCCAGACGACCCGCGCTCGCCGATGGATCCGTCGGGGATTCGGTTGGGGACGCCGGCAATCACGACGCGGGGGATGGAAGAGGAGGAGATGAAGAAGATTGCGGGATGGATTGATGAGGCAATTATGAACGCGTCGGATGCGACGAAACTGAGACAAATACGGGAAGAGGTAAAAGGGATGACGGGAAGATTTCCCTTGTATCCGAACCTGATGTACTAACCCGCAGCTTGCATCGACAGTCGGCTGAATGTCCTGTTATCCTTCCACCATCTATGCCCCACCTCCTGGACGGCCGCGCGATGGCGCAGCGCATCCGTGAAAAAATCAAACAGCGCATCGCCGACCAGCAACTGAATGTTGGCCTTGGCGTCATTTTAGTCGGTGACGATCCGGCGTCGCATCTATACGTCTCTTTGAAACAAAAAGCGTGTGAAGAGGCGGGGATTCGGTTTGAGAAGAAGGTTTTTCTTGGAGATGCGTCGGATGGGGACATCATTGAAAAGATAAACGAGTGGAATGGGAGGGGGGAGATTACTGGCATCTTGGTACAGCTCCCCCTTCCTTCCCAAGACACGGACGCGATCATTGGCGCGATCGACCCATGGAAAGATGTCGATGGATTCCATCCCGAGAACCTCGCGGCGCTAGAAGAAGGGAGGCCGGGGATTGCCTCTGCATTGGGACTCGGAATCATGAAACTATTCGTTGAATCTGGCGCGCAGAATGCTGGGAAAACCGTGATTATAGGTTCCAGACTTTTCGCGCGTTCTCTGACTCCCCTCTTGCGCGAGCGGTCGATCGTCCCCGCCGTCCTCTCTCCGACCGACCCGTCTCTCGCGGAGAAAACAAAAACGGCCGATGTGCTCATCGTCGCGGTGGGACAGCCGAATCTGATCTCTTCTTCCATGGTCAAACCCGGCGCCATCGTCATCGACGTGGGCACGACAAAGGTGGATGGGAAGATCGTCGGTGACGTAGATTTTCAGACCGTCTCCCCCCTCGCGGGCGCCATCACCCCTGTCCCCGGTGGCGTCGGCCCCATGACGGTCGCTTGCCTCCTCATGAATATCCTGAGGGCGCACCAATTACAGAAGTCCCGCGAGATACGGACGTAGCTCGATCACCGCTCCCACGAGCAGAACAGCCATCAAGAGATAGGAAACCCAAGCGGGGATGCGCGAGCAGCCATAAACACGGCAGGTGCCCGTATCACGCATCCGCAGGTGCGCCCAGATGAGCAGAACGGAGAAGAGGGCAATGAGGATGCCCCCGACGAAGGTGAGGGTCTGGATGAAACCCGAGGAGGATCGGAAAACAAAGAGGAGCGGCGGGACGACGGTATATATCCAGGCCACGCGCCGGGATATTTTATAATCGATGCGCAGCGTGTTCTGCAGCTCCAACCCGACCATCCAAAAAATCGAAAACGTCGCAAGCCCGCCGATCGCGGAGCCAACGAAAATGAACCATGGGCTGAAGAGCGTCGAAAGCCCAGCGAAGGCGATAGGAGTGGTGTGCGATCCGGTCGCGCCAAGAACCGAAACCGCGAACGCGAAGTACAGAAAAAGGATCAGCGCGGCACCGACGGCCAGGGCGACGGGAAGCCGTTTGCGTTTTTGCGCCCCAAGGATGGCGTACATCTCTGGCACGACGGCCAACCCGGAAACCGCAAACAGCACTACGCCATAGGGAACTTGCCAGGCCGTCCAATCGGTAACAGGAAGGCGGCCAGCGGAAAATGAGGCGGCCGCGCGGATGATGAAAAGAACGAAAAGCAAAATGAATGCTCCCACCACGGCAGGTTCGAATCGCGTCGCAAACCGCAGGCCTTGAAAGATGAGCGCGGCGGCAGCGCCCCACACCAGGAGCTGGTACGCCACGGCCGATCCGCCCACAAACGGCGAGAACAGCGTCTGCCAGAACACGCCCCCGACCTGTATGTACGCGCTCATCGCTCCCCACGCGGACAAGGCAAACAACACGACCGCCGCATACCCGGCCCACGGCCCCAGGTACCGTTGGATGAACCCGACGATGCGATGTTCGCCAGGCGTGTGCTCGCACAATTCCGCGACCATCAGTTGCATGAGATACATCGCAAAGCCGATCGCGACCAATAAGATGGTGCCGACCACCCAGCCGCTTTGCAGAAACGCATACGGGAGCCCGAAAACCCCCACGCCCACCACCCCGCCCATCATGGCCGCCACCGCGCGCCAAAACGTCCCTCCTCCTATTTTTCTTTGCATAGATTATGTAAATTATAGCACACAGCTTTTCCACTGGCGCGGTTGGGGGATGATGCTAAGATGGCGGAGCTATGCGCGACAAAATTCCTCCGCAGAATATCGAGGCCGAGCAGTCCATCCTGGGCTGTTTGCTCCTGGAAAAGGACGCCTTTCTCAGGGTGGGCGATTCGTTGCGCCCGGAAGATTTTTATAAGGAGTCGCATCGCATCATCTACGAGACGATCCTGGACCTCATCAACCGACATGAGCCGGTGGACATCCTGACGCTGGGGAACCGCCTCGAAGAGAAGAACCTCCTGCAACGCGTCGGCGGGCGGGCGTATCTCGTCGAGACCGCAAACAGCGTGGCGACCGCGGCCCATATCGGCAACTACTCGGCCATCGTCCAAAAAAAAGCAACGTTCCGGCGCTTGCTCAATGCCGCGGCGGAAATCAGCGAACTGGGGTTCAAGGAAGAAGAGGACGTGGAGCTCGTGCTCGACCATGCCGAGCGCACGCTCTTCCAAGTGTCGCAGAACTTCCTCAAAAACACCTTCATCAATATCCGCGACGTGCTTGCGGGCGCGTTTGAGCGCATCGACGAGCTGCATCGCAACCGCGGGATGTTGCGCGGAGTCGCGACGGGATACACCGAGTTGGATAACCTATTGGGAGGCATGCAAAAGTCGGATCTCCTCATCCTCGCCGCGCGTCCTTCCGTCGGAAAGACGTCGCTCGCGATGGATCTTGCGCGGCATGTCGCGATCAAGGGCAAGACGCCGGTCGCCGTCTTTTCTTTGGAAATGTCCAAAGAACAGCTTGTCGACCGCATGATCTGTGCGGAGGCAGGCGTCGACTTGTGGAAGATGCGCACAGGGCGTCTCTCGGATCGCGAGGACGATTTCCCCAGGATCGGCCACGCATTGGGCGTCCTCTCCGAGGCACCGATATTCATAGACGACTCCGCGAGCTTGGGCGTCATGGAGTTGCGGACGAAGCTCCGCCGTCTCCAATCCGAGCACGGGCTCGGCCTGGTCGTCGTCGACTACTTGCAGCTCATGGAAGGCCGCTCGAAAGCGTCCAGCGAGAACCGCGTGCAAGAGGTATCCGAGATTTCCCGCGGTCTCAAACAGATCGCGCGCGAACTCCAAGTACCCGTCCTCGCCTTGGCCCAGCTCGCGCGCGCGGTCGAACTGAACAAGCCCGCCATTCCGCGTTTGTCCCACTTGCGCGACTCCGGCTCTATTGAACAAGACGCCGATGTCGTATTATTCATCTATCGCAAAGCCGCGGACCGCAATTACCAGCTCGAAGACCTCGCCCCCGAAGAAAAGGCTCTGGCCGAAATCCACATCGCCAAGCACCGAAACGGCCCCACCGGCATGGTGCGCCTCTTCTTCGACAGCCGCCTCACGTCCTTTAGAAACCTCGACCGCCGCGCCGGCGCCCCACCCCCCGAAGCCATGCACGGCAATGGAGGGGAGGGCGGCGGCTACGAAATGGCCCCCGTCATGGGCGGCGCCCCGGCAGACATGGCACCCCCGCCCGTGGATACGCGATTCATGGGCGGAGTATAAAACAGGCGCAAGGGGCGCAAGTGGTCCAAGGGGCGCAGAGAACATAGACACGTAAGCGCGTCGACTTTCCCTGCTCCTCCCCTTGCGCCCCTTGGACCACTTGCTCCCCTTGCGCCCCCTAACAACTAACTCTCCTATGTTCTCCAAACTCAAAGCCATCAAAGACCTTCGCTCCCAAGCCAAGCAGATGCAAAGCACCATGGAACAAATCAGCGAAACAGGTTCCGGCGCCGGCGGCCGCGTCCAGATCACCATGAACGGCAACATGCACGTCGTCTCCGTCGAGATCGCGGACGATTTGATGAACGACAAAAACAAACTCACCGCGGGCGTCAAGGACGCCATCAGCGAATCCCTCAAAGGCATCCAGAAAAAGATAGCCGAACACATGAAGAACAACGGGAAAATGCAGGAGATGCTAAAGAATCTTGGCATGTGATGTGCGACGTTTTCCTGAACCAATCCAAAACGTGGTTTCGGCTTTAGGCCAACTTCCCGGTGTTGGCCCCAAGACTGCCTTGCGGTACGTCTATCATTTGCTGAAACAGCCCCGGCAAGAAACGGAACGCATCGCGCGCCACCTCCTGTCGCTCGCGGAACTCATCAAAATTTGTCCGCGTTGTTTTTCTTTTTCGCAATCTATCCCCTGCGACATCTGTCGCGATCCAAACCGTGTTCCAGGACTATTGTGCGTAGTCGAAGAATCGCGTGACATCGCTACGTTTGAAGATACCGGCGTCTTCAAGGGCTACTATCTTGTCCTGGGAGGGACGCTGAATCCCATCGAAGGCATCACCCCCGACGTCCTCCATGTGCGCGACCTGGAAGACCGTCTCAAGGCCGAACCGGCCATTGAGGAAGTCATCCTCGCCCTCTCCCCCACAGCCTCGGGCGAAACAACGATGCTCTACCTCGCCCGCCGCCTGTCCGGCGGAGCCGGATCCGGCTCCGCCGGACAACCCCTCGGCCGCCGCGTCACCCGCCTCGCGCGAGGCCTGCCGATTGGCGCCTCGATCGAGTATGCGGATGAAGTGACGCTTGGAGATGCGCTCCGAGGACGCCGGTCGGCGTGAGAAAGGCGAAGGACGGGAGGCAGGAAAACAAAAACAAGGAACAAAAAAGAACGGAACACCGTTCTTTTTTTGCCCTCCCGTTCCCCCGCCTCCCGCCCTCTCCCCTACGCTATCTTCGTAATCAGCAACTTCGTAAACGGCTGGCGGTGGCCGATGTGGCGGCGGTAGCGGACTTTTGGTTTGTATTTGACGATCAGGATCTTGTCCCCGCGGCCATGCTCTTTCACTTCGGCAGTGACTTTGACCGACTTCACGACCGGGGTACCCAGCGTGACTTCGTCTGTATCGCTCACGGTCATGAGCGCTTCAAAGACTAATGGCTTGCCCACTTCCGTCTCCAGCTTCTCGACCGTAATCGTCTGCCCTTCTTTGACGAGATATTGCTTCCCGCCTGTAGTAATGACTGCTTTCATAGATGCTCTCGCGGCCTCGGCTCCCAAGACCCCCGTTCATCCTTATCTTCCTGGACAGTTCGAGCGACTTTCGAGCCGAAAACATTGAAGGGTGACGAGGAATACACGGAAGTATTTCGAGGAACCCTGAAACGTTTGCAGGCCGAAAGGCGCCGAACTGGACGGAAGAGAAGGATGAACGTGGGTCGAGGGCCTATTGCCAGCGATCTGTTCAGGAATAAGTGTGGGAAGGATAGCGAAAAGGAGGGGGGATTGTCAACCCGCCGCCCCTGTATTCTATTTCAAACAGCAACATCTCATACAAAATTAAAAGGAGCCCACAAGGAACTCCTCACGACGCTTTGTTCGGCTCCTCGGCTGGGTCGACGATCTTCCCCGTCCAAGACGGGATCTGCGGGGAGATCAGCATTCCGTTCTCCTCGTCTTGGCGCATGTCACGGGCGATTTCCTCTTCCTGGCAGACGACGCGGTCCACGAAAAGCCGGATGTCGCGCAGTGCGTCCAGGAGTTCGCCTTCGGGGTCGGGCATAGCCTCCCCATTCACCTTCCACCGCTCGATATCTGGCCCGCGGAAGTTGATCCAGAACCTATACCCCACCCCCGTGGCCGGATGAACAAAGAGCGTTTCAGTCTGCTCGCCATCTTCTGTGCCGCGGACGAAATCAATTTCGTACGCCGCCCCCTCGATGGTGCGGAATGCCTGTTTCCTCTTGGCTCCCGACGGCCGCGGCTCGCGGATCCGGCAGAACGTCTCGCTGTCTTGGAGCGAGTCCAGAACTTCTGTGAGGATTCCCAGTTTGTAGCCGTCGCTCTTTTGCGACAGCCACCATCCAAGGTCGTACAGGGCCTGACGGATCTGTACCCAGAATGAAAACGCGCGACTCATGCGCACCTCCAACATCCACACTACCACCCGCCGGGGACGTGTCAAAAAACCCGGCCGCGTTGAAGATGAACGATCTCGACTTCATCACCGACCGATGTCCCGGATTTTTCAATGAAGCCCGCCGGCATCTCGAGCATCCTCGAAACAGGAACGGCGGGGCGGTAGGTTTTTGTTGGGGGAACGTCTGGGATCACGTTAGGCGTCAAGTCCACGACCTTCCCTCCCTCGATCCAGAGGAAGTCGAGCGGGAACTTCATGCCGTACATCCAAAACGAATAGCGGTCGGGTCGGTCGAAAACGAACAAGATTCCTTCCTGGTCCGCCGGACGTTCGCGGAAAGAAAAACCGCGTTCCCGTTCCTTCTCTTCGTCCGCGATCTCAACGGTCGCCTCGGTACCGTTTGCAAAACGGACAACGGCATCGTGGCGGACAGTGTGAGGAACACTACCGTCTTTGTGGAAGAAAAGAATACCGGTGAGGATGAGAAAGAGGATGATGAAAACAATGATGATAATTTTTCTCATATCTATAAAAAATTTGTATTGCTTTTGCAATACAATCTATATCCTAATCCTATGCACATACTGTGGCCAAGGGGCATGCCCCTTGGCCACAGTATGAATTACAATACAGGCACAGCAATTCCAAAAATTGCTTACAACTTTTTCTCCCCATCTTCTTTCAGAGACAGGATGGTTGTTAAAATAGCCATAGATGCAACAAGAACCAACAGCAGTAATACCTTCTCCCTGCTCTGCAACACCAATGCCCCGATCCCCAAAAGGGCACTTGCCGCCGTCTGGAACAAAACGACTTGCCTGGGGTTCCATCCTTGATCCAATAGACGGTAGTGCAGATGCGTCCGGTCACCGATCAGAACCCTCTTCCAACCTCCCTCCTCTCCGGCGGAGCCGGATCCGGCTCCGCCGGACCACCTCCGCACGATCACCCATACCATATCCAACAGCGGGATCCCCAAGACCAGCAAGGCAATCGCCACTTTGCTTCCAGAGATGATGGCGAGGACACCGACGAGGAAACCGATGAGCGTGCTTCCGCCTTCTCCTAAGAAGATGGACGCTTTGGGCGCATTGAACATGAGGAACCCGAGGAACGCCGCGAGGATGATCGATGCAAACAGAGCGACATCGGGTTGAAAATACGTCGTCGTCAGCGTGAGGCAAAGGATCATCAGCGTCGCCACAGAACCAACGCTTGTCGACAGACCGTCGACGCCATCGAGAAGCTTCGTCGTGTACACCATAAACATCAGCCACATGAACACGCCCACCATCGAAAAAATCCCGGAGATAGCAATCATTCCCCCGAGGGGGTTGGTGAGTTTTCCCACCTCAAGGCCGCCGGCGAGAGCCGCGATTCCCGCGAGGACAGGAAAGAAAAATGTATACTTCGCCGGCCAACGTTTCACGTCATCCAGAGCGCCGCCGATTTGGAGGATACCGGCTCCGATGAGGATGCCAAGATAATGCTTCCATGTAATGAGGCCGCTCGTGAGGCCAAAGTCCCGATCCAGAGCGAACCAAGTCACGAGAGCGACGGCAAGAAAAATAGCCAAGCCCCCAAGAAGCGGAACGGGGCGCGCATGTAATCGTCGAGTGGCGTCTGGTGCGTCGACGACCTGCCATCTCGATGCAAGAGAGCGCACGGCCAACGTCAAAAGCACGGACACGACAAACGCGATGGCGCCCACGATGAGAAGCGGAGGGATCTCCGCGTGGTCAGGACTGTAAGAAAAGGCGAAGCTCATGCATGAGGCGCAAATAGAATCGGAGGTTCTGGATGGTGGCGAGTCGTTGTGCCTCCATTTCCCCCACCCGGAAAAGATGGTGCAGATACGCATAAGTTACGGTGCCAAAGCCGTCGTCCGCAAACCGCTCGATCAGCTCCATATTGAATCGGTGCCCCGCATTCTCGATGCGCACCTGCTCATAGAAATCCGTCGGCGCCGATGCCCAGTTGATCGTCGAAGGATCTTGTTTCCAGACGAAGAGCGATCCATGACGTCCATTCCTCGTCGGAAGCACGCAATCGAACATATCGACGCCAGAGAGGACGTTGCGGACGATCTCCTCGGGCATTCCTCCTCCCATGAAATAGCGAGGGCGATCCTCCGGCAGATTCGCGCAACACATCATCGTGATGCGGTACATATCCTCCCGCGGTTCGCCGACGGACAAACCGCCGATGGCGTACCCATCGAAACCGATCGATTTCAAGCCCTCGATGGAGCGCAACCGCAAATCCTCGTGCGTGCCGCCTTGGACGATGCCGAATAAAAGCTGGCAGCTTGCAGCGGGCGGCGGGCAGCAATCTGGCTGCAAGCTGCCTGCTGCAAGCTGCCAGCTTTCCTTGCACCGCCCCGCCCATCGCAAAGACCTCTCCATCGCATCCTCAAATCTCTCTCGCGACGATTGGCCGGCGGCCACGTCGTCGAATTGCATGATGATGTCGGCGCCGATGGCCTGCTGCATCTCCATCGATCCCTCGGGGGTCAGCGTGATCTTGGACCCATCGAGATGCGACTTGAACGTCACCCCTTCCTCGCGGGTCTCATTCATGTCCGACAAACTGAAGACTTGGTATCCGCCGCTATCGGTGATGAGCGGTCGATTCCATCCCATTAGTGAATGGAGACCACCGAGCCGACGCATGTCCTCAAGCCCTGGACGCAGGAGGAGATGATACGTGTTCGATAACACAATCGACGCCCCCATCGCTTCCATGTCCTTGGGGCTCATGTGCTCCACGACCCCCCTGGTCGCGATCGGCATGAAGCAAGGCGTCTCGATGCTGCCATGTGCCGTCGTAAGACGACCTCTGCGCGCAGAACCTTTTTGGGTAAGTAATTGATACATATCGCTGGTCAGCATACGGAAGGGCAGATGGAACGTCAAAAAAAAACGGGCACACGGGTTTCAAGGGTCGCAAGGGTTTCAAAAATGCCTCAAGGGTATTTATCACAAGCCCTTGAAACCCTTGCAGCCCTTGTCGCCCTTGCAACCCCCCATCTGTGCACAACCCCTTTGAAGTTCTCCCCCCCGCCTGCAATACTACGGAGGTGACATCTGTGTATCTTGCCCTCCCCCCAACCCCAGAAGAAGGACGGAAAGGAAAAAAAGTCGGGGCTCGAACCAGGGTACGACCCGACGACCGGTTACGCGTCTACCGCGACGGAACCTACGCCGTCATCCGCTATACTTCGGACGGCTCCTTCATCTCCTTGCTCTTTACGACAAGCGCCAACCTCCCAATCGAATCAGGCAAAGCTCCCTTTCGCTTTCCAAAGCTCACAGGGAAACACGACGAAGCTGGACGCGAAGCCCGAAGACAGGTCATCGGGCTTATCTGTACCCTGTTTGGAATGAGCAACGCGGAAGGCGCGGCCGAGAAAACACCGATCGAGACACAGGATCTCATCGAGTACCATCTCACCCCCTCCCATCCTCCGTCCCAGGAAGCCGGAGACGACCTGGGCGAGATCGATCCCCAGAGAACCAACCACCCCAAGCAATACTGGACGGGTTTCTGGGATGAGGATCACTACGAAGACTGTCCATCCATGGACGACTAAACGCGTTCTGCTTTACACGAGCAGCCGCGTCTTTTTTAATCCCGCAAGTTCAATGTTTCAAACAATTCTTTTTGCTCACGAGAAAGTTTCGTCGGCGTCACAACGGTCACGACCACCATGTGGTCGCCACGTCCCCGACCCTGCGGCACGCCTTTTCCTTTCAACCGAAGTTCCGTTCCCGATTGGATCCCGGCCGGGATCGTCAGCTCCGCGTCGCCGTCGACCGTCTCCACGATCACCTTGTCTCCAAGCGCTGCCTGGGTGAACCCGATGGAGAGGCCAGAATAAATTTTGTCCCCGTCACGTTCAAAGCGTGCGTCCGGCGTCACGCGCAGACGCACATACACGTCTCCCGCCTCCCCGCCCTTGATCGCCTCCCCCTGCCCTCGCAATCGAAGGACTGCCCCGTCTTCCACCCCCGCCGGTATCTCGATGGAGAGTTGTTTCTTCCCCCGTTTCATCCCTTCCCCACGGCAAGACGCGCAGGGCGTCTCGATGATCTCGCCCTCCCCTTGACAGGTGTCGCACGTCGTCTGCATCTGTATCGTCCCCAAAATCGTCCGTTGCGCCCGCACCCGCGTCCCCGTGCCGCCGCAATCGGTACACGTCTTCTTTTTCGTCCCAGGTTCGGCCCCGACGCCCCCACAGCGTTCACACGCCACCGACGTCTGTAAAATGATTTCTTTTTCCACTCCAAAGATGGCTTCCGAGAACGTAAGTGAAAGCGCCACCTCCATAGGTCTCCCCTGCTTCCTCCCTCCTCCCTCCCCCCTCCTCCCCCCTCCAAACCCAAACGCTTGCCCAAACATCGATCCTAAATCCCCCAGATCAAACTCCATCCCATTGAACCCATTTTGAAAACCGCCAAACCCGCCGGCATCACCACCGTTCATCTGCTCGAAGCCAGGGCCAAACTGGTCGTACTTCGCGCGCTTGTCCGGATCCGACAGCACTTGGTACGCCGCGTTTATCTCCTTGAACTTATCCGCATTGCCGCCTGGTTTGTCCGGATGGAATTGGTGCGCCAGCGTGCGAAACGCCTTCTTGATCTCCTCCGCGCTCGCCTGCTTCCCCACCCCAAGAATGTGATAATAATCTTTTCCTGCCATAGCGTTACCGTTTCAAAGCATTGGCGATAATGCCCGCCATAAGGAGGAGAAAACCTATAATGATAACCACGGTGATGATGTGAAGCTGACCGATCAAATAGGCATTGTGCACAAAACCAGAGCATTCCTTGGGCGGGGGCAACGGCTTCAATGTTCCAACCTTAATACACCCCTCATGCTCCCCGAGCCAGACGGTCAGCGTGTCTTCCAGAGATTGTGCGGCGTGAGGAGTATTCATATGAAATGGAACAAAGGGGCGGTTAAGGGGGGTTAGGTGGGGTTAAGAGGACTATTCTGGACGGTCCGAAAACCGCCCCTAATCACCCTTAACCCCTCTTAACCGCCCCGTGCTTACTTCTTCTCCGTAAAATTCGCATCCTGTGCCCCCTCCGTCTTCGGTTCGTCGCCTCCCCCTTGTCCGGCGAAGCCGGATCCGGCTTCGCCGGACGCCCCCTGCGCCCCTTGCGCCTGCCCCGATTGATAGAGCTTGCCCCCCACCTTCTGCGCGATATCCGTCAGCTCGTCTCCCGCCTTCTTGATCGCGTCCAGATCATCCGCATCTTTGACCGAGCGCATCGCGGCAATCTTCTCTTCCACGGCCTTCTTATCTTCCGCCGAAACCTTCGCCTCATTGTCCTTGAGCATCTTCTCGGAGGTGTACACCATCTGCTCCGCCAGGTTGCGTGCTTCGATAAGCTCACGCTTCTTCGTATCCTCCGTCGCGTGTTGCTCCGCTTCCATTTTCATCCGCTCGATGTCTTCCTTGGAGAGACCTGTGGACGCTTTGATCTGGATGCTCTGCGCCTGGCCCGATGCTTTGTCGGTGGCCGAGACGTTCAGGATCCCATTGGCGTCGATGTCGAATTTTACCTCGACTTGCGGAACGCCGCGAGGAGCCGGGGGGATGCCCGAGAGCGCGAAGCGTCCCAAAGTCTTGTTATCCGCGGCCATCGGCCGCTCGCCTTGGAGGACGTGGATCTCCACCGTATTCTGGTTGTCCGCGGCGGTCGAGAAAGTCTGGCCTTTGGAAGTCGGAATCGTCGTGTTGCGTTCGATGAGCGCGGTCATCACTCCGCCCAACGTTTCGATGCCCAGCGACAAAGGCGTGACATCCAAAAGGAGGACGTCTTTCACCTCTCCTTGGAGGACGCCGGCTTGTACCGCGGCGCCCAGGGCAACGACTTCGTCGGGATTGATCGATAGGTTGGGTTTCTTTCCGAAGAATTCCTCAACCTTCTTCTGCACGAGAGGCATGCGCGTCATGCCGCCGACCATGATGATTTCGTGGATGGCGTTTTTCTCCATCTTCGCGTCCGCGAGCGCTTGGCGCACGGGCTCCATCGTCCGCTCCGCGAGGGGAAGGCACAATGATTCGAGCTGGGAACGCGTGAAAGGGACGACGAGGTGCTTCGGGCCGTTGGCATCGGAAGTGATGAAGGGCTGGTTGATTTCGGTCTGGGCGGCGGTGGAGAGTTCGATCTTCGCCTTTTCGGCGGCGTCTTTGATGCGCTGCATCGCGAGCGGATCTTTCGAAAGATCGATTCCTTCCGCTTTCTTGAACTCGGTGACGATCCAGTCGATGACGACGCGGTCGAAATCGTCGCCGCCCAAATGCGTGTCGCCGTTGGTGGCTTTCACCTCAACGGTATCCGCGGACAAATCGAGGACAGAGACGTCGAACGTCCCGCCCCCCAAATCGTAGACGAGCACTTGCTGGCCTTTCTTCTGGTCAAACCCATACGCCAGCGCCGCCGCCGTCGGCTCGTTGATGATGCGCTTCACAGTGAGGCCAGCGATCTCGCCTGCAACCTTCGTGGCCTGGCGCTGCGCGTCGTCGAAATACGCAGGGACGGTGATGACCGCTTCCGTCACCGACTCGCCCAAACGCGCTTCCGCATCACTCTTGATCTTTTGCAAAACCATCGCAGAAATTTCCTCCGGCGTGTATGCCTTTCCTCCCATGAGTACTTCGACGCCTTCACCGCGCTTCTGGATCTTAAACGGGAACACCGCCAAATCACGCTGCACTTCGGCATCGGTAAAGCGGCGGCCTATCAGGCGCTTGATAGAGTACAAGGTGTTCGTCGGATTCGTCACCGACTGGCGTTTGGCAGGAAGCCCAACCAAACGCTCGCCTGTCTTGGACGTCGCAATGATCGAAGGTGTGGTGCGATACCCTTCGCTGTTATCAAGCACTTTTGGTTTCCCTCCTTCAATGATCGCGACACAAGAATTCGTCGTTCCCAAATCGATCCCAAGAATTTTTGCCATAGTATTTTTTGTAAAATTCGTTCTTTACTCCGCGCGTTTCGAAACGATGACGCGCGCCGGGCGCAACACCCGTTCTCCGAGGGCAAATCCCCTTCCGATCACTTCAATAACCGTGTTGTTTTCTTTTTCCCCCTCAACCCGTTCCGAAACCGCTTCATGTCGACGCGGATCAAACGCTTCCCCGACCGTTCCAAACGGCTCGACGCCGAGCTCTCGGAGCGCATTCTCGAGTTCTATACGCACATGCAGGACGCCTTGCGCCCACCCTGACGCCACAGCCGGCATGTCCTTGGGCTGATGCGACAATGCCTGGTCGAAATGTTCAAGAACGGAGAGGAAAGATTCGCACAGTCGGGACGTCGTCTGCTCGCGGATCACCATCCGCTCGCGCGCGAGGTCTTTACGCAAGTTGTCGTAATCCGCGAGCGCACGTTTCCATCCTGCCTTGTACTCCTCGCACTTGGCAGCGTCCGTCGATGCTGTTTCCTCTGGTTGTTGTTCTTCAGTCATACGAAAAGAAAGAAAGGGACTCGGTCGCGGCCTGCATGAGCCCCAGGTTGCGCGCATAATCCATCCGCATCGGGCCCAAGAGACCAAGGAGGCCGTGCGGAACTCCATGGAACGAGTAGCGGACAAGCAAGGTGCTCATGCCTTCCCCGAACGGATTTTCTTCGCCGACCCGGATCATCACTTCATCAGACACGTCAGAGAAGACCGAGGGGATTACTTCATCGAACTGGTCGACAAGGTCGCCAATGCCATAGAGCGAAGGCATATCCGCAAAATCCGGCTTGCGCAACAAGTAGGAGACCCCGGTGTAATAACTCGAATGTTGGTCGAAGGCAACCAGCACGGTCTCTCCCGAGAGCGCCGCAAGGGCTTTTGCGAGCCCTTTGAGCACCGCTTCCTCTTCCTCGGTCGCGCAAACAACGGCTTCAAATGCCGCCTTCGCCTTTCCTTGTTTCGAAGGACGGACGCCTTGGGCGAGATACGCGCGGTACCCTTTGGCGGTCGGAATGCGTCCAGAAGACGTATGCGGATGAGTAATAAAGCCGTCGCGCTCTAACAAAGCCATGTCGTTGCGGATGGTGGCCGAAGAGACAGGGAGCGCAAACCGATCCACGAGGGTATGGGAGCCCACGGGTTCCGCTTCCTCTATATAGAGCTCAACCAGGTGCTGAAGGACTTTTGATTGTCTGTCTTGGGTCTGCATATTAGCACTCGCAATTTTAGAGTGCTAACTACAGGTAGTCAAGAGCGCGGGCGCCATTCACCGACACGAACCACGACAGCCGCCGCGTCGCCCGCCATCCGCCGGTCACGGCCATGGGTGCCCGGGGCTCGACGACCGATTTCCTCCGCGGTTTTCTGCAGCTGCTTCGCCACAGCATCATCGCTCAATGGAAGCGCAGCGATTTGACGAATTTCATCCGGCGTCATGTTTCCATGCACTCGGTTATTCGTCAGGATGATGATGTCTTTTTCTGAAAGGGGCTCTGCCAAAAATTGCACGGAGAATGGTTGCTCATGCCCCAAGATATTGTGTAAACGCCCCGCGGCCGCTGGCAATTCCGCGCCATACGGACCGCTCAACTCGGTTTTTGAACGGTACTGTTCGACGGATTCCGCCTCCGCGGTCGTAATTTTCCCTTCCGCCACCCACCGCGTAAGTTGGGAGTCGTCTGTGGTAAGACGCTCCAACCTTCCGCCCGAATCCTCCGGCACAAACCGCCACGCGCGGGTATCCCCGACATGACCAAGATACAAATACTTCGTCCCATCTGGAAACGCATGCAATTTTGCTACGGTCCCCGTGGCCAACACTGGCCGCCCATCCCTCGCTTGTCCGCGCAAAGCCGCATGCGCGCGTTGGAACAACCCGTTCATAGCCATCGAAACGCTGACGGCGATTTGCGCGTCCGAAAAACCACGCGCTCGCAACCGATTCAGCGTCTCGTCAAACCGGTTTCCTAATCCTTCCACCGCTTCTGTGAGCACCACCTGCGCCGCTTCCTTGCTTCCCGCTTTCCCGTCCGCGACTCCAAATAAGCCTTCCTTCGGCAACCGAAGGACACAATCCGTCGACGGCTGTTGCTCAAGGGAATGCTCCATTCCGCTTTCCCAAGAAGGATGCGTACTATTTCTAAAAAAACTAGACTCGCCTCGATTCATAGTTAGCATACGCCAAAATTATACGGCCTTTCCCGCAAACAAAAAAGCGCGCCGTGGGTTTTTCATGGACGCGCCGGTGGAAGAAAGTGTGGCGGAAGGCCTGGTTTGCAGAGATACAGACCCGCTTTGAACGGAAGATGATAGTGCTCTTCCATGAAGAAAAGAGCATGGCTCTTCCCGTATCGCGCCTCCCAGCGGGTGTCGATGCGAATCTGGTTGGTGCCAGGGAATGCCAGATCTTTCGGGCGCAGTTCGCTTCCGACGATGAGGACGATGTCCGTGGAGAGTTCATCGAGATCGATGAGGACCTGGATCATCCTAGATCCGACCAGCTGTTCCTGGACTCGTTCTTGGAACGTGTCATCTTTCTGGAATACCCCGAAGAGGTACATGGCCCATTCGTGATCTGGGGCCGCCGCTTGGTAGTAGTCAACGCGTGCGCTGTGGACGTGGTCGGTGATCCACGCTTGCTGCGCGGCGGCCCACGCGCGCAAGTCCAAGACGGCGCCTGGGTCGGTTTCCTCTCCCGCGTCTTGCGGACGGCGGCGGGAACCGAGATGATCCGCCATTTGGATGACGTCTGCCCCCGGTGAATCCGCCGCTTGAGAATCCTTGGGCGGGACGGAAGGAAGAAGGAGGCGGAATGGAATGACCGTAGGCATTATTTTTTCCTTTCTGCTTCACCCCCCTTGCGGGGGGGGTAAGTCCATACTGGACGAAAAAACCTAACAGACATAGGATCAGGCGTCAAGGGCTCCGCATGCCTGTGCCGCCTTCCCGAGCGAGCGCCAGGAGCGGGCCGTAATCTTGGAATGTTCGAGGATCTCTTTGACCTTCTCTCCCCCCAATTGCTTTGGAATGATGACAAAATCCGCGCCCGCCGCATAACAATCGGCCGCATCTTTTGGTTCGGGTACCGATACCACGACCCCGCCGGAAAAACCGATATCTTTAAGACTCGAGAGCAAATCGATGCTCATCTGTTTCTCGGGGATGGTAGAGAGGACGAACTTGGCCTTTTTTATCTGTTGATCCCGCAAAAATTCTTCATCGCCCGCATCCCCGTACATAACCGGTTCGCCTTGTTCCATAAGCCGCCGCACCACATGCGGGTCAAAATCTACAATCACATAGGAACGGCGCAAATCATGCAGCCCCTGAAGCAACACCTGCCCGACGCCATGGAACCCCAAGAGGAATATTTCGGGCGTCTTTCCCGCCCGGCCATGCCACCGGGAGGCCGGCCAGGGGAGGATACGATGGAACAAAGGCCGGAACCAGCGGTACATCTGCTCGTTGTATTTGATAAGGTACGAACCAAACCCGATCGTCAGCAATGCGACTCCGGTGGCAACCCCAACGCTCGTGGCATCTATATGCCCAAGCGATACGCCCACCGCCAGAAGCAGGAAAGAAAACTCGGATATCTGCGCCACCGTGGTGCCGGCGCGCCATCCTGTTTTTGAATGGTAGCCCAAGAGCCGCATAACGAGGAGCGCCAGCAGCGGATTGCCCACCAAGACGAACACGGAAAAGACGAGCGTGGATACCCAGTTCCCTGGAAGCGCCTGCCACTGCAAATGCGTCCCCAAGATCACAAAAAACAACAGGAGAAAAAAATCGCGGATCGGACGCAGCCGCGCCGCTATTTCCGTGGCATACACCGTCCCCGAGAGCGAAACCCCGGCTACCAGCGCCCCGATCTCCATCCCAAACCCCGCCCGCGCGCCCATCGCCACAAAAAAGAAACACCAAGCGAGCGCGAACACGAACAACAACTCCTGCGAACGGGCCGCCCGCGCCACGATACGCGGGGCAATCAGGAGCGCGAGGGCTCCTCCAACCAAAAACAAAAGAAGTTTTTCTCCGGTCGAAGAAAGAATGTGCGCAACCGTCGCCCCCTTTTCAACCGTGCGCAACAGAAGGAGAAGGATCACGGCAATGAAATCTTGCACCAGGAGGAAACCGACACTGATGCGCCCGTAGAGGGAATCGAGTTCATTCTTGTCGGAAAGATGCTTGATGATGATAATCGTGCTGGAAAAGGAAAAAGCTACCGCCAAGTAGACGCTGGTGAGCCAATCGAACCCAAGCGCGCTCCCAAGGCAAAATCCGACGAGGGAGGTAAACACCACTTGCCCGACCCCCATCAGCGTCGAGGGCCCTCCCACCTCTTTTACTTTCCGCCAATTGAGGCCCAGGCCAACCGTAAACAGCAAAAAAACCACCCCCATGTTCGCAAACGTGTCGAATGCCTCGGGGGAACGAACCAGATGCAGAAGACTGGGCCCCGCCACAATCCCCGCGATGATATACGCCAAAATAAGCGGCTGCCGGAACCACTGCACCACAAACGAAATCACCGCCACCAAAATAACGAGTGAACCTATCTCAAGAAACAAGTCCCCCATAGTAATGGTATTGTAACATGGCGGACGATTTGTTACCCTTCGCCGTGTATTTATCCACGGCCCCATCGTCTAACGGTTATCCGGCGGAGCCGGACCCGGCTCCGCCGGGGGACGGCACTATCGTAAACGTATGCACCTGGTCTATATTCTTGTTTCAATCCCGACAGGACGCTGGTACATTGGGATGACACATAATATAGATGCCCGATTAAAAGAGCATAATTCTGGTAATGTAAGATCCACAAAAGGATACCGGCCGTATAAAGTCGTCCACATTGAAACATACAATACTGTTACCGAAGCACGAAAACGCGAAATCCAGATAAAAAAATCTGGCATTATAAGAAAGGAGTTGAAAGCAAAAATTGCTCAAAACACGGCCCCATCGTCTAACGGTTAGGACGGCACCCTCTCACGGTGCAGATCCGGGTTCGATTCCCGGTGGGGTCACCAAGGCAGAAACCGTTCGATGTTTGATAAAAACGTCGAACGGTTTTTGCGCTTGGATGAGCAAAGTCTTGTCCCTCAGCTGAGGGTTGGATACGATGGTTCGCAGCAGATCACGTCGAATGTCGTCGGTTCCGTTCTCGAACACTCATGCTTCCGCGTACGTATCGGGCGTGAACCGGTCACGTTTTTCGCCGTTGGCGTGCTCGAAACGCTCACAGAGCTTCCCCTCTTGCTCAAAGCATTGACATCCAAGGAACAGAGAGACTACTCATGTCCCCCTCCTCACAACGATCGCCGACGCGACGTTCTTTTTAATTGTCCAACCACTTCCCGTATTGCCTCACCAGCAGGTCTGGCGCGCGCAACGGTTCGGCCATGAGCTCGCGCACCACTTTTTCCATACGGGCGCTTTGTGATCCTTTGATGAGGACTATGTCCCCTTTCTTCACCTCGTGGTCGAGCCAACGCCCCGCCTCTTTTGCGTTTCCGAAATGCGCGGTCTGTTCTTCCTTCATCCCCGCTTCCTTCGCCGCGAATTCGGTCATGGCTGTTTCCGGGCCGACCGTAACCAAAATATCGATGCCGAGCCGCGCCGCCTTCTCCCCGATCTTGCGGTGCTCCTCTTCGCTATACGCGCCAAGCTCCGCCATGGGCCCCAAAGCCGCGATGCGGCGCGATCCTTCAAACGGTCGGAAACCCGCGAGCACATCAAGCGCCGAGGAAACGGAGGCGGGGGCGGCATTGTAGCTGTCATCCAGAAGCAAGCTTCCTTTGATGCCGCCGATAGGGTTCATCCGCCCTGGGATCATGGGGATGTCGGCAAATTGTTTTACCATCTGTTCTGGAGCCACGCCAAAATGTTCACCGACGGCGGCCGCAGCCAGCGCCGCGGAAATCGGAGGGCGGCCCAAACGGTTGGGAATATCCGCGGCGATGCGCGTCTGCCCGTACACAAGGTCAAACGACAGGGTCGAAAAAACCTCCCGGGGCTCGAACGAATTGTCCTCGCGGATATGCTGCTCGACCCCCTCCGCGTGCGTATCCGCCGTTTGGTCGAACCCATACGTCTGAACCGGTGCCGCTGCTTCCGCTTTCAAGGCCATCACCCGCTCATCGTCCTTATTGAGGATGCACAATCCCTCGGGGTTGCAGCGACGCAAGACGGTTGCCTTCTCTTGCGCGAGCTCATCGATGTCTTTGAAATGCTCGGCGTGCACGGGAGAGACCGCCGTCAGCACGGCGACATCCGGGGCGGCGATGTCGCACAAATATTCCAAGTCGCCCGGCTGGTCTGCGCCATACTCAAGGACGAGCATGTTTGGATAATCCTTTACAGGTTTCAAAAAAATACGCAGCCAACCCAACGCCGACCGCCCCGGCGAAGGCTCACCCAAAATCGTAAGCGGCACGCCGAACTCGTTATTGTAATTTTCCGCATTGGTGCGGACGCGAAATTTCGTCGAAAGCACGGCGGCGATCGCGGCGCGTGTGGAGGTCTTGCCGACCGAGCCGGTAATGATAACGACGGACGGATGGAAACGTCGGATCACCGACCGGGCCTTGCGAGCCAACAGGGACTGGACGAACTTTTTCATACTTCAGCGGGTAGGGGGTATTTCCAAATAGTCTAGCAGGAACGCGGCGATTTCCCCAAATAGCGGAGTGGCGGTGGTTTCGGCCCATTGAGAATCGCGGGGATGGTCCAGGCGGGTCACCATGACGAACTTTGGGTCTTCGACGGGACCGAAGCCGGCAAACGTCGTGTTGGTATTCCCTTCCTGATATCCCACATGCCCGTCTTCGCGGGCCACCTGGGCGGTTCCCGTCTTGCCAGCAATGTAGTACCCGCGCACGCCGGATTTCTTGCCGTATCCGTTCTCGACCACGGAAACCATCATCGCGGTCGTCATGCGTGCCGCGCGCGCGGAAACGACGCGGCGGATGTCCTGCGGCTCCCGCGTCTCCACTCGCCCATCCGGATAACGCATCTCTGAAACGATCGAGGGGCGGCGCAATATTCCCCCATTGGCAATAGCCGCAAACGCGGCCGCGAGTTGGAGAGGCGTCACGGTAAGGCCTTGCCCGTAGGAGGCCGTCGCCGCAAAAATCTCCTCGCCGGTATCCATGGCCTTTAAATCGCCTTCCACTTCCGTCTTGAGCTCTATCCCCGTTTTTTCCCCGAACCCGAACGCGTGCACATACTCCCCGAAGCGGTCCGGACCCAGCTGGCGCATGGCAAAAATGGATCCGGTATTGAGCGAACGTTCGAGCACCTGGGTCATCGTCTGGATCCCATGGGCGAGGCCGTCGGAGTTTTTAATAGGGTGGTCGTCGATGACGATCAATCCCGTGTCCTCATAGGTTGTATCGGGCCCCACGACCCCCGCATCAATCGCCGCCGAAATCGTGATCGGTTTAAACACCGACCCCGGTTCATAGGCCGAAAATATCGCCGGGTTATTGTACACGTGCAGACCCTCCACGGCCCCATAGTTCGCCGGGTCGAAATCCGGCGAACCGCACATGGCGAGCACCGCTCCGGTTGACGGATCTAGCACCACGACGCTTCCCCCATCCGCCTGATGCTCGGCGACCGCCTTCTTCAAAGCATGGCAGACGCGGTACTGGATCGTCTGATCGATGGTCAGCACGATATCAACCCCGTTCTCTGCCGGGACAAATGCCTGTTCCCCCACGGAAATAAGACGGCCGGCCATATCCCGTTCCGAACGAACGAGCCCTGGTTTCCCTGCCAATAGTTCATTAAAAAATCCCTCTATGCCGTACTTTCCTGCGGAGGTTCCATCCTCGTTCATCCCAAAGAAACCGGCGATATGCCCCCCAAGCGCCGCTTCGGGATAGTAGCGCGAATCTTCATCCACGGTCGAAATGCCAGCCAAATTCAACTCCTTCAGCCGCGCAAGCGTTTCATCGGAGACATGGTGCTCGACGGGTTCATACGGATCTTCCTTCCGGCTTAATCGATCGCGTAATTTTTCTTTCTGTTCCTCATCGTATCCGAATAATTCAGCGAGCAGGCCTGTCGTCCGTGCGGCATCCTCGATGCGACGCGGGTCGGCAAAGACAAACGCCAACCGGCGGTTGGTCGCGAGCGGAACCGTCGTCGCTCCTTTTACATCGCGAATATAAATGGACCCTCGTTTGGGGAAAAGCGTTTGGATGATCTCGTGCTGCCCGCTCGCCAAGGCCTGGTAGGACGCATGGTCTGCCACCATCAATACCCACAACCGAAACGCGGCGCCTATGGCAAGCACCACTGCACACACAAAAAAGAATGTGGTTCGCCAGGCGACACCACCGCTTCCAGGGCGGCGCATGGCACGACCAAGTCGTTGCATACGTTTATCGATGGAGAACCCCAAAGCCAAATAACCGTCCCTCCCCGGTCGGATTCGTACCTGCGTCCACTTCATCCCCATCCCCCACCCCGTCCGCATCCGTATCAGCAACAAGGGGATTCGTCCCGTAAAAAACTTCCTGTGTATTGGAGAGTCCGTCATCATCCGGATCATCGATTGACGCGGCCCCCAAAGAACCTGCCGCCGGCGAGTGTTTCTGCGTTCGCGTCGCAGGAATCCCTGTGAGGGCCCCATCTGCCCCGATACGAACCACTGGCGTTGGCACTGGTATCGGCTTCACCTCATTGAAACTACTAAAATCGACCCGACCAGAAAAACTTCGTGCAGACGCGCGGCCCAACACAGGTACTTCCCCATCGACTTCGATCCTATACAGACGATGAGTCTTGCTCCCAATATACCAGCGCCAGGTAAGGGGCGACCAGAGCCCCACAGTGCGCTCGATCAAAAGACGGTCTGCATCTGAAACAGATCCATTCATTTGTGTAAGGAAGCCAACCAACCAGCTTCGAGCCGTGTCAGGAACCAGCCGCGCCTCGATCACCCTCCCTTGTTCTCCCGGAATCTGCCATCGCGTTCCTGCATCTGTCACCGCAAAAATGTCCGCGGATGCGAGTGCGGTACGCACCTCGCCCGGAACCCCATCCTCCCACGGAACATCAAGAAACAATGAAGGGGAAAATGCCCATAACCCATCCAAAGATACCGCTTCATTGGTTCTCTCCTGCACGCGCCATCCCTCCTTTGGGTCGAACCTCCGATAACGCACACCTGCCGCTTCAACGAACTGCTGCTGGGAATACATCGACGTTGGGGCACTTTGGACATGGGAGACGTCGGCAACAAAACCGCTTCCGCTTAAAAGACGAACGTCCGCATCAACAAAAAGACGCTCAACGTGCAAGGAAGACCCTTCTCCTTCCCGAAGGTGGAAACTCCCCCGCATGTGCGCTCCCGACAACGAGGACATGGCCTGCCGCATCCGACCTGCCTCGGCCGCGGGATCCAACGGCCAAAATGCCGCCGTGGCAATGCCGACGACCGCGGCGAAAGCAAAAGCCAGAATGAGGCACCAGGCACGCCACGACATCGGTTTTAGGAAACGGACATTATTTCTTCAACCACGACCACCTCGCCGACATAAGATCTTGTCTCGCCCGTATTCTCGTTGCGGATGACCCGGACCCGGCCGCCGTCGTCGGCCTCGTATTCCGAAAAAGCCAGCCGGTCGTCGGCCATGCCTACCACGTCGCCTTGGACCTGGCTGATCTTCCCGCCGTCCTCATAGGTCGATTCATAATCCTTGCCTTGGAACAGGACTTGATCGCCGCTCGCGTCTATCTCCTCTCCTGTCGGGCGGAAAAACATCGCTTCATCGTCCCCGGGGGCAACGGCGAGCAGCTCGCCTTCTTCGGAGAAGAGCCATGACCTGCTCTCGCCTCCTTCTAATGTGAGGACTAATTTACCCGCACAATGGAACGGTTCGTTCACCACGGTCAGGTCGGCGCCTGGGGCCACCGACAAAAGTTCTGGAAGTGTCATAGGGAAAAAGTGTGTGGGCATTATACGAAGCAGGAAGAAAGAACACAACCAACTTGACCGGAACGATTTTTTCTGATACCTTTTCCATCCATGTCAAGAGTAAAAAAAGAAAAGGAGAAGACATGAAGTCAATAGAATCAAAACCAGAGTTCATGAGCCACATGGCCGAGGAGGTCGAGGGTGCCGACGTAGAACTGTGGCTCTTCGACGGCGAAGAACGGGTGACCATCACCCATCGTGCGGACGAGAAAAAATTCGCTGCCTGCACGGCCATCCTCTTTGCCAGGGGAATCGGCAGGGGAGACACGCTACATCTAGTCGACCCGAAAACCGGTGCTGGAATCCTCCGAGTGGCCCCTTTGGAGACCTTCCATCCGGAGTTCAACCTGCGACTCCTCCCGGCCTTGTCAAAAATCGAACCCAGCCATTGGAAGCTCAAGAACCCGGAATCGAGCTCTGATGCGGAAGTCCGCAGAGGAGTAAAACGGTACCCAGCTGGAAAGGGTTTCGTCATCCTGGCGAAACCCGGCTCGGAGCTCTCAAAAGACCCGGCCCGCATCTGCCGACTCATAGGCGAAGCGTTCGGCGACCGTTCGTCTCCGTCGCCCACCACTCACCCCCGCTCAAAAACCCAAGGAAAACGAGGAGATCGCTAATCGAATCCGCTCCAACCTGACCCGTCATCCTCGGCCGTCCCCACTCGCTTCCTGGGACGGCCTTTTCTATTGACAAACGCGCTATTTTCTGCCACTATGGCGCGTTGCCTCAACCCCACACAGAAGGAGAAACAAGATGGGAAGCAACGACGGAACCAACGAAAAAATTGAGCTGGACTTCAGCCACTTGGTGAAGCCAGAAACGAAAGGAGAACAGGAAACCGCCGAGGAGGAGCCGACCGAACGTCGCCCCTCATTCGACCGATCGGTGTGCCCCAAGGGAGCGCGCCGAATCCGAATCTTCGCCAGCCACTACGGCAGGCACATCGACGAGCGATACGGACGTCGTATCCTCCTCAAGGAGGGCATCGACTCGGGAGTGATCTGGTGGCCCGAGAACGAGCCGCCGGAGGACGTCGAGGTCAGCGAGGATGAGCTCTTCCAGAAATTCGGGGACCCTGACGGGCCCGATGGCCTGCGCTCCGACGTCCTCGCCCTGGGCGTGGGCGGAGGGACGCTGGATGAGCACAAGAAACATGGTCGGACGCCAGACGTGTGCTGCGCCGACCTGTGCGCGCGGTTCGTGAAGGCGGACAAGAAGCTCAAGTACACCTACGCGCTCACGCGCATCCGCGAGGCGGATACCAAAGGAGGCGAGCTGGATCCGCTGGCCCTTCCCAACGTCGTGAAGTCCGTCAATTTGTACGGCGACACCAAGGGCATGAACGAGGCGCTCGACCTTTTCTTCGACGCGTTCGAGGAACAACAGAAAATGTTCGCCATGGATTGCGAACGGGTCATCGCCGAGAAAACTCGCGAAGGGAAGTTCGTCGACGAGACGTTCTGGATCCCGACCATGCGGTTGGGAGAACGGGCCGCCACCCTGCGTCCCTACCGGTACATCGCGATCGAAGGCGTCGAGAACCGCGAGATGGGCCGGTACTTGCGGTACAGGTTCCAGGTGGACATCGTCCTCCTGACCAGCCCAAAGGGGAACATGTACCTCACGGTCGATCAGAAGAAGAAGAGGCTGATCTACGAGCTTGCGCTCAAGATCAACCTCATGGAGCTGGAGCGCCAAGAGGCGCCTCCGGAGCTCGTGCAGGCGGCCATCGACTCCTTCAGCCCCCTCAAAAGGATCCTGAAAAAACTCAAGGACGCGCTGCGAAGGGGACCAGAGGGTCAGTCGACGACCGAGTCGGTCGAACCCTCGCAGGAGGAGCAGGACTCGGAGCCGGAGCCGACCGAGGCAGACGAGACCGAAGGCGAGAAGACGGAAACGGTTTCGGAAAAAACGGAGGAGGAGGCCAAGGGGAGCGTCGAGCAAGCGCTCGAACGGTTCCGCGAGGCCATTTCGGATCCGGAAGATCCGTCGGAGCTCTTCCGCCAGAACCTGCTGGGTCAGGGAGTGGCAGAAACGGATCCCGCCGTCATCAAAGCGATGGTGGCCTTCCAAGCCGTTTCGCGGCAGATGGCCAACATCCAGGTGTTGAGGATCAACCCAGTGACGGTCGCGGCCAACATCCTCACGGAGGAGGGGTTTTCCGAAGAAGAGGTCGCGGCCTTCGTGGCCATGGTCGAGGAGATGTCCATGACCGAAGAGGGTGGACACGATCTCGTGGGCTGCACGGACGTGTACTGCTTCACCAAGGGCTCCATGATCATCAACGGCCGGATCAAGGAGCATCGGGACGGACGCAGGGAAATCGAGGGGAATCCGATCCCCCTCCCCTTCGCCACGCTGGACCGCGGGGTCCGCGAGGTTCTCGGAAACCCGAACCTCACGGTCCTCGTCATGTGACAAGGTCAATCAACACACACGGTGCGTACCTCCCGACTAGTGAAAACTGGTCGGGGGGTGTTTTATTTTGGACAGAGGCGCAAGGGGCGCAAGGGGTCCAAGGGGCGCAAGGGGAGAGACGGGAACACGGAACGAAGAAGCACATCCGCGCTTGCGCGCCTATGTTCCTGCGCCCCTTGGACCTCCTGCGCCCTTTGCGCCCTTCATCGCCTATACAAATACACCGGCGGCCTCCCTCCTTTCCTGTCTACCTCCGTCGCCACCCACCCCGGGATCGGCCAGACATACGTCACGACCCGACATCCTGGCTTCAATTCTTTTTCAAACTTCTCACAGAGCTTGCCGTAGGTTTCGGACATGAGGAACAAGTACACGGCATCCACCTCCGAGAGGTCGACATTGAACGCGTCCTTGAGCTCGATGCATACAAGCGGGCGGCGCCAGGCGCGCAGGCGGGCGACGAGGTATTGGACGAAAGAAAGCTCGACTCCTATCCCCTTTGCTCCCGAGACGTCCGAGAGTGCACAAACAACCCGACCATCGCCGCAGCCCAATTCAAAGAACGTCTCCCCTTCTTTGAGATCCAGAAGCCGCTTGATCCTTGAAAAATCCCTCCGCCAGGTAGGCACCCACGGCGCGCCCCGGTGGGCGGCGTAGGCAAAGGAGCACAAAAGGATGAAGACGAGGATTTCGATCCAGAACACATGGGTGGATTATAGCAAATCCTCGACGTATCTTGTCGTTTGTCTGACGATTGGGTACCTTGATGCTGCAAGGGGAAAGAACAATCGGGCTGTAGCGCAGTTGGTAGCGCGCTTCGTTCGGGACGAAGAGGTCGTGGGTTCAAATCCCGCCAGCCCGACCAGCCGTCGCATCAGCAGCAGCGTTGATGAGGCGACGGCTGGCGTAATATATTTCGTTGTGATGAGGGGATATGTTGTGCGGCGTGCCTCAAGGTGTTTTTCCCATTTTCTTCCCCTTCCAAACCAAATCCCCGTACCCGGATTCATGATTGCTCGCGCGGGCGAGAATGAAGAGGAGATCGGACAAGCGGTTCAGGTAGTGAATAACTTGCTCGCGCACCATCTCGCCCTGGTCTGCAAGCGAAACCGCTTCCCGTTCGGCGCGGCGGACGGCACTGCGCGCCGCCTGGAGACGAGCGGCCGTTTCGCTTCCGGTTGGTAATACGAATGAGGTAAGCGGAGGAAGTCGCGCTTCCCAATAATCAATGATCGCTTCGAATTCGGCCACGCGCTCCACGCTCACGCGCGAATCCAGCCGCGCGGACAAAGACTCGACCGCGTGCGAGTGATCCGACGGCGCGGCGAGCTCGGCCCCGAGGTCGAACAGATCGCTCAAGATATCGAGCAGGGTCTCGCGCGTCGCAGACGAAACGCCCGGGCTCGCGGCCGCGAGGCCGATCGCGCTCCCAGCTTCGTCGACCGTCCCGTACGCGCAGACGCGGGCATGATCCTTGCGCACGCGACGCCCGCCGTAGAGACCCGTCTCTCCCTGGTCGCCGGTTTTGGTGTAGAGGGACATAATCAGCTGCACCCGCTCGTCGCTCCGCAGTTGAGGCACTTATAACAGGCGGCATTCCGCACCATCATGGATCCGCACGTATCGCAGGCCGGGGCATCGCTTTGATTGTCGAAGGTGGTCATTGATACAGCCCCCCCCTCGGTTCTTCCTTTGGGAGGGAGAGGAAGCGTGGCGGTGAAGAGCGTCGGCTGGGACTCGGGCATCGGTCCCATCTCTCCGGCGGGCGTGCCTCCTGCGGAGGCCGGCGCCGCCTGATGGTCGCGGTCGTCGACAAGGCCTTCGGAGGCGGCAGGCAAGTTCAGCCCGACCCTCTCTTGCACTTCGCGGGAAAGGAACTTGAGCGCCATCCAACGGAAGATGTAATCCACCAACGATTTGGCCATGCGGATATTGGAATTGTTTGTGAAGCCGGATGGTTCGAATCGCGTATGGACGAATTTGTTCACAAGCACGTCCAGCGGCACGCCGTACTGAAGTCCGATCGAAATCGCGGTCGCGAAACTATTCATCAGGCCGCTGATCACCGACCCTTCCTTGGCCATCATGATGAACAGCTCGCCCGGCTTGCCATCGTCATACAACCCGACGGTGATATATCCTTCATGGCTTCCAATGGCGAACTTGTGCGTCAAGGAGCGGCGTTCGTCGGGGAGGCGCTTGCGGCGGAGGCGAGCACGGTCGGGAATAGGAGCTACAGGAGAGAGAACAGTGACTGGTGCTGATGTATTCTGTGTTGGCTGTGGTGTGGCTGTCTGTGGCCAAGTGGCATGTCCCTTGGCCACAGTATCTGGAGCAGCATTTGCTGCCTTACTATCTTTCTCTTTCGATGTTGTGAGTGCCTGTTGCCGCTTCGACCCGTCGCGGTAAATCGCAATCGCCTTGAGGCCCATCCGCCAAGCGTCCGTGTAGGCTTCTTCGATGTCTTCGAGGGTTGCCTCATGGGGCAAATTGACCGTCTTTGATATGGCGCCGGAAACGAACGGCTGGGTAGCCGCCATCATGCGCACATGGCCTTTCCAATGGATGGAGCGCTTGCCTTTGGCGGGGCGGAACGCGCAATCGAACACCGGCAGATGTTCCGGCCGCAACGACGGCGCGCCTTCGATGGTGTCATGCTCATCAATGTGCGCGAGGATGGCTTTCTGTTCGTCTGTTGTATACCCCAACTTCTGCAGTGCCTCGGGGACCGTACGGTTCACGATCTTTATCATGCCGCCACCGACGAGCCATTTGTATTTGACCAAAGCGATATCGGGTTCAATCCCGGTCGTGTCGCAGTCCATAAGGAACGAAATCGTCCCCGTAGGAGCGATGACGGAAATTTGCGCATTCCTAAACCCATGGACCGCGCCAAGCGCGAGCGCGTCGTCCCAAGCGAGGCGGGCACACGAGAGCAAATCCTGCGGCACGCCGTCGGGATGGATTTGGTAGGCCGCGTCGCGGTGCATGCGAATGACACCCAGCATCGAGTCGCGGTTGCGGACAAAGCCGGCGAACGGCCCGGTCACTTTCGCGATCTTGGCGCTCTGCGCATAGCAATGCCCGCTTTGGAGGGCTGTGATCGCGGCAGCCAGGTGGCGTCCTTCCTCCGAATCGTACGCAAGCCCGCGACTCATGAGGAGCGCGCCCAAATTCGCATACCCTATCCCCAACGGACGATAATCCAAACTATTCTGCTCGATGGACGGGGTCGGATAGCTCGAGTTCCCCACGATGATTTCCATGGCCGTGATCACGATTTCATTGGCGGCCTTGAAGGCCTCGACGTCGAGCGCCAATGCGTCGCCGGCCGCGACGGCCTTGCGGAACTTGAGCAAGTTGAGCGAGGCCAGATTGCATGCCGTATCATCCAGGAACATGAATTCGGAGCATGGGTTGCTTGCATGGATCCGATCCGTCGCTTTGCACGTATGCCAATTGTTGACGGTGGTATCGAATTGCATCCCCGGGTCGCCGCACAGCCAGGTGGCCTCCGCGATCGCGCGCATGAGCTCGCGGGCTCGATACGACTCCGACGGCTTTCCTGTCGTGACCTCGCGTGTTATCCATGGCGTATCTCGCTCGACCGCGCGCATGAACTCGTCTGTCACGCGGACGGAATTATTCGCATTCTGGAAAAAAATTGAGGAATAGGCCGGGCCGTCCATGGAACCGTCGTACCCGGCATCCATCAGCGCCCAGGCCTTCTTTTCCTCCTCCGCCTTGCAGAAGATGAATTCTTTTATATCCGGATGATCGACATTCAAAATGACCATCTTGGCCGCCCGGCGCGTTTTCCCCCCGCTCTTGATAACGCCCGCAAACGCGTCCAAACCCTTCATGAAAGAAATGGGGCCAGACGCACGGCCATTGCTTCCTCCCAAATATTCCCGGCTCGACCGTAAGTTCGAAAAATTCGACCCCGTCCCAGACCCGCCTTTAAACAGCATCCCCTCCGTGACCGCCAAATTGAGGATGGAACGCATGTCATCTTGAACGGAATTAATGAAACACGCCGAACACTGCGGGGTTGACACGATGCCGACATTAAACCAGACGGGCGAGTTGAACGCGGCCATCTGGTTGACCAAGATGTGCGTCAGTTCCATCTCAAACGCATCCGCATCTTCCGCGCTCTGGAAATATCCATCCGCTCTCCCCCAATCCGCCACCGTCTTGGCGACCCGGTCGACCAGCTGTTGCACAGACGTCTCACGGTCGGAATCGCCGACCTTGCCGCGGAAATATTTTGAGACGACGACGTTGGTTGCCGTCTGCGACCATCCCGACGGGACTTCAACGCCTTTCTGCTCAAAGATGATCTTGCCTTTCTCGTTCTGGATCCTCGCGTCACGCCGTTCCCAGGCAAGGAGTTCATATGGATGCACGCCTGGTTTTGTAAAATACCGCGGCACCGTAATGCCGCGGCCATACCGCGGTTGCACTCCCCCCCCGCCAGAGGTCGGGTTGGGGGGGTGGGAGGCAAACTGAAGGTACCTTTTGGCGGCGTGGATCAGGTTGTGGTCGACGAATGCGAGGCCGACGACGTCCCTCACCTCAACGGAGGTAGGAGTGGTATGCCCGTTGAACGCGCGACCCAGGCGGGAGAGGACGGTTCTGGTGACCCGGTCTGCCCAGCGGGACGGCTCCAAGCCGGCATCGACGAGGGAACGTTCAATGGATGCCCGGAGTTTTTGCGCATCAAACGTCTCTTCGCGGCCATCGCGTTTGCGCATGGTTTTTATCGAAACCACATAGGCCCAGACGGTATCCGCGACCGAGGCGGCGGTGGTGGAGGGAGCGGAGGATGTTTGTGGTTCCGGCATAGGAGAAAAACACTACATATTGTGTATCACAGATATTATACACCACCAGGGGCTGGAAAACGGGAACTGTCCACAGGAAAACAGACGGGAACCAAGGGACAACAAGAGTGAACAGGAGGGACCAAGGGGGATGGAAGGGGACCTAATCAATTAACAACAAAAGATTGTCCCTGTTTTTCAGTATGAATGCCAGCTTCCACCCCACTTGTTCACCCTTGTTCTCCCCTGTTCACCCCTGGTTACCCTCCTCCCCCTAAAACGGCATCGTCATATTCAAAGGCGCCCGCGGCGCGTGGTTCGCAAAATTCACAGGAATAGACTTCCGCGTCCCGCCATGGTCTTCGTAGGCAAGCGCCTGGTATTTCAGGCCGTATTCATATACCGCCTTGGTGACGCGCACGTCGTCCAAGCAATAATCCTTCACTTTTTGCTTCTCCCCCTGACGCCACCATTCCACCGCCTGCAGCCCATGGCCGCTTTTGCCCGACCCAAGGCAGGCATGCGCGACGTCATCCAATTTAATCCGAAATCCAAGCGTTTTATGGATCTGCTCCAATAGATCAAGTTGGGGAATGGTCAACAGATCTCCGGGGTAATAATTATTCATGACCGGCATATCGAACCCCTTGGAGTTGTACCCAATGATGCGGCTCGCCTTTTCCAGTCGGGGCCACAACTCCTTTAGTTCCTCGACCTCATACGCTCTAAACTCGTCTTGCTCATAAAAATAGACGCCAACCACGGAAATAATCAGTTTCGAATGGTCGTATGCCCCAATTTCCTGGAACGTATTTGATGTTTCAATATCAAGAACGACTTCTTTTGAAATCATAGTGGGGACAGTGTAGCAGATTTCTGCATCTCCTCCCTCCCCGCCTCCCACAACTCCGGATACCCCCTTGTCTTCAACAGATACCACCATTCCACCCCCCACAGATCCGCCTCGATGATCCCGGTCCTTGAGGCAAACCGTATCTGCGAGCGCAGGTCTGCGGCCCCAAACAGCGCCGCCCATGCAGCAAGTGAACGTGTGCCGATCGGCGCATCGAACCAAGGTTCGCCTTGCAGTTCGGAAATGACCAATCCCTGGTCAGGCCGACGGGCAGCCGCGGCTCGCGCTGCGTAAAAACGAGGCGACCATGGATAAAGGAAGGAACCGAAGCGTTGATTGTAGGTCTCGCGATACAAGGAAATGCCAATCACATCCGCCGGCGCGGCCGTAGCCCACGATTCCAATTCACCAGAAACCGTCAATTGAATCGGTTTTCCGGTAGTTTCTCGCACCAGGGCAATCTCTTTGGAAAAAAGATCTGGGTCGTGCAAAGGACAAACCCCAAACGCAAAGGAACGTTCATTCTCCACTTGCCAAGAGACAACCGCTGGATGATGGGCATACCGAGTCGCGGCGGCACCGACATAGGAAAGCAATTCCGTTGCTCTTGTTTGTTGGGAGAGCGCATCCGCCCAAGGAGGGATAAAACATTCCGGATACCGAGGCACTTTCTCTCCCACGACCAACGTCACCTTGACCCCATGTCGTGCCGCTTCATCCAGGAGCCAATCCGGGACAGACCAGTCGTAGCGATCACGCGTCGATTCGATGTCGGACCAATATAAGGGTAGCCGGAGCTTCTGCACACCCAGATCATCCAAAACCGCCGTATAGGTTTCCTTATAGGAAAGCCCTAACTCCCGGGCGTACATCCAAGAGAACGTGGCGCCAAGGCGGATCGGTCGAGCCGGGTGACGGACGCGCCACAAAAGCAATCCCGCCCCCAGCAATTCAAAAGCGATCAGCGCCAACGCCCCGGCGCGGACATGGTGTCTGTATTTGTGCGGCCACAAATGAAGCGTGCGTCCTCCCACATGGACGGTTAAATTTCTTCTTTCTTTTCCTTGAGGAACGAGAGCCACCCCTCAAACAACGCGCTGGCGGATTTGATCGGCGCTTCAATGAACATATCCAGGAAAAAAAGGAAGATGTTCACGCGCGGCGCGCGCATGGCGATCCACCGCCCTAATCGGATGATGGGGAGGAAAAGGACGTCGATCAGCGAGCCAAGAAGCCCTCCCGAGGACTCTACCACCAAGAGGTCGCGCCTGGTGTGGCGAATCTTGAGGCCAAAGAACGTCACCAAGCTCAAGAAAAAGAGGAACAGCGCGGTCGATACGATCGTAAAGTGCAGATGGGAAAGCGCATAGACAATGAGGGCGATCGTGATGCCAAACGCGAGGATATACAACACGTCAAAAGCGATCGTGGCCCGCCGATGCCGCCGCGCCTTCGCCTCATAGGAAAGCACGAACTCATCCTTCCCAAACCCGAGAATCGCATGCAGGCGCGAAAGGGCAACCTGGGTATTGCGTTTCTCCGGAATACGCACCGTAATGCCGATGAGCCCAAGAAAGAGCGGGTGGAATAAAATGTTCACGAGCAACGGATTCCGGTCTTTTGTGTGGAGGATATACGTCTCGTACGGCAGCTCGATCAGGAGCGCAAACACGAATTTTGTCATGAACAAAAAGAGGACGGCTCGCAGCACGGCGCGCCGAAGGCGCACATGGAACCGGATATACCGGCGTTTCATTGTTTTTGACAACGCGTCGTCCAAGACGGGCACGTCTCCCTGTTCCAACAGACGCTCCGCGGAAAGCGCATCATCCGCAAGAAAATCCCGAAGAACATGGAACAAAAATGCCGTACGCCGCACCAGACGGAATAACGATTCCGCCCCGGGATGTCGCAGCTGGCTCTCGATCAGATGCGCGGTTTCTTCAAGGCGTTCCAGGACGTGGCTCACCACGGGGTCGTCCGGGCCGGCCGCGGCCCACGTTGGGTGATACAGGGTGAGAACGCGATAGCGCAGCGTCGCCACGTTGCTCTTGAGCATCGCTCGGTGGATGGCAACGAACAACTGCAAGTCACGGTCCCCTTCCGGAATGAGCCGGCTGTTCCAAGAAACGCGCGAGCGCAGAGATGTATAGGCAAAACTCGCCAGCGCTTCATCTGCGAGCGGCGGAGCTATCGTATATTCTATTTCAGAGGACCACAGATCCAAGACCCAGGAAAGCCGTTCGCCGGTTCGTGGCATTCCCTGAACCTTCAAAACCAGCTTGTCGTATTTCGCGAGCACCCGCTCGATGGTGGCGACCATGGTCTCCGGAATGCGCTCGTTGGGAAGATACTGTGCCCAAATAAGCTCACGCAAAAGAGAAGAAGCGCGCTCCGTCAAGGGAAGCTCCTCCCCGAGCCGGCGCTTCAAAATGCGACGGATGGCATTCCGGCGCAGCAGGTGTTCATCGTCGTATTCCAACGTGTTGCGCACGATTTCGTAGGTACGAACCGCTTTGGAAACGGTATCGCTCACGCGCAACACCGGCACCCCCTCGGGGGCTACGGGGATCGCCGGCTGGCGAACGGCTTCAAGAAGCTGTTTGAGTAGGCGCTCCATACGTGAATATCTTTAGAAGTGGCCCGCCGCAGGTGGGACAGGTCCCTTTTATCGCCGGAGAAGAATGCTCCCCAAACAAGGGGACACGCACTTCCTGCCTATCCATAATTTTTTGGTATTTTCGGCAGTGGGAGCAGTATGCACGCATATACTCACGGTGGCTAGATGATCATGGGCAAGTGCCGCAAATCCCACGGCCGCCCAAGAATGGTATCTTCGATCCGATACGTGCCGTGGGTTGGCGCTTCGACATAGCCGTTCCAAGCCATGCGGGCCAGCGCGCCCGAATCCCGCCAGTCCATCAGCCATTCGCCCGCCCACCGCGGGGGGAATTGCGGCGTGCCTCCTCCGACATACTGGAGCCATGTCCGATTGAACTCCTCTTGCGAACCGATCGGATCGGTGAGGATGATCGGCAAACCGAGGCCGGTGTAAAAGGACATCTCGCTTGGCTTGGTCCACAGGATATCGGCCTGCTCGAGCAGGGCGGGAAATTCTTCAAAATACGCCAGCCGAGATGCAGGGCGAGGGATATCGATCCAGGTCGGAAGCAATTTCTGAAGCCCGAGATCGCGTACCGCCGAGGCAAAATAATCCGCGATGTCGTGGCGTGATCCCGCCGACAGAACCAGCCGAAGCTGTTTGCGTTTGAGCAGCCCCTTCAAGGAGGAGAGAATCTCGACTCCAACAGACCGTTGCGCCCCCGCCCCTCCGACCATATACAACAGTGTCAACGGACGATCTTGCTTAACCACCGCGCATCGTTCGATCCCCAATTCCGCTTTGAGGGTTCGAAAGTAAATCTCGTGGAAATACCCATGGGGATCGAGCTGGCACAACCGCCGCGAGAGAACCGATTTGAGGTGTTCGGCCGACGTCCCGCCGATCAATTCTTTCGGCATCGGAAATCCGGTAAGAAAAATGCGGCTCTCTTGCACCCCGTAGAGCTTCAATCGTTCGACGACGCGGCCATTGCTGGCAAAATACCGGATGCGGCTGCGGGCAGGATCCAGCGGCACCCAGGCCCGGCTGATATCCGCATCGGTCGTGAGGCAATAGATGTCTCCGGGATAATCGAAATACTCCGCCATGAACGCCGGCAGGAAGAACGTAGTGAGGAGCGGCAGCGGTTCTTTTTGGAGCGTTTCAATGAGATGTTTCCCGAACCCTCGTCGCATCATCGCGTACATTTGCCGCACTTGCAGGTTGGGAGCGGAGAGATCGCGGTTTGGATAAAAAGCGGGGATTTGCTGGAAGCGATCCAATGCTTTAAAAATCAGGGGGCCAATATAAGGAATCGGCTGGGCGCGCGAGAACCATTCGTACAGCTGACGACTCCGTTGCCACGACGTTTTGTCATGATCGGGTATTCCCGGATAATCGTTTGCGGATAAAACCGTTCCACCGCAGAGGTCACGAAGCGCGTGGGCGGGGCGTGAATGCCCGTAGCCCATGTTTACGTCCACCACCCAGGCACGCCGCTGTGTTGCGCTGTGCGAGTGCATAGGTTAAAAAAACGTGCGTTCCTCCGTATAACGGATGTGCTCCAACGCCTCTTCCGCCGTATCGACCACGACGAACAGATCGAAATCTTCCGGCTCGATCGTCCGCTCTTCCTCGACAAGCTTTGTGCGCATCCAATCAATAAGACCGTTCCAAAAAGATGATCCTATCAACACCACCTTGACTGCTTCCGATTTTTTTGTCTGGATCAGGGTCAACATCTCGAACATCTCATCCAGAGTTCCAAACCCTCCGGGAAAAAAGATATAGGCCTGTGCCGAAGCCGCAAGCATGACTTTACGCGTGAAAAAATAATAGAATGCCCGGCTTTTTTTGACGTAGGGATTTATCCGTTGTTCATGCGGAAGCTGAATGTTGATGCCGACCGATTCCCCGCCTTTTTCAAACGCGCCCCGGTTTGCCGCCTCCATGATCCCCGGCCCGCCGCCCGTCACGGTCGTAAACCCGTTTTCCGCCAGGAGATTGCCCAGCTTGCGCGCTTCGCGATACCATCGATGGCCTGGCGGAAACCTCGCCGAACCGAAAACGGTTACCTCGCGGCTGAACTCCGACAGGAACTGGAATCCCTCCACGAACTCCGCCATGATACGAAAAATCCGCCAGGTGATTTCGTTCATCCGGGCGGGGGCGGGTTTTCCGCCGCGTTCATCAGGCGCAAGCGGAATGCGGCAGATGGGTCCAAGAACGGTCTCCTGTATTTTGTCCTCCTTCCGTTTCATAATCGATTCCTAGTTTACCACATTACGGCACGTACGTCCTCAACGCCCGGCGGCATTCTTCTGCGTCTGGACACAGTTTTCGCACCTCCGCCCAAAACCGCGGAGAATGGTTGGGATGGAACAGATGACACACCTCATGGATGACGACATACTGTGCCAACCGCCGGGGCAGGAGACACAATTTATAATGGAACGACAGCCGACCGCCCAAACGGCAACATCCCCACCTGGTTTTGTACGGACGCACCCGTATCTCATGCACCGAAAAACGGACGCGGTGCGCCAGCTCCGCCAGATACGCGCGTACCATCGTCTCCGTTCTCTGACGGACCACCCGCATGCTTTCTTCCCCATGCGTCAGTGCCTGTCTGGGCACACGACGCAAGCGGCGAATGGCCTGCTCAAACCACGGCCGATGCTGCGCGAAGAGGCGGTGTAGATCGTCCTCGCTCAACCGAAACCGCCTTGGAAGCACAAGCTCCACCCGCCCGTCCGCATGCACCATCCCGCGCACATGCCGCGCCCGCGCACTGACCCGCGCCCGGCAGAGGACTGGTTTTCCATCGACGGAGAATTGCCACATAGTGGGGACATGGTAACACGAGCAGGCGCAAGGGGCGCAGGGGGTCCAAGAGGCGCAAAAACATAGGCGCGCAAGCGCGCATGGGCTTCCGACTCCGTGTTCCTTGCCTTCCCCCTTGCGCCCCTTGGACCCCCTGCGCCCCTTGCGCCCCAATTAAAAAAGGGCCCAGTTGGGCCCGCGGCCAGGTGGCCAGGAGCGGGAACGATCGATGCGAGCATGACGCTCGCACCGGTTCCCGACTCCGATGGTGCTGGTACGACATCCTGCCCTGATTCCGGGGCCCGGTCATCGTCCTCGTCGAAGACAATGTCCGTTCTGTCGCGCACACACTTCAGGAAGAAGTGACGACGTGCGCCCAGAGCCTGTCTCCCCTCTCTGCGGAAGGGGACGGAACGTGGCAACAAAACCGGATCACACCAGGGTGGGTGGACCGGTCCGAGGAACCATGCGAAACGCCCGACGATGTAGTTGCGTTTCACAGCGGACCCACTCGCGCGTACTCGTGCTCCTCGCACTTGTCCGCGATGCAATACCAGCGATGGGCTGCCAGACCCTGAACGCCTGTCCTACGAGGCCACAGGTTCGAATCCGTTCACCCCTACAAGGTAAAACCCCCGCCTGACACACTCGTGTCGAAACGCATGTGCTCTTTGGCGTGGAATAAACGGGAAGAAAAACAATGGAACCCTGGCCCTCTGGCAGCAAAATGAACGTCGACAGCGTGCCTGCCGATTGGGGGTAGTATAGCAGACAGCGACACCGTACATCGACCTGACACGACCGTTCTGTTTCCATAGACAAAACCTTTCTCGATTCCTATGATGGACGCATATGAAAAAAGGACCATTCGAAATCCTCTCCTCAACACCCATATATAAGAATCCCTGGATCAATGTCCGTGAAGATGCCGTAATCCGGCCAGACGGCTCCCAAGGCATTTTCGGCGTCGTAGAAATGCTCCCCGGCGTTTCGGTCGTCGCGATAAACAAAAAGATGGAAGTCTTGCTTGCCTACGAATACAAATACGCGATCGAGGAAGAAAGCATCGAGCTCATAAGCGGCGCACTGGATCCTGGTGAATCCATAGAACAAGCCGCCGCGCGCGAGCTCAAAGAAGAAACCGGCATGGTCGCCAGCGAGTGGATCGGCCTTGAAACCGTAACCCCGTTCACGACCGTCATCCGCTCTCCAAACCACCTGATGCTTGCCAAAGGGATCCACCTTGACCCAGACCATGTTCCAGACCAGAACGAACCTGTCACAACCATCTCCGTCCCCTTCAAAGAAGCCATCGAGATGGTCATGGACGGCCGCATCACCCACGGCGCGAGCTGTGTCGGGATCCTCAAGGCCGCGCGGCTGTTGGGACTTTGATATGGAGACATTCGCGATCCTCTTTTACCTCCTCATCCTCTTCCTCCTCTGCGCCACACTCCTCTTCCTCCTCTATTGCATACTCCCCATCGTCATCACCCGCGCCCCGTTCATCAACATAAACCCACGCGCTGTCCCTGAAATCCTCAAGGCACTCGACCTCAAGGGGGGATCCGTCTTTTACGATCTTGGATGCGGCGACGGCCGGGTGGTGCGCGCCGCGGCCGAGGCACAACCAGGAGCCCGATGCATCGGCGTTGATAAGGCCCATGTGCCGGTCTGGCTCGCGCGGTGGCGCGCGCGGAACGTAAAAACAAAAAACTTGACTTTCCTTCGAGAAAACATCTTTACGATGGATCTCTCTGACGCAACCCAGATCTACACTTTCCTCTACCCCAAACCGATGCAAATCTTGCTCCCCAGATTTGAGAACATCCTCCGCCCCGGCACCCGTGTGGTCGACGGTGACTTTCCCATACACGGCCGCACACCCGTTCGCATTATTCCATTGCAACATCAAGACAAATTCGGCCGTACGCTTTACGTGTACGAGTTTTAATCCGCCTAGTCCTTCTTAGTCCTCTTGCCCCTCTCCCGACTCTTCCAGTCCTTCCTGGCCTTTTCTAGCCCTCCCTGGCCCTCCCCGCCCTTGCCTTCCCCCCACCCTTCCGCTACACTCCCAGCAACCTCAAAAAGATCTGAATATTACCCCTATGGGAAAAGTCTGCATTGTTACAGGAAAAACAACCACCACGGGCATGAACGTGAGCCATAGCAAGCGCCACACGCTGCGCAAGCTCTACCCAAACCTCATGAAGCGCAAGCTCATGAACCCCGCCACCGGCCGCACGGAAACCGTCGTCATCTCGACCCGGGGACTGCGCACACTCAAAAAATGGCAGGCAGAGGGAAAGAAATACGATCTGACCAAGATGGGAAAGTAAGCATTGAAAATACACCGCTGGAAGGCGGTGTTTTTTTATCTCAGGATGAAGGAGTGTCTAACGAAGGATCGGTATTCCTGTAATCCCGGTCGTAATCGACATTCCCGAATGTCTTCAGTCCAAAGATCATATGGAGAACGATGTTTCGATTTGACCCTGGTTCCATCCCCACGACCATCTGCTCAAGTTCTGAAACATTCTGGTCCAAATACGCCATTGTCGCACGAATGTAATATACCCATTCTTCGTATCCACCATCATTCACTTTTTCTGCCGCTTTCAAGGCCTTTTCAAAATCACTCCTTGCTTCCCTGTTTTTTTCAAAAAAGTTTCTTTTGACCAATATGGAAAAAAGACAGGGAAAGCAAATTGTTAAAATCAGAAGCAACATCCTCATCTCGTCCTAAGACCTCTGAAACCAACGGATCTGTCGGGACCTTCACGTTTCCCTCCGCTTGATCCCTCGAAGGCGTCGACTGATCCAACTTCATTAGACTAGCAATAAAATCGGCCGCCGAGAGACGGCCGTCCAGCAATTCTGCTTTCAATCTTTCTTGGACGCCCAGTTCAGGAATCATCCCTTCTCTCCGTTCAATCATAAAAAATGTTCACAAAATTTTACCATGCAATTGATCAAAGACAATAAAAACCTGATCCTCTCCCGTCACGCAATAACTTTTCCCTCCTAACGAACGAAATAGACTACAAACCGTTTCCGAATCATCGACAAGCACACAAAAAGTAAGATTAGTCTGATACCGCCTCACCATGTCCAAAAAATACCTCCCGCCATCATCCCCCTTCAATTGGCCGAGGGCATACGAGTTGTGGATCTCATGGAACGCATCCCTCATTTCAGGATGTGCGGGTATCGTGAACCGTTCCAATGTATCCATATTGTCCGTGCGTAAAATACACACGTATTTTTCGTTGAGCTGTCGGATCTTGTCCAAGAGCAATAAAGAAACGTCAAGATTTCTGCAATCAATGACAAACTGTTCCCAGAGCGCCGTTACATCGATTCCAAGTTCGATTCCGATCCGTTCATGGATCTGCTCACTCGTGTACATTCCCCGCATCCAATCACTGCAGAGTTCTTTCTTTTTGGAAAAGACCAATTCTTGGATAGGGGCAAGGAGCGAAGAAAGTGGATGTGATACTTCCTCTAAAGAGAACCAGAAGTTGCGATAGGAAAGAACCCCGTTGAAATCGACGAAGAGGATTGGTTTATTTTCGATAATCTTCCCCACAATCCTATCGCCTTGTTAAAAATGGAACGGGCTGAAATCTGTCTGCCGGTCGTAGTAATCTTGTTTTCCGCTTTCTTCAACTTCCTGACGGCCACGTAAGTGAGAGGCATGCAGACGACTTTCTATCGCTGCAATAATCTCTGCTGTTCCTCAAACTCCGCCATGTCCCGATTCACATCGTACGTCTTGCTTTTAATAATCTTCCCATCTTCCACGAGGTGGCAGGTGGCGGTATTCACTTTCGTCTTGTCGATTTCGGGAGATACATGTACGACATTTTTTCCCTCAGCATCCTTGGTGTACCAAAAGGACAGCAGGTTATAGGGGATCGCTCGCGGGAGGGTGAAATACGTGTGGTCGAGGATGGCCTGTGCGACCACGGTCTGATTGGTGGTACAGGTCATGCCTCGCCCAAGGACAACGACGCGCTTCGCTTGCAAACGGGCGAGCGTGTCCGCTACTTCCGCATCAGAGTACGCGCCATTTTTCCGGATCTCCGCTTCGGTCGCCGGGATGTAAACCTTCACATCGGACGATAACCTCATCGTGGTCGCGTCATCCGACGAGAAAGATAATGATGTGACAAACGTGTAGGCGAACCCACCTTTCTCCTGGCTTGATTCCTGGTAATCCATCACGGCTGTCTGACGGTTGTCGACGGCCGCCTTGAAACAATCCATCGACCCCAGACAATCGATTTGGTTTCCTGTTACGGGGATCGTATTCAAATCTTTCTGGGAGATCCCTTTCCCTTGCGAACGAAGGAGCGCATACGTCAGCTCTGGCGTCCCCAGATAATATCGTTTGAAATCCTTGGGATTGACCCACCACGCTTCTCCTCGATGCTGGACCTGCAAAAAGATCTTCCCTTTGTGCTTCATTGCAAAGGCAATAGACGGCGCTGCCATCTTCGCTCGCAGCGGATCCAGCCCTTTGGCGATTTCGACACCGTCGTTCACCCCGTCCCCATCCGTGTCCGCGACCATCGGATCAAGCCCGACCGCTTTTTCAAATTCAATATCCAACCCATCTCCATCAACATCCGAACCTGACCCAAGCGGCGGCACCGCGAGCGGGATGCGTGCCAAGTCGGCATCGGTAATGCCGACTCCCTGCTGGCGCAACACCTGGTAGGCGACCAAAGGTCCTTGAAGGTAGGTGCGTTCCCCGTCTTTGGGTGACACATACCAAGCTTCTCCATGCTGCTCGACCGAGAGGAGGATGGATCCTTTCATCTGCTGCGCGATGGGAACCGTGGCGGCTTGGGCGAGGGAGGGGAGGAAAAAGAAAAGGGAGAGAAGGGAGAATAAACGCATATATGCTGATAGTAACATTCAATCGAGCCAGGTCAATGAACCAACGTTCTTGAAAGACAACTTTTTTATGTTTCAAGCACTCTCTTCTCCTTTATCATTTCCCACACATTCGGCAACGACGCCGCTCCCACGATCAGCAACCCTCCAACAACCACACTCGCTGTCAGGTCCTCTCTAAAAAAGAGGATACCGAATGCCACTCCGAAGACGATCTCCAACAAGCCGATAAGCGCCCCAATCGTAGCATCGACACGTTTCAAACCGGCGATGACGAGCCAGAACCCAAAGAGCGAAACGACGCTATAACAGAGTTGCCAGAACCATACAGCAGAGAAGCTGGGGAGGATTTGCACCTCATGAAGCAGCAACGAAATGAGGGCATTCGTAAAAAGGATCACGATCCAACTAAGGAGTGAAGGTAGAGGGGTGAATAGCCCGAGGAAAGCTTCTTGGAAAAGGCGATCTCTCCTCCGCTGGCCACGCCGTTTGCCAGGGCCATGAGCGCCGCCAGAAGCGAAAACGAAATCGTGGAAAATGAGAACACGAGGCACATGCCAACGATGGCTCCGCCGATCGCCACGACTTTCGCTGTGGTCATCTTCTCTCGAAAGAACCCGATGCCGACGAAGTTCATCGTGAGGAACATCGACACGAAAAACAGCAACGAGGCGGTCCCGATGTCCATGTGGTTGTACGCATAGAACAGCGGCGCCTGAGTCATCGATGTGCACACAAGGAACACCGCCAGCCATGGGCGGTCCTGTTTCCCGATCCGGACGAATTCCCGTCGCAAGAGGACAAACGGAAGGATCAAAACGATGATGATGAGTGCACGTGTCCACCCTTGGAAAAAATTCCCCATTCCCGAGCCGATCAGGCGGGACCATACGCCGTAGCTTCCAAAGAAGAGCGCCGACAGAAATACCGCCACGGAGCCATACACCCGACTTGTGCGTTCATTTTTCATACGCTCATTCTTTTTCCTTCCCCACCCCGATCTTCCAAACCCCCTTTTCCCGGAACGCCTCTATCGTTTGCCGCTTCGCCTTGTTGAGTAGGTTCGAGAGAGCAATTTTTTCTCGTTTGGAATATTCGATGAGCGGCACGATGCTCTTCCCCTCCAAGTACGCCAGCCGTTTGTGGTAGCTCTCGACCAGCGCCGTGCCAACGATTTCTTCCATGACCGTCGTATCATTCTTCGCATCAAAATCCTTGAACGCTTGGTAGTACTTTTCCCGGTCCGCATACCGCACGGTAATCGGGACATACCCGCCACGGACAAGCGCGTAGTTGTTCATCACACGACCGATGCGGCCGTTACCATCCACGAAGGGATGGATGTGTTCGAACGTCAGGTGAAGCGAAGCGATGCGTTTCACGATGTGCTGGTCCGCATTCCCCTGATAGTCAGCCAACATGCGGTCAATAAGGGACTCGACGTCGGCGGGGTTTGAGGCGACATAGCTCCCAACACGTACCCACTCATTCCCACGACGGAAACGCCCAGCGATCTCGTCACGGATATTCAAGATGAGCATCTTGTGCAAAAGCAGGATTGTCTCTTTATCCAGGTCCTTATCCTTTGCTTTTGCCGTCATGTATTCCATGACCCGTGCAAGGTTCTTCGCCTCAAAGATTTCCCGTTCATTGATGAATCGGTCCAGGTCTACCTGGAGAAGAATCTTCTCTGTCTCCTCAAGCGAAAGCGTGCTGTTTTCAATGGCATTCGAGTTATAAACCTGCTCCGAGACTTCCGCCTCGTTGAGGAGGCTGATAAGCGATTCTTTGCCTGGTAAAGCCAAAAAATGGCGTTTCCGCAAAGCTTCGATCCTGGTATAGAATGTTTTTTGGCGTGGCATAATAATCGTGAATATTTACTATATCATAGCCATATTCACGATTATTGTCAAGATAATCGTGAATATACATAAATAATTGACTATATTCACGATTATTATTTTGCTTCTCTCCTCACCTTCCTCTCAATCTCTCCCACCAACCCCTCCATCCCTTCTTTCTTCTCTGCCGACACGAACACAGAGGCGGCTCCCGTTGGAATGAGCCGCCGCAACTTCGCCTTCACCCGTTTCCCCGCGGCGTCCATCTTGTTAAAGACAACGAACCTTGGGATGCCAGACGCGCCGATTTTCTCAAGGATCTCGTCGACAACCCTGAGATGGTCGGCAAGATGCGGATCCGCGGCGTCGACGACTTGGAGAAGCAGATCCGCTTGCACGGTTTCCGACAAGGTCGAGGCGAACGCGTTGATCAATGTCGGTGGAAGGTCTTTGATAAAGCCAATCGTGTCAGAGACGAGAAGCGTCTCGTGCGTCGACGGGATATACAAAGACCCGACGCGCGTATCGAGCGTCGCGAACAGTTTGTCCGCGGCGTATTCTTTCCGACCAGTCAGGGCGTTCAGTAACGTCGTCTTCCCCGCGTTCGTGTACCCGACGATCGCGACTGTTCTCAATCCTCGACGCCGGCGCCCCTTCTGATGGTTCGCGCGGACATGCTCGTATTTCTCCAACTCTTTCTGAATCTGCCGCTCCTGCTCCTTGAGGTGGCGTTTCATACGCTCCGTGTTCGTCTCCCCGATCCCCATCGTTCCGATGCCCCCGCCTTGGCGAGACAGCTCCGCGCCCATGCCGAAGATGCGCGGGCCCATATGGCGTACCGCCGCCAATTCGATCTCCAACCTCGCCTCGGCCGTCTGGGCGTGCTTGCGGAAAATGTGGAGGATAAGGTCGACCCGGTCCATGACACGGATGCCGGCCGGCCGTAGCGCCTCGGCGATAAGGTACGTCTGGCGAGGCTTGAGCTGGTTGTTGATGATGAGCATCGTAGCCTTCAGCTCTTTCCCCTCCTGCGCGATCATCTCGATCTTCCCCGGCCCGATGAACGTCCGAGGATGGGGCGTTGCGCGGCGCTGATGCGTCTTCACGACCACGACCCCGCCATACGTGCGCACCAAGGACTCCAATTCATCCAGCCGATCGCGGCTGTCTTGGACCCGCATGCGCGGGGGAATGATATCGATGAGGATGGCTCGTTCCATAGGCGAGTGCTAACCCCGAGCGTTGGCAGCGGCTGCTAACGCTCGGGGTTAGCATATTATGAAAAAACAGGCGTGATCAGCGCCTGTTTCTTCTTCCTCTTAAAGGATCGCTTCCTTCGCGGCCTTCGCGACGCGGAACTTTACGACGGTCTTGGCAGGGATCTGGATCGTCGCACCCGTCGCCGGGTTGCGGCCTGCACGAGCGGCGCGGTGCTTTTTGACGAGCTTGCCGATGCCTGGGAGCGTGAACTCGCCATCGGACTTCACGTGCTTATAGGCCATGTTCGTCATCTTCTCAAGGAGCATGACGACATCTTTCTTAGCGAGCCCCGACTCTTCAGCGAGGGTAGCCATCATCTGGCTTTTGGTCATCTTGGCCATAGCAGGAAACAAGAAAAAATTAGTAAACGTTACTACCGCCCCATGCTAGCACAAGCACGGCAGATTGATAAAGAGAAAAGGCCAGGAAATACGAAGGTTGTCAACATGGGTGGGGGAAAAGGTCAAGGAAAGAGGGGGGTGTCCAATGTCAAAATCTCAATATCAAATAAAAATGAATACCTGTACTACAGCAAATCAGCGGCAACAAAATTTCAAATAATACTTTTCCTTGTATCGTGAAATAACCAAGTAAAATTAGACAAATCATTTTGCAGGCCAAAGGTATTTCCATGAGATAAAAGCCCCCGATACGAGGCGAAGGTTTCCTTGGAAAAATCGTCGATGATGCGCTTCCACATACGGCGTATGGTGGCATGCCGGGGGATGCGATAGTCGGGAAAATGGATCCAGCCCAGAAAATCGATGCCGGAGGCACTCGTGTTTATCGATACTTTCTTGGGATGCAATTCGAGTATTAATCGCTTCCGTAGAAAATCAGAGATGAGCGGCAAGATGCAAAGCAAATAATCCCGTTCCGCAGAAAAAATAACAAAATCATCCGCGTAACGGATGTACTTTTGCGCCTTCATTCGGTGCTTCATGAATTGGTCGAGTTCATTGAGATAGACATTGGCAAAGAGCTGGCTTGTAAGGTTCCCAAGCGGGGGGCCTTTTCCTGGAGTAATTTCGTAGCTGTCGATAATGGTCGCCAGGAGATCGACTATTCGTTAGTCTGATATTCTCATCTTCAAGATATCCAGTAGTACGGAGTGATCGATCGAATCGAAAAATCGACGGATATCGCATTTGAGCACCCAGCAAGTTCGGTGATGATTCCGGCTGGCTTGATAGGAAAACTCATGAAAACGATCGAGCGCCTTGTGAGTCCCCCTGCCGACACGGCAAGAGAAAGAGTCTGAGATAAACAGTCGATCAAAGAACGGGTACAGTATTCGGTGAATCGCGCGGTGCACGACACGGTCGCGTACGGCCGCTTTGTGGATGTAACGACGTTTATAGTGATCACATTATGAAATAGCATTTATACAAGTCCAAAACGTCCCTGTATCTTGTGTTTCGCAAAGCGTCTTTCAGCTATCACAAACCAGAGCGTCGATACCACGAGCACAACGAAAAAGAGGTTCGGGTATGGAGAAAGGCCACAAGACCATTGGTTCAAAAGCATTTCGATGATCGAGGAACCGTCATCCTTGCTGCCGATGAGATGATCCTCACCACCAAGACGACCACGCAGAAAGTCTGGCTGCCTCAAGGAGAGACAGTGCGTGTGGACGTGGCGAATTCAAGCATTCAAAGAATACAAATCTACGGCTTTCTCAATCTGAAGACCGGACAGGAACATGCCATCAAAACGCTCAAGCAAAACATGGTTGTGACGGCGGACGCACTCAAACAAATTCGTTCCATCTACCCAAAACAAAAAATTGTCCTTCTGTGGGACAACGCTGGCTGGCACCGAGGATCGGTCGTTCAGGAGTTCGTGAAGCAAGATGGCAACATCGAAGTGATTCATTTTCCCAAATATGCACCCGAGGAAAATCCTCAGGAACATGTTTGGAAACGTGGACGGTCAGAAATCACGCACAACCGCTTCATCGATGATATTGATGCGGCGACGGACGAGTTCGTCATGTTTCTCAACTCAACAACATTCCCCTACACGATTCTCGGACTCAGTCCTGTTTCATAGTGTGGGGACTATAGTCCGGGACTTGGCTTATCATCCAAAATCTCCGGGGTGCAAATCCCCGCATCTCCACCACATTCAAAAAATTGACTGCCGTCAAAAGTTCATGTATAGTATCCACGGATGATAAGCCAAGTTCTCGGGTTAGCCGAGATCAACAAAACCTCCAAGAAATTGGAGGTTTTGTATATTAATCAAACTCGACATCTACCTCGTAAAAATACTCCTCTTATACGCCTCCAAATTTTCCAGCGCGATCCCCGTCCCCTTCACCACGCATTGCTGCGTATCCTCCGCGACGAACGTAGGAACACCCGTGGCCTCCGCGATAAGACGATCAAGCATGCGCAATTGGGAGGAACCGCCGGACATGACAATGCCCTTGTCCATGACGTCGGCGGCGAGCTCTGGCGGGGTTTTGTGCAACACTTCTTTGACCGTCGCGATGATGCCCTCAAGTTCATTTTGGATCGCGGCGGTGACGTCGTCGCTTGTGACCGTGATGATCTTTGGAAGGCCGCTGATCATGTCGCGCCCGCGCACCTCCATCGTGAGCTTTTCCGGCATATACATGGCCGCCCCGATGTCTATCTTGATTTGTTCCGAGGTGCGCTCCCCGATCGCGAGCCCATATTTGCGGCGGATGTATTCCATGATGGCCGCATCGATCTTTACCCCGCCGATGCGGATAGAAGCCGAGGCAACGATGCCTCCCAACGAAATGACCGCCATCTCGGCCGTACCGCCCCCGATATCGATAATCATGTGCCCCGAGGGCGAGCCGATGGGGATGTTTGCCCCTATCGCCGCTACGATCGGCTCCGGGATGACGTAGGCCGCCTTGGCGCCCGCAGAGAGGGTCGCGTCGATAACCGCGCGTCGTTCCGTAGAAGTAATGCCTCCGGGAACAGCCACCATGACTTCGGGGCGGAACAGACGAAATCCTCCCAGGGCTTTGTTGATAAAATACCGCAACATGGCCTCGGTGGTGCGATAATCCGCAATCACGCCGTCCTTGAGCGGGCGGCGGGCGACGATGGTGTCTGGGGTGCGCCCAAGCATGTCCTTGGCTTCCTTCCCCACCGCCAACACCTTATTGTCTATGACCGAAACAGCAACAACCGAGGGTTCATGAATAATGATCCCCCGCTTCGGGGCATACACAAGCACCGTCGTGGTTCCAAGGTCTATGCCGATTTTTTTTTGAAACACAAGAAAAAATTACAGTCCAACCTCAAACGCGCTCTTTCCTTCCAGAACTCCCGACCAATCGTAGATGGTGTCGCCCCAATGGTCCCGTTCCTCCGAAGGAGATGCGCGTGTGAGCGTCTTACCAAAATCGAGATGGAGCGTCAATGCACGATCGTCCGCGCCCAGCTGCTTTATGACGTTCAGACGATAGGTTCCCGCATCAATCAGAGACACGACCGACGGAGCAAGCAAATAATCGAAGGTGATCTCGCGGGTCTGGCTCGGCTCAATCGACGTGAAGCCGCCCAACGCGGTGAACCCGCCATCCGTTTTGACATCAACCTCTCCCGGATGTCCGTCCGGATCGTTGATCCTATCGTCTCGCAACAAACCGGTGGCGCGGATCAATTCGGAGCCAGAGGGAAGATAGAGCTGCACGTAGGTGCGGTAACGGGTTGTTTTATAATCGAAAGAACCCGTGTGCGCATATCGAATGGTTGTGCGCCCGACATATTTTCCATCGGTGTTCTTGCTGATCTCATACCGGATCGCCCGCAAAACTACAGGGTCGGTTTTTAAGCTCGCCAAATTGGCGTCGACCACCATCTGCACGTCCCCTTGCGCGCTCATCTCCCCCGCCCATCCAAGCCTCGTAAACGTGTCTTGAATGGATGGCTGGCGCGCCCAGGCCATCAGCTGCCGATGGTCGGCTTGATCCTGCAACAGCGACAGCACGTTCCGAACGGAGGAAAGCGGCAGCGCCTGCAATCGCTCAAGCATCTTGGGCACCAATTCCAGCAGGATGGTTTTGCGTTGTTCAAACGGGATCCCGCGATCGGCAAACCCGACTTGCGATTCGTACTGGAGCACCTCCGAAATATTCTCCGAGGTGATCCGTGTGTCACGGATCATAAGCGGCCCGGTGGCCGTCAACAAGGCGGAAGCGACATCGGGCGTCATGCCGAAAACAAAATCCGGTTCTTCCGAAGGCCACTCCTCCTGGGCTTCTGGAGGAAGCTGGCCGCGTTCATGTTTATACAGCCGCAGCACTTGCTGGGTGGACGTCGGAAAATCGGGCGACCAATTCGCATCGCGAAGGAACCAACCGTGGGTATTGTTGTACCGCTCCAACGGGACCGGCGGAGGAAGGATCACTGCCCCAGCGCCGCCGGCAGGCGTATCAAGCGAGTAGCTGTCGTGCGCCGCAATCTCTTTCAACTCCCCGACCCGCAAAGTGGCCTGGGCGAATGTCCCCAAAAATCCACCCCCAGGCCGCAGCTCATCGTTGTTAAGAAAAAGGACCATCAGATGAGAATCTTTGTCTGTTCCAAGCAACGACGGGACGACACGGGCAAAGGCAGACAGGCCACGCAAACGCTCCGAGAGTTCTCCTACTTGGGCACGGACAGGACGAAGCACGTCCGCAAGCAACGTGGCGACCGCTTGGTTGGATACCTGTTGTTGCAGTGACCGACCGATAAGATCAAGCTTTGTTGAAAGAAGCAACAATTCGGGCGAAGCGGCTTCGAGACGGCGCAACAAGGCCGCTTTTGTATCCAGAGAAAGGGTGGCGTAGGCATGCGGAATTTCCCCGGCTTGCTGAAGCTCGAGAAGTCGTTCCTTGGACAGGTCAGAAAGAGCCAAGAGATCCTCACCCAAACCCACAAGGGAAGAAAGGACATCTGCCACCTGTACGCCCCCCTCCACTAAACCCTTGATGGCCATGAGCTGATCGCCGGTATAAGGCAGATGATCCCAAGGGGTGATAAAGGCAAGTCGAGATTGCGCCACGCGGAACTGATCTCCGGAACGCTTCAATGAATCCGCGGCGGCGGAAAATTGCATGGATTCAATCTCCCCACGGGCCGCCAATAACGCATCCCGCCCCGCAAATGCCGCTCGGGCCGCGAGCAAAGCAAACACAAGGGTGGTGCTTATCCACACAATGAGCACCAACAACCCAAGAAGGATCAGCCGACCGGCACGGTGAGGTGATTTCCTCTTTGGTGGGAGGGGGGTTGCAGTTAGTAAGGTTGGGGGTTGAGGCATAGAGAGGTGGGAGGAGTGGAGGGGGGAGGGAGGAGGATTGGGAAAAGGGGTAGGAAGGAATGGAAACAACCAAGGGTACAAAATCAGCTTGCAGGTCCATTCGCTCCCCGCTCCCTGTCTCCCCCCTCCCCCCTCCACCCTCCCCCCCTCCTTGGATTCTCCTGTCCTTTATATTTACGGAAATAATACCACGCGCTGCGCATTTGAATACGCGTCAGACGCTGAAAAAGCTGTCGCAGCACGTTTCCGTGGGCGGTTTCCCGTCGATGGTAGTGAACCAGGTGGACCAGGGGATAATACACAACCCTCGACCCCGACATCCAGGTTCGGCGACAAAAATCCTGGTCCTCAAAATACATGAACAACTTGGGGTCGAACCCGCCTAATTTTTGAAACAGCGTCCGACGCATAAACAACGAGGCCCCCAGGAGATAATCAACATCTTGCACCTTGGAATGGTCGGCATCCTCCATGAGATAGGAGGAAACAACGCTGCGAGCCTTTGCAAACAGCGCGGCCCCAGGCAGGCGCCGGTACAGGACGATCGCGGGGGTCATAAAACGGTAACAACTATATTGCACCGTGCCATCCGCGTTGCGCAGTTGCGGGCCTACCACTCCCACATCGGGGTTCTCGTCCAGAAACGAAGTGAGCCCTTCCAATACGCCTGGAAAAATCGCGATGTCGGGATTGAATACAAACAGATAATCGCCCGCGGCCGCGGCGGCCGCCACGTTCATGGCTCCGCCAAACCCGCGATTGTATTCTGACACAACCAGTTTTACCTGCGGAAATTCGGCCGCAACCCAACTCGCGACCCGCTGCGTGGGATTGTTATCCACCACCACCAACTCAAATGGGACCGTCGGAGGACAGCGCTCAAACCCGCGCAATGTTTGCCGCAGGAGACCAGGCGTATTGTAGTGGACGATCAGGATGGAAATCATACAAACCATTTCCGCATATCCTTGGGACTCACGCGTCGGCGGGATATCAGCAAGCGCCTGGCTTTCCAAGCACGCGGAAATCCAAGAAAAGCGGACGCGAATGCTCCAAGCCCCAACGGTTCTATGCACAGGGTGTACAGCACGCGCTTCGCTTCGTGCAAGAGGATCCAAGGAGCAGACAGGAACAGGCTGCCTGCGGATTCGTTCTTGATGAGCAAGAGCCAGTGGTTGCGGTTCGAATAATATTTTCGTCGGTCCGGCTGGCGTCGTCGATGCGAGACGCGCGCCCAAAAGCCATGCAGAGACGGCGCGGCCATCCCTCGTTCGTGGAAGGCCGCGGCTCTTGGCGCACACCAAGCCTCGTATCCCAGCCATCGCAGCCGCCACGCCAAATCCACATCCTCCTTGTAAGAAAAAAACGACGGATCGAATACGGCCCCTTCTGCCGAGGCATCCGCCAGGGCGCTGGCCCGATACAGCGCGAGCGCGCCGGAGATGCCGAACACCTCTTCCTCTTCCCCCTCTGTGCCTTGCATCCGCCCGGCGGGATGGGGATCTCGATCAAGCTCGCCCGCGCGCCACTCCGTGATCGAACGGTTCCGATGCGGATGCAGTCCCAATGAATCGATGATGTCCGACGGAGTCTTTTCCGACAACACCTCATCGCTCCCGCTTTCCGTGAATGTCCGAAGCAGTTTCGCGCCGACGCAAGAGGCGGACGGATGCGCCCGCGCCACCCGAAGCAATTCCTCTAGGCATGTCGGTTTCAGGATGATGTCCGGATTGATGAGCACTATATACTTGTCAGACAGGTCTTCTCCCTCCCAATGGTCGAGCGCGTAGCGAATCGCTTGGTTATGCGCGCTCGCAAACCCGTTGTTACGCGCATTGCGCATGAGGAGCGCGCTGGGAAATTGCTCCCGCACAATCTCTCGCGACCGGTCTTCGGAAGCATTATCCACCACGCGCACCGAGAAACGCGGCTCGCTCTGCGCTTGGATCGACTCCAAAAGCGCCGGCAAATGGCGGGCGCTGTTCCAGGTGACCAGATGGATTGAGATGGTTTCGGTCATAGAGGGGGGGAGACGCTAGGCGTTGGGCGCTAGGGGGGGGCGGACGGACGATCCCAGATCATTGTTTCCTTGCTTGTTTTCTACTGCTCCTAACTCCTCGATACCTAACGCCTGGCGCCTAGCGCCTTTTTCTCCGTGACATTGAACCCCAAGTACCGGCCGATCATCAACCGGGTCTGCGCATCGATGGCGGGGAGCGAACCAAACACAACGAATGTCACCGGCAGCATCAGCCACTGAAGCCCCATAAAGAGCCACGTACGCCGAGGAACGGTGCCGGGACGCGGAGGAAGAAGCCGGAACGCCAACACCCCCGTCAGCAGAATCCCCGCGGTCGCGGCGCGCATCACGATCGCCAAGGTCGTCGGAGACACTTGCACAAGCACCTCCGATGGATCCGCGAGTTGAAGCGGAAGCCACCCCAAAACGAAGATAAGGATCGGCGCGGTGGCCCAGGTGTACATCCCTTCTATATGGTTGAACACGGAACGGATTTTTTTCCAAAACGGCATCTGCCTATCGCGGGAAAACTCACGGACCATCACGGGCAGGTGTTCCACCCCCCACGCCCACCGGCGCAGTTGCTTGTAAAGATTACGCAACGAATCCGTATAACTCGCGCCGCTTACGGCATCCATCGAAACCGGCAAATACATCGGCGTCACGCGAAAATCGCCATGATAATGAATGAACCCTTGTAAAAAAATACGCGAATCTTCGCTCACGATATCTTTCTGCCAGAACCGGATGTCCCGCACCATCTTCCAGGGCATGGAATGCGAAGAAAAAGTCCACAACCGTTCCGGACGCGACATCTCCCCCATCAGCCAGAAACTGGTTCCAAAGGCCGCCACGCGCACAGGCGCGGGTGCCGTCCAAATGTTATTGCCGTAGAGAGCCACCGGCTGGTAGGAGCTGCGCTCGGGGCGGGACGCGGTCGCATACAGCCAGCTCAAATACGAAAAATATTCCGGATGCACGACGGTATCCACATCGAATGCCGACACGATGAGGTCTTCATCCGCCACCGTGGGCAGATGCTCACGAAGCCATTGTTCCATCTGCAACCCGACCCAGTGTAAATTGGATCCCTTTCCAGGGATCTCCCCCGGAAGCCCGCGCGGGTGCACGGTCGCCAGAACGGCGGCAAACCGCGATCCGAATTCTCGTTGCATGTGATCGGCCCGCGCCCGGAACTCCGTCTGAAACTTCTCTTCTCCCGCGAGCACCACGATCATCCGTTTCGCGGGAAAACTCGAGGCGGCCAAGGCGCGCAATGTCTTCCGCAGGATGGAGACATCCTCCTCGACGGTGGGAAGGAAAATGAGATGATGCAACGCCGCCGCCCGCGGAAGACTCCGCAACTTCTCCCCCCACAGGGTCGCTGTCGCCTCCCGATACCGTCGATAAGAAACCCAAAGGAAGACGCTGAAATACAACACGCGGATCAACCAATACAAATCAAACACCACGACGAACACGATCGCCCACAGCGGGCGCAAGACCGAAAGCCCGAGAGCAAAAAGAAGCGTGCCCCACACGAGCAGCCCCGGAACCATTTCCCAAAAACGGCTGTCCCCATATTGGTACGCCGTTTGCTGCTTCGTATTCGTGTCAACTTGGTAATGGAGTAACACAGGGGGAGGATCAGGTTATGGTCGGTGGACGGTCGTAGGCAGGAGCCAGCGGAAGCAAGACGGGTTTTGCCTGCGCGAGCGCATCGCGCACATCCTCGACCGTCGGCGCCGACAGCGGAGGAATCGAAAAGAGCGGAAGCGACCGGGTCCAGGCGATGCCATTCACAAGGGCGATCGATGTGCGGCAAGCGGTAAATGATCCGGGGCCAGGGACGGCATAAAGGGCATCGACGTCCGGAAGCTTTTCCCCCTGTCTATTCAAAAAACCATCCAACGCGCCCAAGAATCCCTCCGGCTCTGCAAAAACCTGTTGCATCCCCTTCACCTCCCCCCTCCCTCCTCCCCCCTCCGCGATGATCGCAAAAAATATCCACCGAATGTCGTGCCCATCTATAAGCAGCGAAACGGCCATACCTCAAATCCCGAGCTTATTGAGGACGACCACTTTTTTTGCATCCAGGAGCGAGGACAGGAATCGGTCCGTCACCTGCCGCCGATACAGGAATTCGTCTTTGGGCATGTAGGTGTAGTTGATCTCCGAACCAAGCTCGTCTTCAAACACCTTCACGACCTGTTTTACTTTTCCGGGGTCGACCGAACCGACGATGATCAGATCCGTTGCCGACGATGTTTCATCGATAAACTTCCCCATGAAGGCCACGTACTCGACGCTGCCATGCTGTTCGATTTCGGAGACCAGATGTTGCCGCAATAAGATCCGAACTTTTTTGAACAACGCTTTCAAGTCATCGAAGAGAATGCTGGCGGGATTGGCGGCGTAAAACCGTTTCTTTTCGGACAGAAGCTTTGCACCTCCCGCCGCCGCGCTGGGAACCGCCAGCCGTTCGACGACCACGCCGAGCTCGATGAGGTTCTTCAGCTCTCGCCGCACCGAATTGAGTTGCGCATGGATGCGCCGGGTCAGTTCCCGGACAAAAAATGCCTGCTCGGGATGGTCTAAAAAGAGCCAGAGAAGCTGCGCCCTGGTTTTTGAGCCAAATAACTGTTCTAGTTTGATGGGAAGTGATTCCACAAAAAATAAATCCGCATTGATGCCTTTGCCTCCTTGGGTATAATGTACCCGAGCTATTCCCCCCGAGCAACCGCATGGCATTTGAGTTGAAAGCCCATGAAATCCTTGCCCTCCCCCCAAAAAGCCGCATGCACCTGGCGACCTTTTTGTTCCCGCTCACCGATCGGGTCGGATATGTGGCTGGCCTGTGCGCCATCAAAACAAAAACAGATGCGGGCCAACTTGTCAACGAACTTTTCCGGGAACACCTCAACCGCCTCGCAGAAAGCATCAAGAAAGGATCGAATGCGGAACACCGATTCGAACAGTTTTTAAGCGGGCTCAACCATCATCTGGCCCATGAAGTACGCACCGGCGCCCTTTCCATTCCCATCCAAGAGTTCCATGCCGTGGCTTGCGTGGTCTGCGAGCAAGATATGTTCCTCTCGGGAGCCGGAGACCTGTGCGTGCTCTTCCTCCACCGCACGGAGGACGGACGCTACCAAGTGTTCAACCTTGCTCGCAGCATACAGACGGAACAAGTACTTCCCTCCTGGGAAAAGCCCTTCGCCGTGCTTCTGGACGGACGCCTGAACGCCGGCGATGTCTGGTGCGCCGCCAGCCGCGATTTGCCCCGCGATATCCCCGCCCAGGAACTCCACGCTCTGCTCGCGACCCTCCCGCCCAAAGGGGCGGCGGAACGCATCCGGCAATACCTGCCAGCCGCGGCGGAACTCGCCGCCGTCCTCATCCAAGCCAGCGAGATCCGCGAACCGCGTGTCCGACTTGATACCACGAAAGACCGATCCGCCCAAGAGCTCCTCCTCCTTTCAGAAACGACGGAGGATATGATCGGCGACCATGCTCCTTCCCCGCTCAAAGGCCTCCTTTCGCGTTTGAAGCGACGTTCATCGCCCGCCCGAACCCTCCAAGAAGGACACGGGGTCTTTGCGGTCATCCGGCGCACCATCGTCCGTATTCCCGCCACAGTATCAAGCTTCGTGGCTCAACGGAAAAAGGAGAAGCAGACCCACCCGGCAAGCAACTCCCCCCGAACATTGCTTCGGGATAAAATCCTTCCTTGGCGCCGTCGCTATCGGGGTGTACCCGTCCGTGGACGAATCCTCATCCTGTGCGGCATCCTCTGCCTCCTTCTTTTTGGCGGCGGAATCGTGCTCGTACGAAACCGACACCAGGAAAAAACCGCCGTGGAAGCGCAAGCGGCAAAAGGGAGGGAAATAAAAGGATTGCTGGATGAAGCGCAGGCGGCGCTTATTTATAAAAACGAATCAAGAACGCGAGAGTTGCTCACGGAAGCAAAAATACGACTGAGCGCCTGGCAAGGACAAACAGGGGCTGATACCGACACGGTTGCCGGATTCCAAGAAACCATGACTGCCCTTGAACAAGGATTGCGACGCGAAACCGTCATCAGCCACCCCTCTATCCTGACCCCAACCGGCAGCGGACAGGCCGTGGCATTCTTCCCCATCGAAAGCGACTTGATCCTTATCGGAAAAAATGGCAGCGGGTACCGATACAACATCCCCGCGAATACCCTGACGCCGCTCACCCTGACAGGAACATTGGGCGCCCCATCCCTTGCGGGGGCGCAGGCAACCGGAAGCTATATTCTGGATGAGACGAGCCGGACATTGAACCGATTAGACACAAAAACCTGGACGGTTTCCTCCGCCAACGTTTCACAACCAGAGCAGACGAAATGGGTTGACCTGGATCTCTATAACGGCAAACTCTACGCGCTTCAAACAGGCGAAACGGATGCCGACACGTCTTTGGAACGGTTCGCCGCAGCCGGAAATGGCTTTGGCACGAGCAGCCGATGGATCAAATCGCGCACAACCCCTCTTGCCGATGCCGTTTCCTTCGCCATCGACGGAGCCATCTACATTCTAAAGAAAGATGGCCAAGTCGTACGTTTCCAAAACGGCGCCGAAGAGACCTATCGTCTTGGCTCCGTCTCTCCCCCGCTGCGCGCCGCCAGCCGCTTGTTCACCTCCATCGATACACTGCGGCTCTATATCCTCGAGCCAGAAAGCGGCCGCCTGGCCGTCTTTGACAAACAAACCGGCGCCTTCATCCGTCAATACCGGAGCGACGCCTTCAAAACCGCGAGCGACTTCCTCGTCGACGAAACGAAAAAGGCCGCGTATCTCCTGACGCCGGAACAGGTCTACCGACTGCCCTTCGAATAAGGGAGGCGCAGGGGGCGCAAGCGCGCATGGGCTTTCGATTCCGGGTTCCTTGCCTTCCCCTTGCGCCTCTTGGACCCCCTGCGCCCCTTGCGCCCTCTAAACAAAAAACACCCCACTATATCGCGGGGTGTTTTTTGTGCTTACTTGATCGCGGCTTGGGCGCCCGCGGCTTCGAGTTTCTTTTTCATCTCTTCCGCTTCGGCTTTGCCGACATTCTCTTTGATCACTTTGGGGGCACCGTCGACAAGGTCCTTGGCTTCCTTGAGCCCGAGGCCTGTGATTTCGCGGACGGCCTTGATCGCGTTGATCTTATTGGGACCCGCGTTGGTGATCTCTACATTGAAGGCGGTCTTTTCTTCTACGGCAGCGGCGGCACCCGCTCCGGCTCCCGCGGCCATCATCAGGGCAGGGGCGGCGGCAGACACGCCGAATTTCTTTTCAAGGACTTTAACGAGTTCCGCGAGGTCCAGGACGGACATCTTTTCGATGGTCTCGACCAGGGCCTTGAACTTCTCTGGGACTTCAATCATTTCGTCGGACATAGGATTTTCGTTACGGATTACGGATGTATACGGAATTACGGAAGTACGGATTTATGAGAGCACGTTCTCCCCTGCAATGGGGAGAACAAGAGGGGGTACGTTACGCGGCCTTTCCTTTTGCTTCGGCGACATTGTTGAGGACGCCCACGAGCGCACGCAGGTTGCCCGCGAGCACTTGGACGAATCCGGAGCGAGGAGCGTTGATCGCACCGACTAATTGGCCAAGCAGCTGTTCGCGTGACGGAAGCGTGGCGAGCTGTTTGACGGACTTCGCGTCCACGAAACGGCCTTCCAGGATTCCACCGGCGATCTTGATGGAGGATGCTACCAGGGAGCGTCTGCTCATCCAGCATGTATCCGGCTTCCTTAAGCGCAATAAGGAGTAAATTCTTTTTCGTGACCGAGCTTTCCACTTGGAGGGCGCGTCCTTTTTCCCGCAGCCCGTCCGCGTCTTTTATCGTGAATGCCGCGACAGAGGTGAAGACCATCGCTTTGGAGCGAGCGATCTTTTCCTTCATGCGACCGACGATGTCGACCTTCTGTTGCCTTGTTTTTGGCATAGCAGAGTTTGTTTGTAAGGAATCATCGACCTTTTAGGACCTCGCTTTAGAACAAAAAAACACGGGCCTCGACAGGACTTACGGGTATTCCCGACCTGTTTTCTTTGGCGAAATCTTAGGGGGAGTATAGGAAATGGGACGGGAAACGTCAAATGGAGGCCGCCCCGGCCTCTCTCCCCGCACGACCGTTCTTCGTCTGCGGGTTTTTTTATCCTTCGCGGGCGGACAGGATGGCCGCCACTACGTTGTGCGTTCATGACGGGCATTGATCCGCGTGTTCCAACAACTCACGAATCAATTTCTGCGCGCGTG
>JACPHX010000019.1 GCA_016188425.1 Candidatus Uhrbacteria bacterium | reverse complement strand
CGGCTTTCAAAGAAGTTCGCGTGTTCCTTGGCGTTGACCATCATGTCCAACCATTGGAGCGGGTTCTGCGCGTGGAAAAGTTTGTCCAGGCGCAGCTCGATGAGTTTCTTGTCGGCGGTATAGCGGATGTATTGCTTGACCTCGTCGGCGGTGAGGCCGGGGACAGGGCCCATCGAGAAACAATCGTCGATGAAGGCATCTTCAAGCACCACCATTTGGCGGCACGCTTCGTAGAGGCGGGCGTGCATCTTGGGCGTCCAGAGCGCAGGCGTTTCTTGCATGAGGTCGCGGAACAAGCGGCACACCCCCAGAGAATGCAGGCTTTCATCGCGGATAGACCAGGTGACGATTTGGCCCACGCCCTTGAGCTTCCCTAGCCGCGGAAAGTTCATGAGGATCGCGAAGGAAGAGAACAGACTGACCCCTTCAATGAACCCGCCGAAAACCGCCAGGTTCAGCATGAGGTCTTCGACGCTGTGTATATCGAAATTCTGGAAGAATTGGTACTTGTTCCGCATCGAAACGTAATTGAGGAAGGCGGAGTATTCCTTTTCCGGGAGTCCGAGCGAATCGTTGAGATACGAATAGGCCCAGACATGGATGCTTTCCATGGCCGCGAAAGCCGAAAGCATCATTTTGATTTCCGGCTTGGGAAAAACGGGGATGAGACGGGTATTGTAATTGTTGTTGACTTCGATGTCGCTCTGGGTGAAGAAACGCAGGATCTGCGTCACAAGCGCCACTTCGGCGGGCGAGAACCGGTGGCGGTAATCGGAAATATCCGATTCCATAGGCACCTCCGTGGGCATCCAGTGCGCTTGGTTCTGCTTCTGGAAAAACTCGAAGAAGTGAGGATATTCGAACGGGCGGTAAAAGGCACGCGGGGTCAGGATGGGGCAAGAGCCGACGAGGTTCTCAAACATAGATGGGAGTATGAGAACAGGTAAGGGCTGAAAGGGCGGAAAGGGCGGAAAGGTTTCGAACAGGGAAGAAAAAATTGGCAAAATAAAAACTGCTTAGCGCGGGACCAAACAGCTTGGGGTCTGGCGCGGATCATGGGCAGAAAGACAGCGGAACAACTCCCCACCAGTCCTCCAGTGCCAGAGCATTATAGCGCACCTTTCCCCGACCGGCTACGATGGACTCAAGAGCCCGTTGTGGATAAGTATACAACCCCTAGTGGTTAAGCCAAAAATCTTACCGCTACGGCTTGTGTTTGAAAAAAAGAAGACGCTCCACGTGGTTTGGAGCGTCAAGGCGCGTCTGCGTGTACGGACGGGGCGAATGATGGCGTTGCTTCGCGGGCGGGCGTGATGACCACGGCCACCGGCACCACCACAGGCATCGCCTTTCCCATGAACCAGTCGGGCCATTGCATCCCCAGCGTCACGCCGTGCGAGCGCAGCTGGTTTTCGAGCATCGACACGACCCGTTCGGCGTCATGGGGCGTGAAGCGCGCCGCAATGTTCTCGCGCGTATGCTCCACGAACCGCCACAGTGGTTCTTCCAAATTGAAGCCGGCCGCCGCGAGTTCTGCGCGCATGGTTGGCGTCAGGATCTCGGGTGATGACATGGGGCGCATCAGCCTCCCCTTGTTCACATGGTTGATCGAGATGACGAGCGCCCCCGTCGGCCCCGAGGGTTCATGGGAAATCTGCACCCCCCCGCCCTGCCGAAATACCGTCACGACCGCATCGGGCCACCGGAGCGTCAACCGGCCGTCATCGGCCAATTCCGCCCGGGCCCCCATCTGTTCCAAAAATGCTTCTTCAGACATGCTGCCTCCTCGACTTGCCCCGCACCCGTCGAGTGGTGCGGGGTTGAACCTGTATCCTTTTTTGCCGGTATCGGAACCTCCATGAAACCAAAGGCGGAAACCTGCGTCAAGCCGCGCAACGCATACAGGCGTCCGTGAGCCGGCGGGAGCTGTGGTAAATACCCAAGGCAGTCAGTCCGAAAGCGACCGCGGCAAACCACCAACGGTGCTCGACGATGAAGAGGGACCCGCCCAGGCCAAACAGGGATAGAAACGACGAATAACAGGCCGCGCAGCCAATCGTCGCAAACACGGATGATGTAATGATGCCGACCCCCGACGCCGCCGCCTTCCCCCCTCCCCCCTCCTTTCCTCCCACCTCCTTTCCTCCCACCTCCTCCCTCCTCCCTCCTCCCGCCCTTTTCCTTATCTCCCGCTGGAGCGTCAACAGGTACGCATTTCCAAGTGACAGACACCCCATCAAAAGATAGGCCGAGGGTTGAAAGAGGGAGAGCTGGAACAGCAAGTCGTTCCCAGGCGTGGTCCAGACAGGAAGAAAAATAAAGAGACAAAAAATGGCAACAGAAAGCAGCGCGAACAAAACGATGTTCGACCGACGGGAAAAAAGTTCTTTGAGGGCATCAAGCAAAAAAGACATAAAATCCACCTGTTTTATTTTATCCTCTCCGCTCCGATCGCTCCCATGGACGAGGCGACCTCTGGCGGCACCAATGCCTTCCAATCGCCTCCTTCGCGGACACGTTTGCGAACTTCGGTGGCGCTTATGCCAGGGACTTCCTTGATCCATTTCACTTCCGTCTTTTTCTTTTCAAAACATACTTTCACGTTCTCATCACCCGTCCACACCAAATCGATGTCTCCGGTTTTTTCCAGGAGCTGCCGCGTCCACTCGTCGTCCGAGGAGACATCCGGCATCTCAACGAAGGAGACGTCGTGCATCGGGATGATATCCACGGCCTGCAGCGCGCGCTGGATCATGTCGCGGCGCTCTTCGGCGGTATACGGGTTATCCTTATCCTTCTTGTTGGTACTCCCGATCGCGATGATCGTCTTATCACACATCTTCGCCATTCCCTGGACGACCAGCAAGTGGCCCTTGTGGAAGGGCTGGAAACGGCCGACGAACAGGCAGGTGGGTTTACGAGGCATATGCTTGATACTTTCCTCTATGCTACTTCAGACAGGGAGGAAATGGAATATGCCTTTGTCCAAGGCATCACATAGTATTTTCCAATAGAGTGGCCAAGGGGCATGCCCCTTGGCCACATCTGGTAGAATAAACCATATTTTCATCTCCTCTATGGCTGAACAATTTCGTAAAAGGGGTCAGGTCGCTATGACCCGCTTCACCCTCCTCTGCGCCGTCCATCTTTTCCTCGTCCGCGACGGGAAGATCTTGATGTTGCGCCGCGCGAACACCGGCTACGAAGATGGGAACTACAGCGTCCCGGCCGGGCATCTGGACGGCGGAGAATCAGTAACGCAGGCGATGGCGAGGGAAGCGCGGGAGGAAGCGTGTCTTGCGATCGATCCGCACAACTTGCAGGTCGTCCATGTCATGCACCGCCGCGCCGCTGACCATGAGCGCGTCGATTTTTTTCTCACGGCCGATACTTGGAACGGCGAGCTGTCCATCGGGGAGCCGGACAAATGCGATGCGTTGGAGTGGTTTGATCTCGAAAGACTCCCCGAAAACGTCGTCCCATACGTGAGAGCATCGATCGAACAGTTTCAAACCAAAAAACCTTTTTCAGAATTTGGGTGGAAAGAGCAAACACCTAAAATCCTTCGATAAAACGCTAAAATCGTCAATGCACGACCTGACCCATTTTTCGTTTCTACCCCTCGGGTTCTGTAAAATTTTCATCCATTTTTAACGCCTCGAGGTCGGCCTGGAACGCCGGATCCTTCGATGACATGGTCTGCCACTCCTCTTTGTTCTGTGCCGCGCGGATTACATCGACCTTTGGATCGTCTTTGTACAGATCCAAAACATCCTTGAGCTTCACTTCCTCAACGACCGGCGTACCTCCTTTCTCAACCGCAGCGTCGTTCACGCTGCAGAGCATGGTGTTTTCTTTCACGTGCCCCTGCAGCATGAGCTGGCGCAACAGTGTCCTACAGCCCGGGCAAGGGTGGAGCACGTCGTGGGAATCCGAGCCGGGAGCGGTCGACGTCTCACGAGAGACCGTGGTGATCGCCACCACGACGCCGTTTTTGCTTTCAAACATCGCGCCGCTTAAGGCATTACGCTCGGCGCAGCGTTTGGCGCCTCCCACGCGCACACGCTCAAACGGCGTGTAATTGTGTGACGCGAAGGTCGAATACCGTTCGGCTCCATCGGCATGGTCTTGCTCCGCCACCAAAATCGCCGAGCCCACCAAAAACGGCTTCTCGCGGTAGGAGACGGCTTTGTCGCGAGCCGCGGAAGCCATCTCCTTAAGGACGTTCTGTATCGATCCTGATACGCATGAAGGAACTTATCCATGAAAATCTCCTGGGAGGATTCCGCCTGTGCCTCCTGCTCCTTTTTTCCCGTGCTGGACGTGTCTGGCAATGAAATACCTGTGTCGACATCGCGCATATTCGAAAAACGTTTCGAATTTATCTTTTCTTTCTTACTCCTTGATTTCATCCTCCACCGACTGGACCTGGGACAAAATATCCTCTTTGCGATATTCCTGTGCCTCCCGTATCTCGGAACCGATCACGTATTTCCGAAAAAACCCTGCACTCTTTCATCCTCCCGCTTCCTTGGCGGACTCGCCTGGGTTCACTATCATGGTGGTATTGCCACCTATGAACAACCAAAACTCCGACCTCGCCTGGTTTCAGTCATGGAAATCTTCTCCCGACTACGCCAAGTTCGCCGCGCGACCCATCGCCTACTTTTGTGCGGAGTTTGCGCTTGAAAACCGCATCCCCACGTTCTCGGGCGGGCTGGGTGTTCTCGCCGGGGACGTCGTACGAGAAGCGGCAGATCGCGAGCTCCACATGGTGGCCGTCGGTCTGTATTACCGCCTGGGGTATGTCTGTCCAACCACCAATGCCAATGGAGACATGGTTGAAGTGTGCACAGAAATACCCCCACAACGCGTTGGTCTCGAACCCGTCTTGGATGGATCCGGTAAACCATTACTCATCCGTGTCCCCATCCAAAACCGGTCCATCGACGTACGCGCCTGGAAGTGGACGCGGGGAAACCTGAACGCCTACCTGTTGGACACCGATGTGGAGACGAACACGGCTGCCGATCGCGCCATCACGCACCGGCTCTATGTCTCCGACCGCGAAACACGTTTCAAACAGGAAATCGTCCTTGGAATAGGTGGCCTGCGCTTCCTGGAGGCGCTCGCTATCCACCCCTCCATTTACCATCTGAACGAAGGCCACTCCGCGCTCCTTGGACTCGAACTGATACGCCATCAAATGAAGGAGAGGCAACTGGGTTTCGACGAAGCGAAACAATTCGCCCGCCGCCGGGTCGTCCTCACCAACCACACCCTCGTCGCCGCAGGGAACGAAATTTTCACCGACGACCTCGCGAGTCTCTTGCTTAAAGAATATTCAGAAGAAATCGCCGTGCCTATGGCGGAGATCATGAGAATGGGACTTGTCGCCGATTCAAGTTCCTTCTCGATGACCATGCTGGCGCTGCGTTGTGCCAGCGTCGTCAACGCCGTAAGCAAACTCCACGCAAAAAAAGTCAAGGAGATCTGGCACGATCACCCCATGGCTGCGGTGACCAACGGCATCCATCTCCCAACGTGGGATCGCGTCGACGCTGACGTCACCGAGCCCGGGACATTCTGGCGCATCCACCAACAACGAAAAACGGAATTGCTCGCTCTCGTAAAGGAAAAAACCGGGCGCGCGTGGGATCCCGACACGCTTTTACTGGGCTGGGCACGCCGCATCGCGAGCTACAAACGTCCGTTGTGCATCCTGGAAGACGCGAAGCGCTTCGCGGAGATCGCGCGCAACACAAAGCGACCGGTGCGTATCCTTTTCTCTGGACGTCCGCATCCGGCCGACGAAACAGGCACTGAACTCCTCCGGCAATTGCAATCCCTCGCGGACGGCTCGCTCAAGGATGTCGCCGCGTATCTCCCTGATTACAACTTGGGCCTGTCCGCCGCGATGGTGTCCGGCTGCGACGTGTGGCTCAACACCCCTGTCGTCGGCTTCGAGGCCTGCGGCACCAGCGGCATGAAAGCGTCGCTCAATGGCGTGCTCCCCTGCTCGACAAAGGATGGGTGGGTAGATGAAGCTGATCTTTCCACAAGCGGCTGGTTGCTCGACGACGCCCATGTCTCCCGCGACATTCTCGACCGTATCGAAAAGACGATCGCTCCGCTCTACTACGAGCGCAACACACAAGGCATTCCTGAAGCATGGGAAGAGGGGATGCGACAGACCCGAGCCATGATCATGGGACAATTCAGCGCCACCCGCATGTTGCGCGGGTATGTGCAGACGTTGTATACGTAAAAAAGAAGAAAACGAAAAAGGGGCAGGTCGGGGTCAGGTCGTGAATTGATGGTTTTTGCAATTTTTCGAGGAAATATTGAGTACTTTTGTTGCAAGACAGATGAACTTTACCACAGACAAAATCGACAAGTCTTCCGATCAAATAGAACGCTGCTAACAAAAATCCACGATAGACGCCGCAAATTTTTGTAAAAAATCCCTTGATAAAACGAAGGGGGCATCAATTCACGACCGACCCATCTACGGTTGATGTGTGCAAGGTGTTTTGACAAAGCTGCAGCAGCTCAAAAAACAACGCTGTCAGTCGCCGCAGAAAAATCGTTGAAATTCCTTCGATGAAACGCAAAAACCGTCAATTCACGACCTGACCCCTTTTTGCCTTTTTCTCAGAAAGATTCTGACTTATCTACTGATATGCTACACTCGACGAATGCCTTCGTATGGAACAAAAAGCATCAAAAAAACTAGAAAACCGACCCAAAACTTCTTGGCTCAAAAACGCCATCTTTTACAATATCCTCATCGACCGTTTCGCGCGCGGGAACGGGCTGCCTTGGTTGCCGCCAAACGAGAATCAGACCCATTTCTGCGGCGGAGACCTCCAGGGCATCATCGACCGTCTCGATTACCTCCAGGATCTCGGGATCAACACCATCCTTCTCTCCCCTTTCCACCCCACGACGGCCTACCATGGATATCACGTCGAAGACCTCTACGGCGTGGATCCGCGATTCGGCACGCTTGAGATCCTCAAGGAACTCATCGCGCAGGCACACAAACGCCACATACGTCTCGTGATGGATTTTGTCTTGAATCACGTGTCCGACAAGCATCCGCATTTCGTCGATGCGCAAACAAAGCAACAGAGCCGGTTCCGAAGCTGGTTCCATTTCACGCACTGGCCAAAGAAGTATGTCTCTTTTTTAAGCTACTACGAATTGCCGAAGCTCGATTTAGGAAACCCAGAGGTGAAAACCCACATCCTCGACGCGGCCATGTATTGGTTGAAAATCGGGTTTGACGGGTTGCGTCTGGACCACGTCCTTGGCGTCCCGCATCCCTTCCTGCGCGAACTGCACGGCGCCGTCACAAACACAATGCCCGACCGCATCCTTATAGGCGAAGCCGCCATCGGCCGCCTCTCGTGGAACGACCTGAAAACGTTGCGTATCCGTCACAAATATTTTATCTACCTCCTCTCCCAGCTCCGCATCAACACCAACTTCTTCCTGCAGAGACAGTACCAAGGCGAGCTGGACGGCGTGTTCGATTTCTTCTTCCGCGACATGGTGGAGATGTTCTTCGTGCACCGCGCCTGGTACAAGCCGCGCTGGCTCCTGCATCGCATCTTAAACCTCCACCATCTCCTGATCCAACGCCATTTTTCATCGATCGCCCTCTTGGACAACCTCGACCTGGACCGATTCTCTTTTCTCCTCGCAGATGATGTGGCGCGCCTCAAGGAAGCAACCAGGCTTCTCTTTGCGCAACCCCAACCCATCGTCATCCTCTACGGCTCCGAGACGGGGATGAAACAGGCCGGCTCCAAGTGGCACGAGGGATGGAAGGAAAAGCCGCATGGGGACGTGGAAATCCGCAGAACCATGCCCTGGGGCGCCATCGATGAAGCGTGGTTCCGCTTCTATAAGCATCAATGCGACGCAAAACGGAAACGTGGATAACACAATTCGACAGGCAGCGGAAAAACCGCTAGCATGTTGCCATGAAAATCCTATTCGTGGCCGCGGAAGTGGCGCCCTACGTATCCGTGGGCGGCCTCTCGCAGGTCATGTATTTCCTTCCCCGGGCCCTCATCCACCGCGGACACGATGTCCGTATTTTCACGCCCAAATATGGGACCATGGATGCAAACGTCCAGAACATCCCGGATTTTCGGCTTGAGCGAGAGGTGGAAAACCTCATCGTCCCGATCCGCCATCTGGACTTGGGGCTAGCAGATATTGGTATAGGGGAAGAAAACGGCGAACTCCACGACGAGAACACCCTCGAATACGGCGGAGCCGCAGAAGTCGAGACAACAGACAACCAAAACGGTGACATCCATTGTTCGGTCTCATTTCACCGCCCCAATGCCGCAGACGCGCCAACGTATTTCCTGCAGAACGAAGAATACTACGGCAACCGCTCCAATGTCTTCGGCTATAAAGACGACCATGTCCGCTTCGCCCTTTTTTCCAAGGCATGTTTGTTGTGGCTCATGCAACAAAAGGAACGGACACGACGCCATGAAAAAGACGTCTGGATGCCGGATGTCATCCAATGCAACGACTGGCACACGTCTTACCTCATCGACTTGGCCAAGCATGGCAAACGCGCCCGCGCGGCTTTGAAGAAAGTCCCATTCGTCCTCACCGTCCACAATTTCGCCTACCAAGGAAATGCGGATTTCCGCTACGTGCCCGACGAAGACCGCGACGACGGCAAGTCCCCTCTCGCGCCGCTGACATCGACGCTCTTGAAAAAACAAAACGCGCTCAAGCGCGGCATCCTCGCGGCCGACGCCGTCTCGACCGTAAGCGCGACGCACGCGAAGGAAGTGCTGACGCCGGAATACGGGCAAGGGCTCGAGGAGGCATTGAAAAAAGCGAGGAACAAGCTCACGGGTATCCTCAATGGCCTGGATACGACCGAATTCAACCCCGCCACCGACGGCCTGGTCCCCAAAAATTTCTCGCGCCGGACGTTTGTGGCAGGTCGTCGCACCAACAAACGCGTCCTAGAGCGCGAATTCGGTCTCGCAGAGGATCCGCACAAAGCCCTGCTTGCCTACTCCGGCCGCCTTTCCTCCCAAAAGGGCGTCGAGCTTATCATTGGCGCCATGGATCAACTGCTCGCTACCCGCGACGACATCCAATTCGTCTGCTTGGGAAGCGGAGACGACCGGATCCGCCAGTCTCTGGAGGATCTCAAACTCCGCTTCCCAGACAAAGTCGGCCTCCGCCTGGTGACCGATTTCCAACTCCCCCGCAAAATCTTCGCCGGCGCCGACCTCCTCCTCATACCCAGCATGTTCGAACCCGGCGGCATCATCGCGCTTGAAGGCCTGCGCTACGGCGCGGTCCCGCTCGTGCGCCGCACGGGAGGACTCAACGACAGCGTACAGGATTTCAACCCGGAAACACGGGAAGGAAACGGTTTCTCATTTGAGAAAACCGAGTCATGGGCGCTCTACGGCGCGATCATCGAGGCGCTCTCGATCTATCGTCAGAAACCATTGTGGAAACGCGTCGTCTCAAACGCGATGGCGAGCGATTTCTCGTGGGAGCACGCCGCGGTGGAGTACCAGAGATGGTATCAGCGGGTGAGGAGGGGGATAAAGAATAAGTAGGGGAACAAATACAACAAATGCGTTAAACAACCGCACGAGGTCAGACAGTCCCGCAAAGATAAATTATATGGAGTTATTAACATCAGCTATGTCGACACGCGAAACAGGCCGCGCACAAGAAACGGAACCCGTCGGTCAGATAGTGACGCTGGACAGATACTCGCCTGCCCTGCATGGGATATCTATTGAAATCGGACGACAAGGTGTAAAAACAACCTTGCATGCCAGCAAGGAGGCGGACGAAAAAGTTTTTTCTGCGCTTAAAAAGGCCCTAGAAAAAGGCGGGCGATTTCAAAAACCGATGGGATTCGGTGAAAACGAATACACCCAAAAGGTCTACGTTGACCCATTGGACGGAGTAGAATTCGCGGTCCAGCAGCCCGAATTTCAAGCCGTAGCGGAAGAACAGCTCCCAGTCATGGCCGAAAAACAAGCAGCTGCACAGGAAGCATTCCGGCTTGGACACGAAGCACAAGCAGCACGATCATCCGCGCAAAAAGCAGCCGATCAAGCCGCGGTCGAAGCAGAACGCAAAAAAATACAAAACATGTAATGAAGCAACAACCTGTCCCACAAACAAAACCCACCAATCACGGTGGTTTTTGTGGTTCCGGGACGTGGATTCGAACCACGATTCACGGCTTCAAAGGCCGCTGTCCTGCCCTTAGACGATCCCGGAGTAGGTTCATTTATATCGAGGAGAGTAACGGGAAACGGAGAAGAAGACAAGCAGAAACACACCTGCTTCCGAACGATAACCCCCACCCCCCCTTCCCGCCGTCGCTCAAATGGCAAAGAGCTATGGCGGACAAGCAAAAGGGGGTGTATGCCGAAGTGCAACTTTTTTCCTTTCAGCCCTTCCTAGCCCTCCTCCGGCGGAGCCGGATCCGGCTTTGCCGGACAGCCATTCCAGCCCTCGTCTCTTACACCTTCAAATACTGCCTCATGGCAAGCGACGTGGACGTCATACTGACCAATGATAGGATCCCGAACTCCAGCGCGAATATCCTCCACACATCGGCTTGGAAGAATGACAGTATTCCCACCGGGCCGTCGAAGTAGACCGAGAAATAAGGATCCAGGACGGCGACGGACGGCAACGTCACCGCCGCGACGAAGACGGTGGCGATCAAGCCGTACAAGACAATTTCCAAGAGGAACGGGGCGCGGATGAACCAGTTGCTAGCGCCCACGAGTTTCATGACGCCGATTTCTTCGCGGTGGATGAAGATGCTCATCCGGACGGTGTTGAAGACGATGAGGAGGGTGATAAAGAGGAAGATGGCGGCGAGGGAGAAGCCGAAGAGGCGGACGCGGCTGGTGATGGTGCGAACCCGATCAATGAGCGTCTTGTAATCGGTAAAGTTCTCCCGCTCGCGAATATCTTTGCTGAACTGCGGATTATCAAGTGCCTGCAAAATAAGGTCGAAATCAGCCACGGATTTCGCGCGTACGACCAAGGTGGGACCGAACGGGTTTTCCCCGACTTCTTCGAGGGATTTGAGGACGTCGGCCTGGTTGGCATGTCGGTCACGGAATCGCTCGATGGCCTCGTCGGCGGTAATGACTTCGACATCGCGCACCTGGTTTAAGTCTCTCAAAGAGTCGGCGGCATTGGCCGCCTGGATATCGGTCACGCCCTTATTGAAATACACCGACACTTCCACGCGGTTCTCGACGAACTTCGTCGTTTGGTCCGAGAGGACGTTCAGGACCAGGAGGATGTTCACCGTGAGCAGCGTCAGGATGAGCATGCTGATGGTGATGATGGACAGCCAAAAATTCCGCCAGAAGTTTTGGAAGGCAAATTTTATGACGCGCAATATGGAGATCATAGTCGGTAACGGCCTTCTTCAACGTCCGAAGCGATTTCCCCGTTTTCCACCGTCACCACGCGTTTCTTGAGCGCGTTCACGACCTCGCGGTTGTGGGTGACCAGAACGACCGTGGTGCCAAATTCATTGATGCGCTTGAGGAGCTCCATGATTTCCCGGGTGTTTTTGGTATCCAGGTTCCCCGTCGGCTCGTCGGCCACCAGTATCTTGGGGCGGTGGATAAGCGAACGCGCAATGGAGACGCGCTGCTGTTCCCCGCCAGAAAGCTGGAATGGATACCGTTTTGCCTTATCCCCAAGGTTCACGATCGTCAGTACCTGCGGCACCACCTCTTTGATTCGTTTCATTCTTTCCCCCGACACTTGGAGCGCAAAGGCGATATTCTCGGCGATCGTCTTTCTTGGAAGCAGCTTGAAATCTTGAAAGACGACCCCGATCTGGCGTCGCAACAGCGGAATATCACGGTCTTTAATGCGTGAAATATCCCACCCCCCAATTTCAATTTTGCCGCTGCTCGGGCGCTCCTCGGCAAACAACAATTTCGCCAGGGTAGATTTCCCCATGCCGCTTTGCCCTACGATCGACACGAACTCCCCCGGACGGATATGCAGGTTCACATTCCGCACCCCAAGAATATTCGGCGGATAAATTTTGGATACGTTGGTGAGCTTGATCATGTGGGAAGCATGCAGCTGGCAGCGTGCAGCTGGCAGCCCTTTTCGGATGACATAAAGGAAAACTTTTTTGAAATATTTTCCCGCTACACGCTGCCAGCTGCACGCTGCCAGCTTCCTCCTTGCCATCTCAAAATACTTCCACTATTATACCGCTCGCAGGGGCGACTCACAAGGACGCAATTTCCGCCGGTGTAGCTCAGCTGGTAGAGCAATGCTTTCGTAAAGCAGAGGTCGGCGGTTCGATCCCGCCCACTGGCTCCATCACGTACCAAACACGGTTCTTGAACGGTTAAACCGCGGAGCAACCACGATCGTGGTAGCCCCGCCACCAACCGTCCAGGTACCGGGTTTGGTACGTGGTCCCGCGGGTATAGTTTAGTGGTCAAATGAATGCTTCCCAAGCATTAGTCGGGAGTTCGATTCTCCCTACCCGCTCCATCACGTACCAAACACGGTTCTTGAACGGTTAAACCGCGGAGCAATCACGATCGTGGTAGCCCCGCCACCAGCCGTCCAGGCACCGGGTTTGGTACGTGGTCCGGCAAAAAACATCTCCTTCCGAGATGTTTTTTGCTATTCCCCAAAAAACACATCCCACCATTTCTGTGGATTCGACCTATACGGCTTTGGGGTTACATCCTTGAAAACTTCTGGCAAAGGATCACCGTCTTTGAGATATTCAGGCATCGCCACCCCGGTCGCCTCGTGGACAACCACCACCTTCTCCCCTGGTTTCTTGAGGCCAAGCTTAAGCCGCGCCTCGCGCTCGAGAGACGATTGGGTTTGGAGCGACGCCTTGAGTTCCATCAAGTCTACCTTCTTCTTTTGGAGTTGTTCCGCTTGGGTCTGGAGGCGGGCGACGTCTCCCTTGAGCTGGTTTGCGCGGACGTATTCACGGGCAAAGGAGAGCCCCAAGAACGACAAGACGATGAGGTTGAAGAGGAGCAACCATCGGCTGCGGATGAGGCGAAATTGCCAGGGGGTATGGACGGAAGGCATGGGAATAATGATCTAGATCGAGGATCGAAAAAAGGAATCCAGGGAAGCAGACCGCTCTTTCTCGCGCCGACGTCCCTCAAGTTGATGCCGCTCCTCTTGTGTCAATTCCTCCGTGAGGGATTCCATCTTTTTCGCTTGGTTTCGTTGTTCCGCCGTGAGGTGAAGTTGTCGAAGGTCATTGATTAGGTCTTGGACTCGCATGGGCTGGCGCACCCGGCAAAAATCGACATTGGCCGCGGAGCCGGATGTCTTGAGACAGACTGTTCCCAACCGGAGGACAGTGGGCCAAAACCCTTGGATGCGATACGAGACTTCGTCAACTTGGGTGAACGCAAGTTCGGTGACGTTCCTCGTAAACAACCCCGCCTGTTCCACATCAACGATCCGTCGGTCCGTAATGATGAGAGCCGTATATCGACGCATCAACGAGTAGCGAATAAGAAAGAGGATCGAGGAAAGCACCGCAAACGCAAATACAACGACTCCAGGAATACCGAATGAAATAAGGGGAAACAAGAAAAAAAATGGCAGCAAGAACCACACGAGCAAAAACAAAAATTTCGGCATATGAGGAATCATATCCTCGCGCACCACCAAGAGGACTTCCTCATTTGGTTTCAATTGTACGAGGCGTTCCACAATCATATCCTCCTTTTACAAGCGCCATGCGGGCCGCAGAACGATCATCCCAGGGAATTTTTTTCCCATGCGCGACGGCCATCACCGGCTCATTCCCTTTCCCGGTAAGCAAGACAAGATCGCCAGGCGACGCGAGAGACATTGCTTTCTCGATGGCTTCTTGTCGATCCGAAATCCTATATAAATCCGTTCCATCCGTCTTCCCTGCGGCGGCAGCCGCACCGGCCACCATGTCTATGATGCGCTTAGGATCCTCGTCGTACGGATCCTCATCGGTTACCACCACGATGTCTGCGTGTTTTGCGACAAACTCTCCAATGACGGCGCGACGGGAGACATCTCGTCCGCCGCCCGCGGAACCAGTGACATGAATGATCCGCTTATGCGGCAATAACTTGATGGCATCGTAAAGCGCGCTAAGTGCGGCTGGCTCATACGCATAATCCACCAGCACGGTAAACGACTGGCCGCAATCGATCGACTCAAAACGCCCAGGGATAGGGCGAAGTTGCTCAACGGCTCCTGCGACGCGCGCGGCATCAAACCCAAGCGACCGAACCACCGTGATCGCTGCCAACACATTATACAGGGAAAACCGCCCGACCGGGTGGAACAAGTAATCCTGCGTCTCAAGGACGAATGCCGTGCCCGCGGCGTCCATCGACAGTACCGTCGGCGAGTAATCCGCGGGCTTGTCGTCTAAGCCGTAGGTGACCTTCTGATCGAAGGGGAACGAGAGGAAATAATCAGCATGAGGATCATCAATGTTCACGACGGCCATTTTTTCCTGCCCACCGTCATTCTCTCCGGCGGAGCCGGATCCGGCTCCGCCGGACTTCCTCCCTCCTCCCTCCCGCCCCCCCAATCTCTTCCTCCCCCCCTTCGCCACATGCGCGAAAAACGCCCCCTTTGCCTTTTTGTAATTTTCAAATCCCCCATGGGCCTCGATATGCTCCGGGGTCAGGTTCGTGAACACAGCGACGTCGTAATTGATGCCGACATGGCGGGAGAGGACGACGCCTTGAGAGGATGTTTCGATGATGGCGTACCCGCAGCCGGCATTCACCATTTGGCGCAACATCCTTTGTGTCGCGAAACGGCCGAGCATAGTCATCTTCTGTTTATTCTCCCATTCCTGGTCTCCAATCTTAAACCCCGCCGTCGTCGTCCATCCTACTTTCTGCCCCATAAGCTCGAGGAGTCTGCCGATGAACTGTGTCGTCGATGATTTGCCATTGGTTCCCGTGACTCCAATGACAACCAACTTCTCGCTGGGATTGCCGTAATAGAGGGCAGCGAGACGCGCCAAAGCCAGGTGGTAAAAGGTAAGGATTGAGGCAGGCAAGAAACGTTTGATCAATTGCTTTAAGGCATGCATACGGGTAAATGCTACCAGAATCGTCGACGAACCCAAAACCCCCGCCCTTTTTTAATGGGCGGGGTGGTCCCGGATCATTGCTTGGTGGACCTGATGGGATTTGAACCCACAATGTCTGGTGTCAACTCAGCTGAGGTTACCGTTACCTCCACAGGCCCACGGCGATCCGGGGCAAAAATAATAAGCTCCAACCAAAGAACAGGTTGGAGCTTATTATTGACACCAGGCATTCAGGTTCTTAAAACCTCAGCTGCTAAAAATATTTCATCAGAATCTTTCGATCCAGTCAATGTGATTGCTGTGGATAAAAATCTCCCCAAAATAAAAACGAGCCGGAATGCGTTTCATTCACGACCCGAGGGCAAAAATTGGGTCACGGGTTGGTTTGGGTAGCGGAATCTTGCGATCGTTTTACGAGTTTTGAACTCGCCCAGGTGGCCGGAGAAACCTTCGAGAACCTTCCTTCCGGCTGGGTCACCGGCGAGCAGTGTTCGCCATTCCTCGCTTGTATAGGAGACTTCCCCTCCATTGAGATACAAGACGAAGATGTAGGGTTGTGCGTTCTGTGACATGACCACGCCTTCCTTTCATTGGAACCGCTTACCTTGGATGAAAAACCGGCGTCTGTCAAGGGGGTCGACTATCCCCACGCCTCGATGACGCCAGAGCCCGCTTGCTTTACACTAGAGCCATATGGAAACCCGAAGACATATCCCTGGCCCGGAATCGGAAGTGACTCCAAAATACGACCTCCGGCGGAAAATACTTGGGGAAGCTGCGGTTTCGCATCGTGACATAGAAATGTACGCCCAGGCGATTACCAACCGAATCGCGGACGAAGCATTGTCCCCAGAGGAAAAGAAAAGCGTAGTCATTAAGGCCTTCGAAAAGGGGGCGCTTTGGAATCTCCTCGGACAAACGCAGAAGAAGCACGGCCTGATCCCCCCTGCCGCCTGGAACAAGATGTCGGCAGAAGAACAGCTAAAACATCCGGAACAACTGAACCCGAAGGACATGGAGGCGTATCTGATCTTGTTGCGCAAACGGGTCGCAGAGGCATTGCGGGGAAAAATGGAGGCAAGCGAACTGACGTTCCTTGATGTAGCGCTTAACGAGGCAAAAAAACAGCCCGCCGCTCTGATACCAGGCAAAAAAATCTCCACAAGAAACCCAACGGCTCCGCTCCAGAAGGCGCCGGGCATTCTCGAGGTCGGCATCACGGTAAACGCGGCAGGAGAGAAGCAGATATTCCGCGACACCTCCCCCATGGAACGCCGCGACTTGGAACGCCAAGTGTCCGCCGCCCTCCCTCTACTGGCCGAGGCGCTCACAAAGGAACCCAATGAACACTTAGTTCCGATCGAGTCGTACGATCCGCACACGGGAAGCATGCTCACCAAACACGAAGAAGGATTTCGCACGCTTGCCGATGAAATGAAACTGGCGGAAAAGAAGAACGTGGTCGGCCACCCAGAAAAGCGTCAACGGGCAAAACGCCTGCTGCAAATCCTCGCCGATGCCGCGGATACGGCCGAGTACCTTCGTCGCCACGGGCTCGTACTGCAGGATTTGAAACCCGAGAACTTGGGTTTTATAGAAACACAGAACCCGGATGCACCTTCCATGCGTTTCCACGATTACGACGGCCTCACACTGATCCCCACCGCCCCAGAACCAACCCAAACCTTTGTCCACGTGCTCACAAAAGACTTCATCCCCCCCGAAGTGCTCGCCGCCCAAAAGAATGGAGACCTGTTCACTCAACCCATCCTCCCCTCGGAGACGGCGGCTCAATTGGGTTTCATCATGAGGAGGGTCGTTGATACCTTGGGGGTGGCCTGGTCGCGAGAGGAACGCGATACGCTTGAAAAGCTGGCGGCGGATCTGATCCTCTACCGAGAAACCGGTCAGCCAGCAGGCACCGGATCGGGACAACAGTCAAGCGCAAAAGACAAACTCGAGACCCTGCAGCAAAACGTCATCCATCGGGCAACCCTTGCCGAGGCATCCAGGAAACTCCAACGCCTGCTTGCGGCCCAGACGTCTGCCGCCCCTTCCCTGCTGCGCCGATCCCGACCGCCGGACCGCCGGGCTACGCCGTAGTCTTCGTCCACTTTCACACCGTCATCTTTATGGAAAAACAACGCATCGTCCCAATTCCAGAACAAGAACTAGCGAAAAAAATACTCGAAAAGGAATCCCTTACCCATGAGGATATCGCTGAAGACATTGCCCAGAAAATAGTCGACCGTCTGAACTTCGCCGGCATCTCCGACGAAGAAAAGGCGTCTGTCATTATCAAATCCCTTGAAAAAAACGCTCTCTGGAAATTGATCGGTGCAAAATATTCTGCCGACGTCATACATCCTGGGGAATGGAACCTCCTTTCGCAAGACGAAAAAAAACACGAGCGGCACAAAGGAACACAGCTCAACCCGGAAGACCTCGATCACTACCTGCTGCTGTTGCGCAAACGGATCGAACAGGCACTTCGGCAAAAAATGGTCGGGCACGATATTCAATTTCTCGATCTCGCCCTGAATGAGGCAAAACGACAAGCGACTTCTCCGATCAGTTCCGTGGATGCGGATGCAACAACTAGACCGCCCCCCACACGGTTCCCCCGGGGGCAGAGCATTCTAGAGGTGGGAATCATCACGGATGCCGCAGGCAATACGCAGGTAGTACGAGACACGACTCAATTGGATCACGAACACACCAAAATTCAACTCACGGAAGCGCTCAAAATCTTGGAAACAGCACTCGCCCTAGAACACAACGCGCATCTCATCCCCATCCAATCCTATGATCCAAAAACGGGATCCATGCGCACCAAACATGAAGGCACGCTTGTCACCTTGCTCGATCTGGAAAACGAAGCGCTCAACCACGAATCGGATGCTTCAGAGAACAAAAGAAGGCGGGCAAAACTTCTCATCAACATCCTCCGGGACGCCATGGATGGCGCGGCCTACCTTGCCCGCCACAACCTCATACTCCAAGACATAAAACCTGGGAATATCGGGATGGTTACCCCACCGGAGACAAGTGAACCCGCCGGCGTCCTGTTCGATTACGACGGCCTGACAAGAAAAGAAGCAGTCGTGCGCGCCAACCATCTGACCGTCGGATACATCCCTCCCGAGATCCAAGCAGACCCTTCCACGAACATCCTCCCCTCCCAGATGGCGTACCAATTCGGCGTCACGCTCAAAGAAATCCTCCCGTTGGAAGGGGTCGAGTGGACGGCAGGGGAGCACAAGGATCTCCAAGCGTTGACAGAGAAGCTCATGGGAAATGCCAGAGGGGAAATGCCAAAACCAGAAGACGCTCCTCGCAGGATCGCGCTCGACGCCGCCGTGAACGAGCTGGATCGGATCATGCGGGAGTCGGCAGCACGCCCCTACCGGCAGCCCAAATCCAGAGGCATTGTCACTCCGCACACGCCCAGACGGTCCCCGCTCACCCCCAAAGACACGATAGTCGACCAATCCGCAGAGGCTCCAAAACAAACCATCAACCCCTAAAAAGAAAAACGCCCCGCTTGGGACGTCCGTTACAGCTCTTTGCACCGCACGAGCCAGGCGGCCATGTCGTCCTCGTGCGGGGCAAAATATTGGGTTCCGTCGACCGTCGAGCGGATCGGCTCTCTGGCATAGGTGTATTTCTGTTTACATCTGCTTTCGACGAACCGAATCGGCCGCTAGCAATGAATACTGATCCGCCTCTTCCCAAGATCCGGAACCAACTCCGCGATCTCATCCCAGAGCTGTTTCATCTCCCCCACGGTCTTATACCTATTGCATAGAATTATCTTCAACGAACCATGCCTCGCCTGTTTACTTCAAATTCTTCACCTCCTCCACGAACTGCCCGCCGCGGTCGAATTCATTCTTGAACAAATCGAAGCTCGACCCGCCAGGAGAGAGGAGGACGATGTCGCCTTCGCTGGCCGCTGCGGCCGCCGCTTTCACGGCCCCTGGCATCGTGTCCGCGTGGCTGTCGGGGACGGCTCCCCCGACCAATGCCTCGATCTGGTTGGTATGCTGGCCGTGCAGGTACACGACATGCTTACAGGTCTTCTTGATCCATTCGGCCATCTCGGCGAAATCGAAACCCTTGGCCTTGCCTCCAGTAATCAGCACAATCCTTTTTCCGGAGCTGCCCGCTGCCCGCTGCCCGCTGCCCGCTCCACTCCCCCCAAACCTCTTCAACGCCGCGATCACCCCCTCCGGCGAGGTGGCCGTCGTGTCATTCACATACGTCACGCCGTTCACCTCGCGGACGGTTTCCTGACGGCCTTCCAGTCCTTTGAACATCCGCAGAGTCTCGCAAATGGCTGCATCAGAGACCCCGGCCAGTGACGCGGCCAGCGACGCGGCAAGTCCGTTCTGCGCATTATGTTCTCCTTGAAGCGCGGGCCATTCGTTTTGATGGCAGAGGATGTGGTTCTCCCCCGAGATACGGATAACGGGGTTCCCCTGCGCGTCCATATACGCTCCATCCAAATCATCGGGGAGTGGAGAAAGGGAGAACCAGAACGTGGCACCCACCGCATTCTCACCTAATCGACGGACGATAGGATCGTCGTAATTGGCAATGGCTTTCTGCGTCGCCGATTGGTTCTTGAAAATGACGTTCTTCGCCTCGATATATTCCTCGTAGGATGTATATCGGTCTAGATGATCCTTGCTTATATTCGTCATCACCGCGATTTCGGAGCCGCGATCCATCCCCGCCAAGCTTTCCAAGAGCCAGCTGGAAAGCTCGAGCGCCACCAAGGCAGGCGCGCCAACAATCGTGTCGAGATCCTCCAAGGGCGAGTGCATGACATTCCCGCCGATGACGGTGCGGGGATCTTTTGTCCTCAACATCTCCCCTAGGAGATGCGTGGTCGTCGACTTCCCTCGCGTCCCTGTCACCGCATATATGGGAGAGGGATAAAACCTATAAAACATCGACACATCGCTCTCGATGCGCACCCCGGCCGCTTCCGCAAATTTAAGGAACTCCGACGTTTTGGGGACATCCGGGTTCTTTACCACCAGCTCCACATTTTCAAAATCTTCTTTCCGATGCTCGCCCAAAATAAAAACAGGAGCGTAGATATTCCGATCCGGAAATTCACGGCGGAGCTTGGTATACCAATCCATGAGCAAGTCGACCGAGGACGCGAGCTCCTTCTTGGATTTCAAATCCGTAACCAAAATCTGCGCCCCGTGCTTCAGCAGCCACTTCGCGGCGCCGACCCCGCTTCCTTGCTTGAAACGTCCCAGGCCCATGACGGTCACGATCTTGTCTTGAATATCGGCAGGGGAAGAAAGCTGGATAGGCATAAAAATTGGTTTGGTAAGAACATGGTATCACATCAATACCTTGCGTTTCTCACTTTCCAAAAGGCGATGGCTACCTGCTTCCACATCTTCGCATAGCCGACGAGCCCGCGGAGCAGGCCAATTTTCTGGATCTTTGTCTTGATATGAAGGCCGGGGAGAAAAACAGTCGTGACCGCCCCTCGTTTCTTGGCCGCGGCATTCATCCCCACTTCCAGTCGGAATCCTTGAACCAGCATGGGGTCTAAACCCTCCAGCACCTCGCGCCGCAGCGCACGCTCACCTCCAACTAAAGGAAGGAACCGCATGAGCGGAACCAAGAATCCCCGATCGCGCAGCCCCACCGTCATGACCGCTTTCCCTTCCAAGACAGGCAAAAGGAGCGCACGAACATGCTCTGGCCGTATCCCGATAAGGTCGGCGTCCATAAGAAGAATAATATCACCATGGGAGACGGCCAGGCCCGCGATCACCGCCCCGCCTTTTCCGTGTCTCTGTGAAAGTTCCACGACGATTGCCCCGGCCTCGCGCGCCCGGGCAGCCGTCTCATCCGTGGATCCGTCGCTCACGACGATCACCTCATCAACGCCCGCTTCGCGGGCAACCTCAACGACGCGGCCGACGGTCACAGCTTCGTTGAGGGCGGGGATGATGACGGAAACGGACATAGGCGAAGGCACACGTAGGGACGCAAAATCTTGCGTCTCTACGTGTGGGGATACGGTTTAATAATTTGTCCGATGGCCGCATCAACGACCTTCGTCCCTGCCAGGAGGGCCGAAAGCGTGGCATCTGGCTCTGCGCGGACACATCGGTTTAACGATTCCTTGATGCGCGACCAATACCACCGGATACACTCCGCTTCCGCCGCGGCGACGTCTGCTTCCCCATCTTCCGACCGCCACTCGCTGATGGCCACCAACACCGACAAGCACATGACAGGCGGAAACAGCCAGAGCCGGTACGCATCCGCCCGCGCGCGCCCATGGCAGCGCTCCTTTGCCCAGGAGGACGCCAGACGGCACCAAAAAGAGATCGCGCCGTAGCACGGATCGGATTCGATCCCTTCCGCGAGCTGGCGCCGGAGCGGAAGGTCGAAACGCTCGAGCTCGAGAGTTTCATGATGCATGCGGCCGCAGTCGCAAGGAAGCGTGGCGGCAAAATCCCCGAGCGCTCGGCGGGCGGACACATGCTCCCCCCGGACGATCTTGGCGCCAGAAAGGGATCGGGAACGAAACCTCCAAGCAGCAGAGAGCCGCTCCTGCCAGAGGTCGTATTCATTCCGCCGAAAGGTCCATTTGATGGGTGATGCGGAGAGAGGTTTCATACAGCATGTGTTCGAGGGTCTGGAGGTTGCGCTTGGCCTGGTCGAATTTCTGTCGGAGGTTGCCGGTGAGGTCCAGCTCCATAAGGTAGGCAACGGCCGTCTCGACGGCGTCTTTTGCCCGGCGCACCGCGACATGGTCGCCTTGGGTTGCGCGACGAACCGCGTCGCGGACGATTTCACCGGTTGCGTCGGAGAGGCCGCCTATAAAGATGTCGGGCTCGAGCACGCGCGCATCCACATCACCAACAATCTTTCCCTCGCGTTGGTATTCGAAGAACAACAGGGCCTCGGCGTATTCTTCCAATCCCGCACGATACGCACCCACCCCAGAGAGCGAGGGTTCTTTTTTCATCAGAGCTTCGGCCGTCGAGAAATGAGTGGCCGCATCAGCAAGCAGTGTTTCCGCTTGTGTCCGGTCGTTTCGATGCAAAGCAAAGATCGCCCGTTTGGAGGCATGGAGCGCCTCGGACGCAGACACGGAGACGGCTCGCACGGAAACGCCGCGGCCTTGGTATGCTTCTTTTATGAGAGAGAACGTGTCTTTTGTGCTTGGCATAGTTCTCAAACACTATCATTTTTCCTTGAACGAACCAAGGCCTTGGCGAGCTCCAAACAGACAGGTTTTACAAGGGAAAATGCAAGAGCGATTGGGAGAAGAAATGCGGGCAAAACCGTGATCCCAAGCCACGACCCCCATCCAGGGATGGTCAACATAGCCATGATGGGGATCAAGCCGGCCCACACGGCTCCCGTAAGCCACCAGTTTTGTCCCAAACGAACCCGCCAGAATGGTTTGCGTAGGGCTCGAATTGCATAGGCCGTCAGCAACGATCCGGCCGCCGCGCCCGCGAAAATAACCGACCGTGCCTCGCCCTCCATGACTCCGCTGCCCAACAGGGCCCTGTATCCAACCAGAAGGATAAAATCCGTCGCGATGCCGACAATAAACAGGTATAGAAGGAGCGTCCGGTTCAAGATCGGTTCATTACGACGCCGTGGGGGACGCCCAAGCAGGTCGTCCTCGCGCGGTTCAAACGCCAGGGCCATGCTGGGAAGGCTGTCTGTCACCAAGTTGATCCAGAGGATCTGCAGCGGGAGAAGGGGAAGAGGCAAACCAAGAAGGAACGCGCCGAGCATGAGGATGATGAGCGTGAAGGTGTCAAAAAGGAGGTAGGTGACGGTCTTGCGGATGTTATCAAAGAGTAAGCGCCCTTCTTCGATGGCAGCGATGATCGTAGAAAAATCATTATCCAGAAGGACCAAATCCGAAGTCTCTTTGGCCACCGCCGTCCCCGATCCCAACGCGATGCCGATATCAGCCGCCTTGAGCGCCGGCGCATCATTCACGCCGTCTCCTGTCATGGCAACCACACGGCCGCTGCGCTGAAAAAGGTCGACGATCTTTTGCTTATGATGTGGCTCCACCCGCGCGATGACGGACACGTGTTCGAGCGACGAACGGATCTCCACATCGGTCTCTTTGTCCAGCGTAGAACCGAGCAGAACCACATCCTCTTTTGACGAAAGGATCCCCGCCTCCTCCGCGATCGCCCGCGCCGTCTGCGGATGGTCGCCGGTCACGATGATACTGCGCACCCCCGCCGCGCGCGCCTCAAGGACCCGCTCGCGTATCCCCTTGCGTAGTGGATCACTCAAGCCGACAAAACCTAAAAACACTAAGTCGCGAATGGACGAAGTCACCAACCCGTCAGAAGAAGGGACGCGACGTCTGGCGAGCAACAGCACCCGCAATCCTTGGTCTGCCATCTCTGCCGCCCGCGCCGTCAGCGTTTCCTTTTCCTCCTTGGCAAGCGACTCCTCCCTCCTATTCCTATCTATGGATCCAAGAAGCGGAAGCAACACTTCCGGTGCTCCTTTTACATAGAAAATGTCCTCGCCCCCCTCCCTCCTCCCCCCTCCCTCCTCCCTCACCCGCACCGCCATAAACTTCCGATGTGAATCAAACGGAATCTCGGCAATACGAGAAAAACGAGATCGTCTGGCCTTGATTGATATTCCCGCCTGATCCGCCCCGCGCAACAGAGCCATCTCGGTCGACGATCCAAGCTTCACTCCTGCTTCGGCCGCGCGCGCAGACGGCAATTCGGCGTCATTGCAGAGCACGAGCGCGTCCCAGAACGCCTTGCTCGGCGCCGCGCTTCTCTTTGTCCCAAGACGTTGGACGCTGTCCAAGTCTCCCGCATGCGTGAGCGACATGATGCCGGT
>JACPHX010000018.1 GCA_016188425.1 Candidatus Uhrbacteria bacterium | reverse complement strand
GTAAGAGTTCGATTTGGTTGTATGCGTCCTGTCTGATGTAAAGAAGATCCCTTGCGATTTCGAGTAAACAAGCGCATTCCGACAGAGAACCAGTTGCAATATCCAAAAAACGAAGAAGGTCTTTTTGTGAGTGCTTACTGTTTCCCTCAACGATATTTGCGACCACCGATACAGATGCTCTTTGCAGTTGAGAAATCAATCCGTATTGTTCGAATTTCGGGAAGGTTCTTGTTAAAGAATAAACGGCCAGCACAAAAGCGTGCGACCGTTTCCAAACCAACAGTTTTCTATAGGATTCCTCTGTGTATCTCCCATCCACCATACCTTTTTTATCTCTCAGTCCTTCCTCGTCCTTTCTAGTCATTTCTAATCCTTTCCAGTCCTCCCCTCCTCTACGGCGTACACTCCCCCGCAATGCAACAACATCTTATTTCCGTGGGGCTCCCAGGGCACAGATTCGTTTTGCATGTCCCCAACTGGGTCGTGGTGAGCGTATTCGTCCCCGTCGTATCCACACAGGCCCAGAATTGGCTTGTCGTTGTGAGTGCGTCACAGGCGGCCGAGCCAGTGATCTCTCCTTTTGTCCGCAGGGCGGAGTTCAGCGCCTGCACCAGAACCCCGGCGGAGAGGGTGAGGATAAGGCCGAAGGTGGCGATCTTGATCGTCTTTTTTCCATTGGCGTACATTTCTGGCCTCGCGCCTCCAAAGATGATTTGGAACCCACCCCAGGTGAAGGCCAGGAGGGCGACCGCGGCCACAAGGCCGATCAGCATGTTCCCGACGTTTACCACGAGCTGCATGATGTCTGGGAGCTGGCAATTGCCTTTGTCGGCGCATGCGGTAGTGATGCCGCACATAATGGCGCCACATTTGGCCTCGGAGCAAAGCGTTGCGCTGGTATCAAACGGCGTGCAGTGGGGGAAGGTAGCGGCGGAGGCGGGGAAAGCGGGCAGCAGGCAGCTGGCAGCGAGCAGCAGACAAAGCACAAAAGAACGTAGCGGCGTGGCTTTCTTGCCCGCCATAGCTTCACAAGCGACGGGGGGAGCCCGCCATTCGGATAGATTCATCATAGCGTCTGGTTGATCGTGTTTTCAGCGCGGCGCAGTGGTACGGCAGGATCCTCCAGTGGCACAGAGAAGTCGCGGATGAGTTGGAGGAGGGCGGCATCCACAGCGGCGTCATCTTTACCGTGGTACCAGCTTCTGGCGGTGAGGATTTGGTCTGCAAAGACACCCAAGGTTTCGTTTTCAAGGTATTGACTACGCAAGGCGCGCAGGGCCGGTGGTTTTTGCGCGGCGTCGAGGTAGATTTTTGCCTGGTCGGGTTGCGTGGTAGCAAAACGAAGGAAATCCCAGGCCCAGTCTTTGTTTTTGGTTGTTTTGGCCACGGAGTAAATCCAGTAGTTGGCGTAGTTGACCGGGGTGGCGCCGGCGATTTGGGGCATAGAGGATATGCCGAAGCGGAGCTTCGGGTTGCGCGCACGGATGGAAGGGATGTTGTACGCATACCCAAGCATCATCGCCGTCTTCCCGTTTACAAACGCATCAAACGATTTCTGCTGGTCTTTATTCCAGGTGTAGTTTTTGACGGCGGGGTTGGCGAAGTTCACGTAGAAAGAAAGCGCTTGCGCCCCGGTGAGCGCTTTGCTGTCGGCATTGGTCGTAGAAAATTGCGCGCGTCCCTGCGGGGTGACCATCTGCGTCCCATTCTGCATCATAAGCAAAGCGGCGATGTCTCCCGCGCGGTCGATGTTATCCGCCGTTCCAAGCGCGGCTGCGGACTGGACGACAAGGTCGTTGGGACCCGTGACGGTAATCTTGGCAACGGCCGTTTGGAAGGAGTCCCAGTCGGTGGGTGGGGTGGCAATGCCCGATGCGTTGAAGAGGTCTTTGTTGTAGAAGAGGGCGAGGGTGTCGACAGAGAAGGGGAACCCAAGCACGCGCTGCGCATCGGTTCCATTGGATTGGCGTTCCGTCTTGAGCGCATCTGTCTGCACGACGTCGACGAATGAATCCTTGAAACTTTTCAAGCTCGGCATCGCAACGGTTTGCATGGTGTAGACCGTGCTTTTCTTGAGCGTTCCTTGTACTTCTTGGAATGGAATTTGGATCGATTCAGGCATCCGGTCGATCAGGGAGTCGAAGGTGGGGATGGCTGAATTGTGGATGGCGAAAATGTCTGGCGCACGTCCTTCCGCAAAAGCGCGGAGGAGTTCCTTCTCATACTCATCGCTGCGTAATGAGCGATAGTTGATGGAAACATTCGGGTGTAATACCCGGTAGTTATCAAACAGTTGCTGGTAGGGTGCTGCCGACTCAAAGACGTTCCAAATCGTGAGTGTCACCGGCGTCTGGGCGGCTTGCTGTGCAGAACTTCCGCCGCACCCGGCACCGGTGAGCAAGAGGACAGGGAGCAAAAGAATAGAAAAGCATTTTGAAAAATATTTCATACCTCCAATTGATGTTTCACACATTGTACATCAAAACGACCAGAGACCGACACGGACACCGGGCAACCCCACCCCAACCCTCCCCTTGGCAGGGGAGGGGGTTCGGATTCCGACTCCGATTCCGAACTCGACTCCGACTCCGACTCCTCCCCTGCCAAGGGGAGGCTGGGTGGGGTTGCAGGGCTCGTGTGTATTGGGTTGTGTGTGTTGTCTTACGTGCGTCCCTTCAAATACCTCTTCAATTCCTTCCCGATCTCTGGGTGCTTCAGCCCCAATTCGATCTGCGCGATCAGAAACCCGAGCTTGCTGCCGCAATCGTGCCAGGTTCCATCTACATCTACGCCATACATAGATTTTCCATTCTTGAGATGGGTAATGAGCGCGTCTGCGAGGCGGATTTCTCCTCCCTTCCCCGGTTCTTGGGTTTTGAGGATTTCAAGCACCTCTGGGGTCAGGATGTATTGACCCATGACAGCCATGTTGGAAGGGGCTTCTGCCACCGAGGGTTTTTCTACGAATCGGCTTATCTCATACAGCCGATCACCAACTTCTTTCCCATCGATGACTCCGTATCCGGAGATTTCTTCCTTGGGAATACGTGTGACGCCCACAATCGGATCCGTGTAACGGTCGTAGGCGTTCATAAGCTGTTTCAGGCCTGGGACTTTCGCATCGGTGATGGCATCCCCAAAAATGACCGCGACTGGCTCGTGTCGCTCAATAAACGGCAGGGCGGCGAGAATGGCATGCCCATCTCCCATGGGTTTGCCTTGGCGGACGAAGGCAAATTTCGCGAGCTTCCCGATTGCGGCGATTTCTTCAAGCTCTTTTTTCTTCCCCTTCTGTTCCAGTCGGTATTCCAACTCGAAGTTCCGATCGAAGTGATCCTCGATCGCGCGTTTACCGATGGCAGTCACGAAGATAATCTCCTCGATTCCGCTCGCGACCGCTTCCTCGACGATGTATTGGATCACAGGTTTGTCGACGACGGCGAGCATCTCTTTTGGCTGGGCCTTTGACGCAGGAAGGAAACGGGTACCAAGGCCGGCAACAGGAATAATGGCTTTGCGGATTTTCATAGATGAGTAGAGGGCGCAAGGGGTCCAAGGGGCGCAAGGGGAAATGCAAGGAACTCGGAGCCGAAAGGCCATGTGCGCTTCGCGCCTATGTTCCTGCGCCCCTTGGATCCCCTGCGCCCCTTGCGCCTTTTTGTTCTATACTATCTACACTATGCCGCTCACGCAAATGACAGGATGGGTAAGACGAAACGGTTTCGCGGTTCTGGTGGCATTTGTGATCCTCTTTGGCATTGTCTGGACGCAAACCGTTTCTGGTTTCCCAGACCCCGATTCGTTTTATCACGCCAAGATGGCGATTATCTTGCGAGACGATGGGATCATCCATAAGTGGCCCGCGTTTGCGTACACGAGTTTCCCGGAACATTTCGTCGACCATCATCTCTTGTATCATTATCTGTTGATCCCGTTCGTGACATTTTTTGACCCGCTCGTTGGGATCAGAATCGTAGCGGGTCTTGGAGCAGCTTCTGTCTTCGGCCTCCTTTTTTGGATCTTAAAAAGGTTGCGCGTACCCCATTCCCATTGGTTTGTCCTCGCCGCCGCTGCCTCGGTTTTCTTTTTTCGGCTCTCGCTCCCAAAAGCCATCGCTCCGGCTCTCTTTCTTTTCCTCTTGGGGATCTGGCTCGTCCTCTCTGGGAGACATATTTGGTTGCTCGTTTTGTCCGCCGCCTATGTGTGGCTCTACGACGGCTGGCCGATCATGATGGCAGTTGCTATATGTTTTGCCGCTGCTGACTTGGTCGCCGCCCGACTGACCAAAGGAAAAGCAGACTATCGAACCAGCGGGAAAACGATTGGGGCTGTTGGTGCGGGGCTTGCGGTCGGGTATGTGTTGAACCCCTATTTCCTGGATCGTATTCACTTCGATGTCCTCCAGATAGGGAAGATGGCCCTTTGGAATGCCCCCTCGCTTATTCGGGTGGGGGGAGAATGGAATTCGGTGGGGTTCATGAACCTCCTGGCAAATATTCCCTGGGTGGTTGTGTTTTTTTTGGGGACGCTTGCCTGTTGGTTCGTCTCGATTGTGAAGTTTCGTCCGGTTCCTGATAAGGAATCCTTGAAAACACTCGTTTTCTTCTCATTGCTCGCCGCCGGTTCCATGGCCTTCTCATTCAAATCCCAACGCTTTTTTGAGTATTCGGTTCCGCTTTCAATTATTCTCTCTGGATTGCTTTGGAAACAGGCGTGGCCTTGGGTTGAAGGCGTTTTCCTCAAGGGTTTCTCGAACAAACAAATGCTCACGGCCGCGCTTGGTACGTGCATGATCGTCGTGTTCGGATCCCAACTTCGAGAACAGCACGCAAACGGGAATGACTATGCGCTCCAGGATTTTCGACCGGCTGCCGAGTGGATTCAAGCCCATGTTCCGCCAAACGAAATAGTGTTTCATCTTCCTTGGGACTTTTCCCTTATTCTTTGGTATCTCGATGACACTCATCGCTACGTCGTTGGTCTCGATCCGCGTTTCCTCCAGGATTTTGATGAACGCCGCGCCCGTGCCTACGGTGAGCTCATGATTGGGGAAGGGGACCCGGGGCTTATCCCCGCATTGTTCGATGCGCATGTCCTTGTCTATAATGCGCCAAGCGCGATACCGTTCACCAAGCAACTAGAAGCCGCCGGGTGGGAGGAAGTGCCGCTGCCAGAGGGGGACGTTCATCTATTCATTCAGAAAGGATATGAAAGCCGTCCTCGTAATTCCGACACACAATGAAGCATTGGTTATCGCAACGACGCTCGCGCGCATCCTCGACACCCTGTCGTCGGAAGAGCAGCTGCGAGCGTACGAGTGGACGGTCGTCGTGTCGGATAACGCATCGACGGACAAGACGCGGGAAATCGTCCAGGAGTGGGAGAAAAAGGACGGGCGCGTCCGCCTGCTCTCCTCCAAGAAAAAAGGGAAAGGAGGGGCCATACAACGGGCGTGGTTGCGGGAGAGCGGAGATCTATTTTTGTTTTTGGACGCCGATTTGTCTGCGGGCCCCGAGCAATTAGTCCCTTTGCTTGCCGCCTTGGAAACGGATGATATTGCCATTGGCACCCGTTGGATGGCGGGAGCCCACGTAACCCGCAGCCGCCTCCGATCGTTTGTCTCCTGGGGCTACAACGTTCTTGCTCGCCACATTCTTAACTCCCCAGTCTCCGATCTCCAATGCGGGTGCAAAGGGGTGCGCGAGTCGGTTGTGAGGCGAGTTGTGCCTACCGTGAAAGATCAACGATGGTTTTTTGATACGGAACTGATACTGCGAGCGCACCAGGCCGGGCTTTCCGTGTCCGAGGTGCCGATTCGGTGGGTGGAAACGGTGAACCAGGCCAGGAAGAGCAAGGTGGATGTGTGGCGCACATGTAAGAGCCAGCTATCAGCTCTGTATGTTTTGCGAAATAGTCTTTCAGCGGAAGAAATCCTTCCTGTGACGGTATTATGGGGGTGGCTACGAGTGCTCGCGGTGGCTGGAATCCTCGCGGCTCTGTTTTTGGCGGCAGCTTTGGTGTGGCGGTATCCGTTCCTCACCACCTTTGAACGGATGACGGAAAAAGACATTGGGGATGTGTTTGCTGTGCTTATCCTCCTTTCCGTCAGCTATGGGCTGCTCGTCGCCCTGCCTCCGCTTGCGATCAAGAAACGGTTTTTTCTTGGGGTAACGGGCTTGTCGCTTGTTTGTATCTTGGTGCTGCTGTTTTCTTCTCCGCTTATTAGCGTCGATATTGGTGCCTACGCTGGATTGCTGACCAACTGGGTGCAAACAGGAGCTAATCCCTACACCATCCCCCTCTCGGAGGCGTCGCTTTCGGTCAGGGGGCTCATTGGGTATCCGTTTTGGATTTGGCTTACCACACCTTACGGCCCCCTTTTTTTCCTCACACTGCTTCCTGCCGCTATAGCCATTGGGGGCGGAATCATTCCGACCATCATCGCCATCAAGGGGCTTATGTTCGCGGCATGGATTGGTTCGGTCTTGTTCCTCTATCGACTGACGAAAAAAGAGGCGCCTTGGCAGGCGCTCCTTTTGTTTGTCCTCAACCCAGCCGTGCTGCTGCACATCGTTATGGACGGTCACAACGACGCGCTCATTTTGGTTTCAGTACTCGGTTTTCTTTGGTATGCAGAGCAAGGCAAACAGGGAAGGGCGGCCGCCCTCCTGTCGGCTGCCGCGGCCATCAAATTTTTCCCCATTATCCTCGCGCCCGCGCTCCTGGTTCGTTCCAAGCAGATGGATCGTTCATCAGTCGTCCCGCTTTCCTTCTTTGTGCCCACCATATTTTTCCTTTCCATGTCCCTGTTCGGTTTCCCTTGGAGCGGTTTGTGGGAAGGGCTCGCGACCATTCCAGCCGTATGTATTTATGTCTGTACTCCCATCCAAAGCATTCTCATTTTTTTGGGAGGACGCGGGAAATTGATCGGTTTGGCTTTTTTTGCCCTGTGTTATGGATGGATCGGGTTCCAATTTCTCTGGAGGCGGTGTGAAGTAGAAAGGTTCGGTTTCTGGGTCGTAACGGCCTTATTATTCCTGGCAGTGAGTTGGCTGCCTCCTTGGTATTTGGTTCTTCCGATCACGTTGGCGATTTTGCAACATCAAAATTCCGCGTATAGGTTTATGATCTTTTTGCTTACCTCTCTTTCGCTCTTAAGTATCATGGCCCCAATGCTCGCGTATATTTTGTAGCTGCCAACCCTGAGCGTTAGCAGGGGCTAATTCAACATCCAAATTTGATAATTGAGATATGCCGCAAAGCTCACCCAGGCGAGATAAGGGAGAAGCAAGAAAAGAGTGGCAGATGAACGTTTGGAAAAAAGGAACATAGTTGCCAGGATACTTCCCCAAAGCAAGAGGATCTCCCCAAAAGCGACATCTGGTCGTTTGAGACCAAAGAAGAGGATAGACCACAGGGCATTTAGGATCAGTTGGATATAAAAAACACGCAAGGCCGTACGGATGGCTTTGCGCGGGGTTACTTGTTTCCACACGAGGAACGCCGAAGTTCCAATGAGGATATAGAGGATCGTCCAAACCGGGGCGAAGAGCCAAGCGGGGGGATTCAGGGCTGGTTTTTGAAGCGCTTCATACCAAGTTGGGATGGCATTCGCGGTGAAAAAAGCACTGACAAAGCCAGCGGAGAGCGACAGAAAGATAAAGACCCCCAATGGAAGGATATGTTGTCTGATGGGTGAACGCATAGGACAGCAAGACTTATCTTAACAGTTTTCCGACTTTCCCGCTCTCTTTGTAGCGTGGTTTGCAGAGAGATGCCGTTATGCCTGCTTGTTTACCACATAGTATTCCCATTCCTTCCCGTTGGAGATGAGGCAGCGATCCAGCCGATATTTCCACCATCGATTTTCAAAAAGGATTTTTGAAGCGCATTGTTTCCAGGGGGTGAGAGGATACGTTTTTTTGTCTATCCATCGTATGGGGTTTTTGCAGAGGGACCAAAACAAAAACCTGCCCAATTAGGCAGGTTTTACGAGCTACTTCTTGAACCAGTCGCTGGTTTTGACCTTCGCGATCCCAAACAGGTAGATGATCTCGAGGATTCCAGCCGTGTTAATGATGAGCATCGCGATAAACCAGTAGGGTTCTTTCCGCTTGGCGCTATGCCAGAGCGCGAGGCCTTTCCAAAAAATAGACCAAACCGAGAATAGAATCATGAACGGGAGGAAGGCAACCATGCCGGCAGGCGCATAGCCCATCATCCCCGTACCTTGGCCGAGCCAATTGGCATCGAACATAAGGAAGGTTAGGAGTTTGATCTATTGTAGCAGATAAATCTGTTTTGGCCGACAATGAATATTGTAAAATTTGGAGAGGGGTAGACGTAACGAGATATTTTGATATGATCGGGTCACACAACCAGAAACATACTCCAAAATACGAGAAATTTATTGGAGAGGTCGCATAGCTGGTCTAGTGCGCGCGACTCGAAATCGCGTAAACCGAAAGGTTTCGAGGGTTCGAATCCCTTCCTCTCCGCCAGGACAATTTCTTATCGGCAGACCCGAGTGCGTAGGGCATGAGGGGCGACCGATCAGGGCTTGTCCCTACCAAAAAAACGACCCTCGAGGGTCGTTTTGTATTTTGTGGATTGCCCTGTGTATCGGTGCTTGTATCTACAGTTTTATAGGTTTATATTACAAACTTATAATAAGTAATTGACATTTATAGATTCTATGCTAATATTGTCAGCATATGGACTCGAATAATAAGAATGTACGCATAGGCGAGGCGGCAAAGATGCTGGGTGTGACAACGCAAACCCTTCGAAACTGGGAAAAATCGGGGAAATTGCGTGCTGAACGAAGTCCTGGACAGCAGCGTTACTATCCGATAGCGGATTTGAAAATGTTTGCCCTTGATCTTAAGAAGCTCGGGTTGGCATGGGCGGCAAGCGCACAGCCGCCGGATCTCCCAGATGAATATTATTGCGAGCGGCTGGACCGGTTCACAAGCCGGGTGGCCAAGATGGGTTCCGAGCTTGAAAAGGATTCGCGCGTGTCCGAAGATCTGGCGTCGCTCCTCACCTTGGTTGCGGGAGAAATCGGCGACAATTCTTTTGCCCATAATGTCGGCAACTGGCCTGATGTCCCCGGTGTATTTTTTGCCTATGACATCACTAAACGGATTATTGTGCTTGCAGACCGCGGGCGCGGCGTCAAAACGACATTGCGACAAGTCCGGCCGAATCTGGCGACGGACATTGACGCCCTTACCGTCGCATTTACAGAAATCGTTTCAGGAAGAGATCCGGAAAAGAGGGGGAATGGACTCAAGGTTGTTCGCAACGTCGCAGAATCAAAGCAGATCGGCCTCTTGTTTCGTTCTGGGATAGGTATCGTGCATATTCCCACGAGCCAAGGATCGATGCAGATCAAGATGTCCGAAGGGAATGTTCGTGGAACGTATGCCGTCATATCCTTTTAAGATGTGTATATGCAAACCATCCAACTGAAAAAATTTGGTAATGTTCTCATCTCTCGCCCCGCAGGACGTGAGGCGTTCCTTGCGATACGCCCGCAGCTTAGTCCTGACGCCTTGGTCTACATCGATTTCGATGGGGTGCTCACAGTGACCCCGTCGTGGCTTGATGAGTTTCTAACCCAGCTCACGAACTTCAACGCTGGAAAAGTTGAATTGCTTCCTACGAAGAATGCGTCCGTGCTTGCGGCATTGCCCGTGCTGGCAGAAGCCCGAAAAGACCTCGTCGCCGCCACGGTATTGCGCGCTCTTGAGCAGATGAATGGCAAAAAATAAAGCGAAATAAATACCAGTTTTGGTGTGAAAGTGTGGTCCGCGAGGCACTATTCTGTATGGGAAGCGTTATCGCTCAATCATCCTCGTCTCTCTCGGGATCCCGGTACTCATTGCTGCCATCGAATATTGGATGAGCCGTCTTCCCCTGGGTCCCGACGGTCACTTTGGATTATGGGCAGGAAATATTTGGAGCAGCGACCGGTCACAGCGGTTCGCGGATCCGTATTCACCCATTTGAGGCGGTAAAGGTGTGGCAGTCGGTGGGGCATTCGTCTGTTCCTGAAGGAAATAAAAAAGCAGTGCTTCCCTCCCAAAGCGACTGCCAGACGTCGTAGTTTTCCATCAACCGCGTATGGAACGGACGAGTTTGTCCTTGTGCCGAAACTCCTCCTCAAGCCATCCTCTCCGATCGATGTCTGGGGCGAGGGGCTCATGGACGCGGACGTAGATGATGATGGTGCGCCCGAGATAGGAAGAGCCAGACCAGATCGTCCGGCTGACCGGGCGGTCGTAGCATTGGGTGAGAGAGACGATTTTTCGCCCTTGGAAGATCCTCTCTTGCGCACAGAACCCTTTCCATTTTGGCGTCCCGACCATGCCGTCTGGTTGGCGCGTCCCTTCGCAAAACGTCAGCATCGAAGCGGTGTCATCAAGGGCAATCTTCGAAGAGTATTCGATCCGCTTGAGATCTTCCTCTGGATTCGTACGGCTCACGAAAGGGAAGGCGGCTTCCTCCCAGGTACGCGAAAGAACGAAATAGGCGAGCCGATGTTTGAGGAACGCTTCTTTTACCACGAACCGCACATCCTTGAGCCCGATGTAGTTACAGAGTCCAGGATACAGCACCGTATCAAACCAACTCACGTGGTTGGAAATGATGAGATACGACTGGTTGGGGAGAATTTCCGCCCCTTCCTCCCAGCGGATTTCGACCTTCACAAAAAGCAGCGTCCTCAAAAGCGCGGTATAGACTCGGCTGCACAAAGCCTGCCAGCGTGTGACAGAGCGCCTATAAGCGATCGAGCCATAATCTCCCCGCCTTTTGGCGCGGGCGCGCATGAGGTAAAAACGCTCCGTGAGCCACAGGAACATGATCAGGAAAAAGAGCGGGGCAAACACGCCAAAGAACAGGATATTGCCGACGATCAGTCGAGCGACAAAGACAATCGCTTTCAATGGCACCTCCTGCGGACATTCCGCTTCGGGTGTTCTAGCATAGGGTGTATGGGAATTCAACCGTGAGCGGCAGAAGCATCATGGCGTTGTTGCTGGTGCGGGCGGAACGACGATGACAGGCGCAGGCACCAGTTCTCTTTTCTCCCCAATCGGATTCGTTTTCGTTTCAGGGACAATACTCCTTCCAACCGCCACCAACTCTCCATCCGTCATCGCTATTCCGTCGGAGGCGACTTGGTACACGGCACCTTCGTGGGCGAATGCGACCATATCTCCCAATTGGCACAGGCGGATTGGGCGCGGCTCGCTCGCGGGCTCACAAAGGGGGAGGGATCGGTTCACGTGAAAGAGAAGACCATCAACATCGCCGATTTTTACAGGCTCCGCGTTCGTCTCCCCGATGCGCGATCTCGCTTGATCCATCGTTTCATTTGGATACACAGAGAACTCAAACGTCCGTCTCCCGTCTTTGTTGTAGGCAGCGATGAGAAGCCCATCTGGAATGGAATCGGCGGCCGCGCCGTAGGAGGCGATCTGGTAGGGGGTCGAGCCGAAGGTTTCGGTGGGGAAGAGGAGGGGTGTCTTGCGTGCGGTTTGTACTTTCTCGATCGAATCGACGATGGAGAGCGCGGGACTTTCTGGGAAAAGAGGGGTCGGGTCGTGGGCGAAGATATTGCCAACGCTTTTAAGAAGCAAAAATCCGCCGCCCAAGAGACACAACGTACCGAGCGGCAGAACGAAGGAACGAAAATAGGTGAGGGGATTTGTCTTGGACATGGGAGGGGATCAAGATGAGGCCGACGAGGAATACAGTGAGTACTGATAGGTCATTCTTGAAATAGGGTACATCAACCAACCCATGGATGGCTATTTGCACAAGCGCGAGGAACGAGGAGACGCCGATGGGGTCGGCCCGTCGTTTCCATGCCGCCTTTGCGATCATCACAACCAACAGTCCCACCATCAACAATCCAACCAGCCCCATCTCTACCCACACGTTTAAGATGATGTTATGTGGATCCTGGAAGATTTCTTGCTCAAGCGCGAGATGATATGGCTGAATCACGGTGGGATAGCCAGACAAACCAGCGCCAAGGAACCAATGGTCTTTGAGGAAGGCGGCAGTTTCATGCCATTGGACGAGGCGGGTGTGGCCGGAGGGGTCTTGGAGGGTGAGTTTTTGGAGGAAGGGCTGTCCGGCAAAGCCGGATCCGGCTCCGCCGGAGAGAGGGCCAGGAAGGGCCAGGAAGGGCTGGAATGTCAGGATAAGAGAAATAATAACAACCGAACCAAGAATGATCCGTACACGCCTTGATCCATTGATGAACCATCCAAACAACAATGCGGCGGGGATGGAGACCCAAGCAGCTTCGGTTTGGGAGAGGACGATGGCGATGGTCGAGAGGATAACCGCCTTGATAATGAAAACACGTTGTCGTCTCGTCCATTCGATCTTCTGTGCGAGCGAGGCAACGCCGATCGTTATTAAGGGCGCGAGATACAATCCCAGGGCATTGGGATAAGGGAACACGCCCGTGACACGCCGTTCGACGTCCCACGGAGCAGGGATGCCGGCGTCAAAGACGTATTGCGCGATGCCTGTCAGCGCCACAAACATTCCACCTCCAAGTAGAGAAAGAAATGCCGTCTTGCGGTCACGTTCATCCAGCATCGGCAGTGCGAGGGCTACAAAGACGATCGGTTCGATGAAAAACGCCTTGAGCGATCCGAGGGCGGCGCGAAGATCGGGGGAGACGATGGTGGAGATTATAAGAGTCAAGATGAGCGGCACTATTATTATACTAATAGGCGGGGTCCCTGCACCCCGCCACAAACGTATCGCGCTGTGCTTTGTGATCGCTATCCCCATCCAAACCACCAAAAACACCTCCAACAACGTCGATGGCACTCCCAAGATTTCAAATCTCAACAAATAGACGGGCAAGCTCGCGAGGATGACAAAAATAGCCGTCTTTGGTGTTCGATAAGACAGCCAGGAAAACAGAAGACTCACAATGAGAAGAAGGGCTGGATACACAAGAATCTAGACTCGTCCGCGCAGGATGGCGATATCGCTTTTGCTGATGCCTCCCACGAGTAAGAGTGTGGGGATATAGACGGCAGCGCCGATGAAAACCATAGGAATCGCGGGCCAGGCGGGGAGCAAAGTCAGGATGACATACATGAGCACGCTGGCAAAGAGCGGACGCAGGAGCCAACGCAGGCGGATCGGGATGTGGGTGGTTTTTGCGACCATACGGTAGGTGAGGATCGCGATTAGCACTTCCGAGAAAATGGTGACGCCGGCGGCGCCGGTCATGCCGTAAGAAGGAATGAAAAGGTAATACCCGACGACAGATAAGATTGCCACAGCGACGTATCCAGCGATCATCGATTTTTGTTTATTGATAGCGACTACCGCGTGGCCAAAGAGGGCACCGAGGAAAATGCCGATCGATGCCAGCATGAGAAGGCGAAGCGCTGACGTAGCCGGAAGGAAGGCGTCCCCGGCCACAAGGCGAATAAGTTGGGGGCCGATGACATAGGCACCGGCAATAATCGGAAAGGCGGCGGCGAGGAATACATGTGAAGTTTTCTCTATCATCAGGGCGAATCGATTTTTATCGCCCCCGCTCCAGGCAGCCGTGAGAGCGGGAAGGAGAAGACCCATGAACATAGTTGGGATGGTCGTCAGCACGTCGAGGAACCTGTAGCTGGCGCCATAGAAACCCACCTCTGTCTGCGGGCGGTAGTAGGCAAGAAAGAGAAGGTCGCCTTTGAGGTAAATAAGGTTGAAGAAGATAGAAATGGCGATGGGCCAGCTGCGGGAAAGGACATTTTTCCAGACAGGCCAGGATCCTTGGAGTTTGATTTGCACGTAGGGACGTGCGAGACGAATCGAGAGCCAAAGCCAGACGCCATTGGCAAAGACGATCGCTCCCGACATGGCCACCACACCGAGGTTCAAGTAGACGAACAGGATGATCGTCAGCAACAAGACGACACGGCTCGCGACTTCCGAGGCCGCGGCGCGCGTCATGGCGGCGTGTTTTTGATAGACGCCATTGAGAAGGGCGGCGCCAGCCATGAAAAGATATCCGCCCGCCCCGGCGGCCACAGCCATCTTTACGGTGTCATTCCAAGGGAAGGGCATGACAAACAGCGGGGCGAGGCCAAACAATATTGTGGCACTTGCAAGTCGTAGCCCAAGGATATTCCCGACAAGTAGTTTTTCATCTGCGCCCGCCTCCGAAATCATGACCACCATGGTTAGGGTCAGCCCAAAGTCGGCTATTACCCCAAAGAACTGGAGAAACGTCGTTGCGGTCGTGTATTCCCCATACCCCTCTGGTCCCAGGTGGCGGGTCAGGATCGCAAGCATGGCGAGGCCCAAAAGCACGCTACCAACCTTGCCGAGGCCTTGAATAAGGAAGTTTTTGGATATTTGGCGGGCGAGGGACATAGTGGAGGTAGTGTAGCAGAGGAGAGGGGGGATGGGAGAGGGCGTGGGTACATACGGTGTTAACCCCGAGCGTTGGCGCGCCAACGCTCGGGGTTAACAGCTGCATCGCGTTGACTCCTCGCCTCATCACCGCTAAAATACCTTCGAACCCTCACTTCCATGCTGCGTGAGATGTTTTTACAACCCAGGGCTTCAAAATGGGGGAGGATGCTCGCCGCGGTTTTTTGTGTGGCGGGTTTTTTGTTGCCAGCATCAGCGCCGGCACTGGCAGCACCGATGAAGGGATATGAGGCCATGACGGTCTCGGTTACGAGCAAGATCCGCATGAAGCCAGGAGAAACGAAAACAGTCTCGGCGGAATTTTTGAATCTTGGGCCAGAAACGTGGTTGAAGGATGGGGCAAATTTCGTCTCCATCTACACACGTGAACCTAACTATCGAACAAGTGTCTTTGAGAATGCTGGTTGGTACAAGCCCGGCCAGCCAGCCAAGATTACAGAAACAAAGGTTGAGAAAAGCAAAAAAGGAACCATCTCCTTTGTCCTCAAAGCCCCATCAAAGATAGGCAGTTATCGCGAGCCCTTCCAGCTCGCCGCCGAAGACAAAACCTGGATTCCCGGTTCCGCCTTTGCGTTGCAGATCGAAGTCAGTAACGATGTCGCATCTTCTGTCCCTTCCTCTTCGTTATCTTCTTCTCCGGCCGTTCCTAGCCCTTCCAAGCCCTCTCAGCCATCTGCCCCCACCGGCCTCTCTGCCCTAGTTCTTATTCGTAGCGCAAAGAATGTCACGGCTCGGGGAGGGGAATCTATTCCGTTTCGCGTGGGGATCAAGAATACGGGAACCGCCACATGGAAGAAGCGGGAAATTCGTCTGCCAGAAGTGAATGTTGCGAATTTCAAACCTATTGAGACAAAGGACTCCACCTGGGCCTCCGCGACACAGGCGGCCGTGGTTGCGTCGGGGGAAGTGGCGCCAGGATCCCTTGATTTCATCGATTTCACTTTCCGCGCGCCAAGTCGAGCGGGAAGACACTCGGTGCAATTTGCCTTTGCCGCAGATGGCCAGGTCGTCCCCGATTTTTTCATCGAGATTCCCGTGGACGTCACTTCCGATAGCGGGGAAGTCTTCAATTCCCCCGTGCGTAACGACTTGCCCCAACAGACGTTTTACCAAATGGATCAGATCGATGAACCCCTTGTTCGCGTCGGCGTTTTGATCGTCGATGAAGAGACGGATAACAAGGTTGAGGTTCTTTGTGAATCTCCTTGGCAGCTGCGCGATGAACGCGGGGAACTGTTGGCGGAGATGAAGGCGGGCGAATCCGTCTGGGCATCTTACCGCAGCGGCCGCTATCGCTACGATCGCGGGATGGGAACCGAGAAAACCAACTTTGCGCTTCGTTTCGTGCCAAACGCGCCCAATAGCATCTGCCGCATCGATAATTTCGACCGCCGCGTCACGCGCAAGTTTACCTATCCGGATAATGAATTCCGAAACGTTCTTGAGATGCGCTACAACGCCGATAAAGACCGCACTTGGATGATCAACGAACTCCCGATCGAGTATTATTTGCGAGGCCTGGCGGAAACATCCAACGTATCGCCGATGGAATATCAAAAATCCCTCATCATCGCCGCCCGCACCTACGCGTTCTATCATTGGACGCGCGCCACCAAGCACGCTACGGAGGGGTTCCATCTTTCTTCCTCCGCCGATGACCAGGTTTACAATGGTTACGGACAAGAGAAGCGCGCCCCTCGCATTACCGAAGCGGTAAAGGCCACGGAAGGTCAGGTTGTCACCTACAACGGCGAGCTGGCTATCACGCCGTATTTCTCTCGTTCCGATGGCCGCACCCGCGCGTGGGGGGAGGTGTGGAATGGGTCTGTCCCATGGCTCGACAGGTCGGTTGAATGCCCGTGCGACAAGTCAAAAGGATTCGCGTTGTGGGGTCACGGGGTTGGAATGAGTGCAAACGAGGCACTTTGTATGGCAAACAATGGACAATCGTACGATCAAATCTTGAAATATTTCTACCAAGGCATACAGCTTGGCAAGAAATGGGTCGCTAAACCATAACGAAGGGGGGGTATGCGTTTTATTGCAGGGTTTATCTTGTTTTTCTCGTTGATACCGTCTGCAACACAAGCGGCGATCGACCCGATCCTGCAAGAGGTGTATTGGTCGCGGCCAGATTTGCAGGCCGCCTTTGAACCAGAGCGGTTTCGGGCCATCCCCGGCACCCGCGCTGGTTTTTTGATCGACCTTGAGGATTGGGCGCATCAATATGGGTGGCAAGAACAAGGCGCGCTTTCTGTTTTTAAACCAACATCGACATTCACGCCTCATCGTAAAACGACCGCCGTCCAAGAGCCATCCGTCACCGCACAAAGCTACTTGGTGCTCGATCGCACGAGCGGCCTCATTCTGGCCGCAAAGAATGCAGATGAAGTGCGATCCCTCGCGTCTCTCACCAAGCTGATGACCGCCGAGATCGTGCTGGATCGTGGCATTCCCATGGACAAGCGCGTGGCGATGCAGGACCAGGATGACGTGGGGGGCGCGAAGCTCTATGTCAATGAAGGAGAAGAGTTCTCGGTCGACAGCTTGTTCTATGCGACCCTCGTTGCCTCGGCAAACAACGCGGCCAACGCGCTCGCGCGCTCCTCCGGCTACTCCGAGGATACGTTTGTGCGTGCTATGAATGGTCGGGCCGATTTGTTGAACCTGACTCACACAAGGTTTGTTGACCCGTCGGGGATTGAACCAGAAAATGTATCCACGGCGCGAGAAATCGCCATGCTTGCCAACGAAGCGTTTTCTCGACAAGACATCCGTCGTTACACTACGACCGCGAAAGTTGATCTTCCCATGCTCACGAGCGGTGGGACGAAGACGCTCAAGACGACCAATTGGATGCTCTACTCTCCCGAGTATAACGATGTCTACGTCACAGGCGGGAAGACGGGGTATTTGGAGGAGGCGAAATGGAATGTCGTAGTCGCCCTGCGGCCAGCGGCAGATGAGAAGGACAAAGAGTTACTTCTGGTCGTACTGGGAGCTGATTCCCGTGGAGCCGCTTTTAAAGACGCCCGTACGCTGGCGGGGTGGACATGGGAGGAGAATGAGTGGAAGAGCAATTAGTCTCCGATCGAAAGGTTTGAGACTGAGTGAGAAGGGCGGTAGAATATGGCCATATGGATTTTGATCAAGCGTTAGGATTTCTCCCTCCAAGCGAGCGTCGTAACCTTCAACAGGCTTTTTTTGAGGATCCACTGTTGAAGAATCAGATGGAACAAAGGTTTCTAGTTAAACAGGAGGCATATAAAAAGCAGGATTTTGCCTTACTTAAGCGCATCCTCAAGAAGGAGAGAAAAGACGCGGGAAAGTTGATTGATGACATGAAGGTTGCATTGGTAAAGCAAGACGCCTATTTATGAGCGAACAAGAAATAGGATTTATTCCAGAGGATCGGAAGGAGCAGGAACCAATAAAGACGCCAGGGGGAGAGAAGATGGCCGAGAAGAAGGATTTTTCTCAGGAAGCGGCGTGGGTGGAGGCAGAGGAGATAAAGTTGGAAAAACAGACAAAGGATCAAGCGCTCCCTCTCCTTTCATGCCTCAAAAAAGGGCGTTTTGCCAAATGGATGCAAAGAGGAATGTTAGCGATGATCCTGGCATCGACCGAGACAGCAATGGCGAAGGAGGCAGCGGCGAGCGGAGAACAACCCCAATCCTCGATTGAGCACCTGACAACGGTCACAGAAGTTCCTGAGGACACTTTGGAAAGGATGGAGCCGTTTTTGAAGAGAAAAGGGGGCTTCAAGATATTTTATGACCGTATGAATACGGAGACGGGAAAAACGGAGTTGACGGCGGCAAACGTATCAGAGGAAGAGATGGAGAAGGGCCCCATAATCTTGCCGGAATCCCTCGTGGCGCTGAAGCTGAGCCGGAAGATAGAAAAAGAAGAGTTTGATGCATCATACTCTGGGTGGAAGGAGCAGTTTCCAACACAGGGGAGGGTGGCAAAGCAGACAAACGTCATGACAGGCGATGAAGAAGTATTCCTAAGGTATTTTGACGCCCAGAAGAATTTTATCGAAGTCGAACGAGCCAGAAGGGCAACCAGGATGGCAGACGGGAAGCGGGAGGGTGAATATTTTTTTGAAACCATTCGCGTCAGGCCGTCGGCCCAGCTTTCTGGACAAGGACAAGCGGATTTTCCCACGCCAGTAGCGATCGATCTAGAACCCTCTGGGCTGGGAACGCTCGAAAACGCGTTTTATCAGATGCCCTATCAGGAAACTGGCGCATCGGTGCAGGAAATTCCGGTTTATGCAGGGCCAAAGGAGGCGACAGCGCTGCAGGAGGGGTTCATGAAATACCAGAAGGAAATAGGGATCGGCATTGGTGAAGCGGCGGCGGTGTTCGGAATAGAACCAAAGGGTCTGGTTTCAGAAATCCTCCTGGAAAAAACGAATGAGGAGAATGCAAGTTTGAATATCGAGACGCTGCAGATGCGCATAAACAAAGGGGCACTTGATGAGAAACTTCCCGAGGAACAGCGCCGCCGGCGCTTGCAGGCCTATGCGCGCCACGAAACCTTTCACGCGGTTGACGGCCAATTCAGGCTGACGGATTTGGAGGCTGGCAAACGGGCGTTTCTTGCGGAAGAAAGCCTCGTTACAAAACAATTAGTTGAGGAAAGCACTTTTTTGGATTTGGGACACGGGGGTCATGCATGGCAAAATCCAAAAGAGATGTTTGCAAGTACCATGAACGGCCTGTTTGCCGATGACTGGGAGTCCGAAGTGCGGGAAGCGTTCCCGGATGCGCATGGACTGAATTTTTACACGGAAACGCTCAAAGGATATCAAGACGCCATCGCTCTTTCCCCAGGCATATCAAAGGATGCTCCCATTCACGCGCTCCTTAAAAAGAGAATCGATAGATTGGAAGACATGAAAAGTGAACGTGTAGCGGCGACGATCAAAATTGCCGAGGTTGAACCGGAAAAGAATTAGGGTCTTGATTTTATGCGTGGATGCCCCCCGCAACAGCCGTGTTTATGGAACGAAATGAAAAATCCGACCTATCGGTCGGGTTTTTCTTACTAATCCAATGCACGAAGCGCTTGTATTTTTTCGATCGACAGAGTAACCATATCCCCACCGGTATCACAAGCCAGAACGTGATGCTGAGCAATCGGATCATCTGCGTGAGGACAAACAGGATATTGATCCACACCGTCTGCAGGAGCGTTGGTTCATCAAACCCCGCCACCATATCCATGGTCTGCGCCAGGATATACGCGTAGAGCTTTGGATAATATTCCTCGTACACCGCAAGGAAATCGCGTGAATGGGTTATAGGTTTTCAGATCCCCTTGAGCTTACAGAGGGATAACGAGGGAGGGAAGGATGTGTGACAATGGGATGTCTTGCATAGTGTTTTTTCAAAAAAAAGAAACCGTCCGCGTGTTCGGACAGTTTTTATGTGTTCTCTGTGTTCTGCCGAAGCATGTTCTCCTGGCGGACGCGTTCGTCTTTTACAGACGCGAGCACGCGTTCGAAGTTTTGTCTGATCGTCTCCTCCGTGAGGACGGGGCGGCCGTCCACCATCGTCATGAGGGACTTGAGCGGATCTTCCATCGTCGTGATGAAGGGGTTGTGTTTCCGACGACTCATTTTGCGAACAGTCACGTTATTCTCCTCCCCGGGGCGGATCGGCCTTTGCATTGCCCTTTGGCGAAGCACGCTAGACTATGAAAAGCATCAAGGTCGATCCTCCGAGCGAAATGAGCAGCCAAGTGCGTGTGCCATCATTGCTGCAGTATGCCTTTCCTTTACCCTTCAGACAAACCGCCTTTCATTATTGGGTGTATTTCTTCTTTACACCTCCTCCGCCCCCGTGTTACGCTCATCCCACAAAATAAGACTACGCGGAAGTAGTTCAGTGGTAGAACGTCTCCTTGCCAAGGAGAAGGTCGCGGGTTCGACTCCCGTCTTCCGCTCCATCACGTAGCAAACCCGGTACCTGGACGGTTGGTGGCGGGGCTACCACGGACGTGGTTGCTCTGCGGTTTAACCGTTCATGAACCAGGTTTGCTACGTGATCCAGTACCGTGATGTATGTATTACGTCTATGTTCTCCGCAATAATACGGGGAGATTATACATTGGGTTTACAAATGATCTGAAAGAGAGAGTTCGCAGGCATCAGAGCGGAGAGGTTTATACAACCAAACGTCTGGGAGGTTTTTGGGAACTGATCTATTACGAGGCTTCGAGAAATGAAATTGATGCAAAAAAACGAGAGAGGACGTTAAAAACTGGATACGGCTGGGCTTACATCAAAAAAAGATTGAGATTTGATCTGAAGGAATATATTGGTTTAGCAAAATAAATACACCTCGAAAGAGGTATATTATTATCTGAGGAAGGTGAGAGATTTTGCAGAGGGTTCGGTTGTTTGACATGTTCCATATGGAGGTGTCTCATGCAAAATTTTGAGGTATCCGATGTCCTCATGGTTGCGTCGGTATTGGATGGCGAGCAGACGGTTGCGGACGCGACAAAACGTCTCAGGGATTGGCTCGAGCCCATGAAAGCACGGGAGGCAAACTTCTATTTTGCTGTCCCTTGGGGAACAAGCGTGGCGGAGGGGTACGAGCGGTTGCGCATGATCGGGTATTTGGATGGTCGCAAGCCGCAAGATCGCCAGCCGGGGATATACGTCACGAGTGATCTTGGAAAACGTTGGCTGCGCAGTCGCCTCGTCTCGTTTGAAGAGTCTGTCGGTCTTCCTCTTTCTGTACTCCTGGAGCACGCCGGTCTGCCGATGAACGTCTGAGCTTGTCCTCAAGGGGGATGAGCTTTTTTATATGTGCTAACCCCGAGTGTTAGCAGTGCTAGCGCTCGGGGTTAGCATTGCCTTCATGATCGTCTCCTGGTTGAATGTACTCACTATGGCCATGGAAGGAACCCACATCCGCTTTGCGCTTGATCTCAAAGACCGTTATCTCAAGATTGCCGACTTGAGCGCATATCTTTCTGGTACCGTCTATCCTGACAGCCGGTACATCACCAAAATTGATCGCTCACTGACGCATGGTGATGAGATCAAGCGGTTGGATCCTGCCAAGACCGACTTTGAGCTTGGGATGGCGGTTCATTCCATCTGTGATCAGCTACAAGGGGAGATATTCAAGCCGTATACGATGGGCATGGAGCCAGGTGGGCGCACCTGGTGGACGGCGCGGACGGCGATGAAGTGGCTGCAGGATTTGGATGATATTCGGCGGTTTCCTATAAGAGACTACGTTCCGCTCATCAATCAGATTGAGCCGCGCCATCAGGAGCCGCTTGAGCTTTTGGAAAAGTACAACAGTTTGATTCGAGGGTTCTATTCTAAGGATATTTCTTTGAGTTCGTACGTGGAGTTTTGTGCGGTTTTTTTCGAAAACGAGGCGTTCGCGCAGGAGATTGGGAAGCAGGCACATAGCTATCAGACAGATGTGCTCGTCATGGAGATGATTGGAACGGCGCATGGCCGCATGCTGGTGGCGTTTGACGCAGGGTGGAAAAAGGACAGGTGGAGACCCACCTCGGACTTTTGACGAACCTTATTCATCAAACGGGAGTATACTAAAGAAGGCCGAACGGTTGCTTTTTCAGGGGGAACATGGTAGTTCTTTTGAGCCGCTGGGTACAGCAGAGAGGAGTATCTATGAAAGTGCTGGCGTTCTTTAGGGATTTCGGAGCAACCGACGGGCATCGCCGACTCGTGATTCGCGCGCTGGATTGCAAGCGGGAACAGGAGATTCGTCTCCCGACCTGGCTATCCGAGACGCAACTGGTTCGCTATCTCATGCTAGAGGAAGTACACAAGAACTTCGGACTCCATCATGTGGAGCGGTGGGAGCTGGCGCGGGAAATTCGTACCATGCTGGGCTACTCGATTACGGTGGATGCCCTGGCCACGGTGGATGCCCCGGCATTACAACCGCGCGTGATGACCGGACCCGAGGAAGAGGGGATGCTGCCATGACCGACCCGCTGTCTGCCTTTGTGATGCCGGGCGACCATCCGGCGAATCAGTTCCTTGTGCTCTTTCGGCAGGAAATCCCGCCCACCGTCCACACCGTCGAGCTGGGGAGAGGAGTCGATTTGCTCACCTCCTTGTTCGACCTTTTGATGGCGCTGCAATCGCTGGATATTCCTCCCAAGGAAGTCGAAGCGATCCGCACGCTCACCAATCTTCGTTGAGAGACATCGTGTCTCTCTTATTTTTTTGTCATTCTCCATTCTCCCTTCCCCTTCCTTTTTGTTATACTGCCCCTGGAGGTATGCCCGTTCACCCGCTCACTAACCAAGAGATCGCCGACCGCCTAGAGGAAATCGGTCTTTTTTTGTCCGCGGAAGGCATTGCGTTCAAACCCCAGGCATACGCGCAGGCGGCCGAATCGGTGCGCGGGCTCGATGAGGAATTGTCGGTCATGTACCATCAATGTGGAGAGAAATGCATTGAGCGGGTGCCAGGAGTGGGGGAGAGTATCTTGGAAAAAATTATTGAAGGCGTGGAAAAGGGAGAGATCGCGGCGTACCGGCAGATGAAACGGAAATATCCGTTTGATATGCTCGCCCTCACCTCGCTGGAGGATGTTGGGCCCAAGACGGCACTGGCTCTGTATCGCACGCTCAATATACGGACACTCGCCGATCTCAAAAAGGCAGTGGATGAAGGAAAAATAGCCAAAGCCGAAGGATTTACGGGGCGCAGGGAAGACAAACTTCGTCGGGCGCTCGCGTTTGCGCAGGGACATGAGGGGCGGTTCTTGCTCCATGAAGGGTGGTATATCGCAGAGAAGATAGTCGAGGAACTTCGCCTTATTTCTGGGGTGCGTCAGGCCGAAGCGGCCGGATCCATCCGACGATTCAAGGAGACTGTCGGCGATGTTGATTTATTGGTCTCAACGAAAGATGCTCCCACGCTCCGCCACGCGCTCCATCGGCTCCCGCAGGTACGCGAGGTTATAGAAGAAGGGGAGACAAGTATCACCGCACACCTCACAAACGGGATGCATTGTGATGTACGTATCGTTCGCCCGGCCGTCTGGGGTGCCGCGATGCTCTATTTGAGCGGGTCCAAGGACCACAACATCGCGTTGCGCACTATCGCCATCAAAAAAGGATGCAAACTCTCCGAGTACGGCCTTTTCAAACACGGCCATCGTCTGGTCGCTGGCACGGAGGAGTTGGTGTACAAGACCCTCGGAGTTCCGTTCATCCCTCCAGAGCTGCGAGAATGGCCTGGTGTCATTGAGCAGGCAAAAGAACGGGGCATGCCACGATTGGTCGAGCTCACAGATATGCAAGGCGACCTCCAAGTGCAATCCGATTGGTCCGATGGCGCAGATTCGCTCGCCACGATCGTGAAAGAAGCAAGGCATCGCGGATATTCCTATGCGGCGATTACCGACCACAGCCGCTCACTCACGATCGCCCGCGGTCTCGATGAACGCCGGCTCGCTTCCCAGGGATTGGCGATCGATCGTTTCAACAAGAAATCAAAAGGGTTCCATCTCCTCAAAGGGATCGAATGTGATGTGCTACGAAACGGAAAACTCGATTTCCCTGATGCGGCGCTCAAGACGTTGGATATCGTCGGTATATCGGTGCACTCCCTTTTCTCGATGAAGGAGAAGGAAATGACCGCCCGTATCATCGCGGCGATGCAAAACCCGCATGTGCATATCCTGTTCCATCCCACAGGGAGAGTCGTTTTAGAGCGTCCGGCCTACGCAGTCGACATGGGGCGCGTCTTGCGCGCGGCCAAGCAATACGGCGTCGCCTTGGAGGTGAACGGATCAAATCGCCTCGATCTCAAGGATTCCTTTGTCGAGCAAGCCGTGGGCCTTGGGGTAAAACTCGTCCTTGATTCCGACGCGCACCGGGCGCAAGATATGGACTGGATGCGTTTTGCCGTCGGCACCGCGCGCCGCGGATGGGCGAAGAAAGCGGATGTGCTGAACACAAAATCTGCCCCCGCGCTTTTGTCCGCGCTCAAAGCGTTAAAAACATAAGAAATCCGTATGAGCAAACAATATACGTTCACCTGTAACAAATGCGGGGAGGCCTACGAATACTATGGCCCTATTGATGTCGCAGACCACATCAAGGCGATTTACAAACCGCTTTCGCATATGTCCGGGTCGCTCTTTGATGAACTCGCCCCAGAGGATGCGGACCAGCTCCACAAAGATTTTCGTTGGCAGATGGAGAAACACGAAAAGGGGTGTTCTGGGGTATTTACGAGATCGTGAGGGAATGGGGGCTTGTTCGGATTCCTTTTGACCCTTATCCTTGCCTTCATGGGCGGGTGGCGTAATTGGTAGCCGCATGGGACTTAAAATTCCAAGGCCGAAAGGCCGTGAGGGTTCGATTCCCTCCCCGCCCACCAAAAAACAGCGAAATAGCTGTTTTTTGTTTTTTGCTTTGGCTATTGACGAAACCCCCATTTTTGTGTATGGTAAGCGGCTTTGCTGCCCTGGGGCAAAGAGAAAGAAGACAAAATGAGACCATCAGAAAACGAAAAACTCCTGGAGATCATGGAACGGCCCAGAAGGGTTCGACGTCCTGCTCCAGCCAACTTGCGCCCGACGACGGGGCTTTCCCGCATCAAAGCGCCACAGGACGACTGGTCCCCCAACGACAGGTTCGAAGATATCATGCGGCTCGCGGCAAAGGGCGGGCAGAATCAGGCGCAGAAAATCCTCGAGATCGTCGGGAGCGACAAGGTAAACCAGCGGCTGGAAAAATCGGTCTTGGCTCCGTTCTATCGGTTGGCGAAGATTATGGGCATTCCCAAGGCCCTGGTCCTCTCCGCCGCGTGTTTCGGTGTCATGCAGGCATTGAAGAGCTTGCGAAATGGGGGAGATACCCCGACCATCAATCGCGTCACCTCATTGGTGCGGACCTACCTTCACCGATTCCTTCCTGTGGGGTTGCTATCTTTGTCCTGGATGGGACGCGTACGTCTCCATCACTTGGTGCGCGAAGAACGATGGGACGCGCGGATGTTTGCCCGAGCGTTGGCGTCGGCACGCCTCCTGGCAGCGCTGCCATCGAGTGTCTATGCCTATGCCCCCAGGCGTTCCGACGAAGGATCCGGACGCGTCGATCTCGTCTTGTGGGACGAACGAAAGTCATGCGGATACGTCGTCGTGCTCGAGAGCCGCGGGGAGCCACATCTTGGCGAAGAACAGGCACTCCTTTGCGGACACCCTGTTGGATCCAGCATCGTTCCGCTCACAGGGTACGAGGCCCTCGAGGACAGAAAGGTGCGGGAAGCACATCTGTGGTTCGCGCGGTTCATCGCCGGACGTAGCGGGAAGTGGTCTCGTCTGATGGCGACGATTCGATCCGATCGGAGCCCGGGCATCATCGAGCAATGCGAGGATGTCCGTCACGCCGTCTGGACCTTGTTCCCTGGGCGCCCCCCCGCCCTCGAGCGGATGGCTGGGTGAGTACAGTAGGGGCGGCCATCCTGTCCGCCTGCGAGAGAATGTAGGGGGAGAATGAAGGGAAAACGTAGGGGTGGCCATCCTGTCCGCCCGTGGAAGAGGTGACAATGAAGGAGAAAACGTATACGCGGGCGCTTGCTGAATCATCAGCAGGCGCCGTTTTGATTTCGGGCTTGTCTGTTGCCTCGTCTGTCTCCATAATTGGGGCATATGATCGAGCGAGATGAAGGAATAGTCCCACAGGCAGTGGCTGATGGGGCAGGGGAGGAGGAACGCCAAGTAGAGGTCGGGCTGCGACCTCTGACTTTGAGTGATTTCGTAGGCCAGGACATCATCAAGCGCAACCTCTCCATCCTTTTGGAGGCAGCAAAAGGACGTGGCGAGCCAACGGAGCATGTGCTTTTGTATGGGAACCCTGGCTTGGGGAAGACGACGCTAGCCCACATCATTGCCAGGGAGATGGGATCCAACTTCAAAGTGACCAGCGGCCCGGTGCTTGAGAAGGTGGGGGATTTGGCATCGATCCTGTCGAACCTAAAAAAAGGGGACGTCTTGTTTATCGATGAGATCCACCGCTTGAATCGGACGATCGAGGAGGTTTTATATGGAGCGATGGAAGATTTTGTCCTGGATATTATCGTGGGGAAAGGACCAACCGCGCGCACGCTTCGTCTGAATCTTGAGCCGTTTACTGTCATAGGAGCGACGACCAGACTCTCGCTGCTTTCTGCGCCTCTGCGCGACCGGTTCGGTGCCGTGTTCCACTTGAACTACTACTCCGAGGAAGATTTGCAGGCCATTGTGAGGCGGAGCGCCAGCATTCTCCATGTCGATATCGACGATCCATCGGTCGCCTTGCTCTCCACCCGTTGCCGCTTCACGCCTCGCATCGCCAACCGTCTGCTCCGCCGCGTCCGGGATGTGGCGCAGATCCGCGGATCCGGCGCGGTCGACGAATCGCTCGCGCTGGAAGCGCTCGCTATGCTGGAGATAGATCCGCTTGGGCTGGATGCGGTCGACCGGCGGCTGCTTGTGACGATCATCGAACTTTTTCATGGAGGTCCCGTTGGTCTCTCTACGCTCGCCGCTTCCTCTTCCGAGGAAATAGAGACGATCGAGAACGTCCATGAACCATTTTTGTTGCGTATCGGCATGCTCGAGCGTACGCCTCGCGGCCGCGTGGCGACGCCTCGGGCTTTTGAACATATCGGTTTGCGGCCTTCGTGATAGAATAGGAGACGTATGCAAGACGGCCAAATCGTTATCCCTCTCGCGATCCTCTTGATTCCCTACTTGCTTTTCGTCCTTTTCTATTTGCTTTATTGCGGCCTCAACTTGCACAATTTGGTGCGATACGGGATTGGCTCCCGCTTGCTTTGGAATATCATCATTGTTTTTTCCGTTGGATCCCTGGGGCTCCTCATCGCTTCGATGGCACTGATGGCCTCGTTCGATTGGCATCAGGCCCTCTCCCTGCAAGAGCTCTTCTCCGGCCCCGCAACCCTATGATGAATCTCGACCATCTTCCCAACCAGCAGAAGGATGAAAAAGCGGAGCTATTCCTGCGTCGCCACTGGATTGCCGTCGTCCAGCTCGTTTTCATGTTTTTTTTGACGTTCATACTCCCGATCCTTCTCCTCTTTGCTTTTCGCGAGACGGTGTTGGATTGGCTCTCCCGTCCTCTCTTGGGGCCCGTGCTCGCGGTATTGCTTTCCATCTATTTTTTGGGCATGTGGGTGATCAGTTTCGTGGAGCTCACGGATTATTATCTGGATACGTGGATCGTCACCAACGAACGGGTCATCAGTATCGAGCAGATGGGGTTGTTCAAGCGTGTCGCTTCGGAGTTGCACCTGGCGGATATCCAGGATGTGACCTCGGAAATGTCCGGGGTCCTGGAAACGCTCTTGTCCTATGGCGACGTTATAGTTCAAACCTCAAGCGCGGCGATCAAGTTCCATTTCAAAGCTATTGATAATCCGGAGCAGGTAAAACATCAGATTTTACGATTGGTAGAGCAAGACAGGGCGCGGCACGGGCCGGGAGCCATGGCACGACAAGCCCCGCCGCCCGTTCAAGAAATTAAATTGTAAGAGGCCAAGCTCCTAAGACGCCCGAATCGGGCGTCTGTACAGGGAGACTTGGCCTCTTTATTAGGTCAGGCCGTCTGGGGCTGCGCCTTCATCTGGCTGAAGGCCCATCGGGCGCCGCTTTTGTTTCCTGCTTTATACTTATTTCTGGCTGTCTCAAGGATGAACTCCCGTAACTTGCTGCTTGAAGCTGGATCGAGGCCGAATTCCTCCGAGAGAGTGTTTACTTGACCGACAAGTTCGCTAAGCCATTGTTTTTTCTCCGTGTTGGTAGTTTCCATAGTGGAAGAGTCTGATAGGTGAGGGTGCTGTTGTGACGGCCGTTTGTAAGAGGGTAATGACATGTTCTCCAAGGAGGGTCGAGACCGCGGGCGGCATGCCATAGGCAAAGGCTTGGCGTTCAATCTCCTCTTGGAGTTTTTTGGCGCTGATGGCGACTTTTTGCATATCAGCTTGGCATTTTGAACCGTTTGATTCCGAGTCCTGCCAGCGCGGCACCGGCGGGAAGAGCGATCTCAATCGGAAACGAGCGTTTCTTTTTGGAGTCGGTTATTGCCACGATTGTTTCCGCGGCCGTTTCTGGTGAGGGGAGTGCGGGCGTGATGACGATGTCCGCTTGCGTGAATACCATGAGTTTATCTGGCGAACGTTCCGCGACCACTCCGCGGATCCAGACTCCTGACCCCGCTTGCTTGATAAGGGGAAACAAGGTCAGATCGATGTTCTTTTGAAGCTGTGCCATGAGCGTTCCGTTCGTTGTTTCGAGAATGAGCGTTTTTCCAGACTTTTTGACGAGGACTGCCTCGATTTCTACAAAATCTCCCACCTCCGCACTTTCGGAGTCCCAAGCTTGTGCGTAGGGCGTCTCCTCGAGCGGTTCGGGGAGCACGGTGAGGAAATCACCCCCCTTTTTCCGTATCACGATTCGTTTCTTTCCCATTGCTTTTCGTACCACCCCCTGAACTCGGACTCTGGTTCCTTGTGGAAGCGCTGGATAGAGCTTGTCGGCTTTATAGAGAACCATGGTCTGTTGGCTGTCCCCTAGAAGCACCCGTCTTGGTCCCACAATTTCCGGTCCGTACAGAACGATCCCTTCCAGAGTTACGACGGTTTCCACTGCCGCATCCTCGATCTCGGAGAAATCTGTAATGATGGGATATTTTTGCATGTCGGGGGTTGGAGGGAGGAGGGAGGAGGGAGGAGGTGGGAGGGAGGAGGGGTCGGAGATAACCGCCGGGTCTTGGAAGGTCGTCGGGTCGGTTTGGGAGACGGGGGGAGCGGCGGCGTCCGTCTCTGGAGGGGCGACGGGTTGCGTCACCGGTTCCACAATGACTGGGATGATCGGGTCTGCAACGACAGTGCCGATGGGATCGGGCATCGGGATCACGACGGGATCTTGGACCGGGAATTGGTTTCCCGTGCCGGGGGTCATGAAGGGGGTGAGTTGGAAGAGTCCTTCACTCGTGCGGCTGATAGATATTTCATAGGCCGGGGCTGGCAGGTCGGCTGTCCCGTAGGTGACTTGGTCGATGGCTGTTCCATCTGGGGAGAGTAGCGTTACCGTGTCCCCGCCATTATTCAATGCCCCCTTTGGACTCTCGATGACAATATAGGTATTGGCAAGGAATTCCTGGGGAGAAATCTCTGTAAGGTGATTGGACGCATCTTGAAGTTGCCAGCCCTCCAGATGAAGATCAGCACCCGGATTATATAGTTCCACATACTCGTCTCCTCCCGAAGCAGGCGCTGGCAGAAGTTCATTGATGACAATCCGTCCTTTTTCGAAGGAGACGGTCGCTGGCTCGACTTCCGGGGCCGGTAGGACGACGGGAACGACGACCGGCGTCACGACTACCGGCTCAAGAATCGGTTCCGGGAGCGGGTCGTTTATAATATTGATCGTTTCGATGATGGGTGGCGCAGGAGGCACAAGGGGTGCAGAGGGGTCGGAGATAGTCGGAGACGGATCGTCGACAACCGGAGTTGCATCCACAGGAGCCGGCGTCGGCTCCACGATCGGTTGCACAACCGTGACGAACGGACGCAGGTTTCCATCAAGGACGCCTGGCGTTCCCTTTTCAATCGATCCAGTGTCAAATCCGAGCGACTCAATCGCGCTCACCCAAGCATCTGCTCGAGTTCCAGCTCGCAAGGGGTCGAAGCGCAGCATGGACACTCCTCCTGCTCCTCCAGTTGTGCGAGCGCTTCCAGCGAAAGGAGATGTTCCATCTCCTGCCTCATCCACGAGATTTCCTGCTCGGTCTGCAAGGAGGAGGGAAAGGGACGAGTTAGAGAGCGAAACCGTGGTAGTGACATAGGATGGTGTGAGGGCAAGGGCGCTGTTAGGGGCGTCGGCATCGTAATTGGAAATCAGGAAGGTTCCTCCCGAGAGGATTTGGCTCCCAGGCGGAAGCGTGATCAGTGCGGTTCCCGAAGCGGCTCCGGCAAGCGTCCAGCCGCTTATATCGACAGGATCGGTGGTGAGGTTCACGAGTTCAATCCATTCATCGGCGACGCTCGGGGCAGAACCGCCCCAATTGACCTCGCTGATAATGACCGATGGAAGGGGGGTGGCGTGCGCAAAGGATGGGAGCAAGAGGCTCGAGATAAGTACGCCAAAGCTAAAGGTTTTTCCTCCAATAAGCATAGGGGAATAGTGAGTGCGTTTCGAAACGCGTACATTAAGGCGCCGAAACAAAAAGGACTCCCACCACCGAAGGTTGGAGTCCGATTGTTTCTACTGCCAGAACACCATTTTTTCAGGCCTTCGTCAACGGGTTCGGCGAAGATCTTGTGGGTATCTTTTTGCTACGGACAAGATGTTCTTCGAAGAACCGGATCATTTCGAAGGCGATGTCCGCCCGGCTCGAACGCCGCGAGAGCCCATGGCCATCTTTGGGGTAGATGTGCAGGTCCACATGCCCGCCATGCGAACGGATCTTTTCTTCTAGTTGCTCTACGTCGCTCACAGGGACGCGAGGATCCAATCCGCCATGAAGAAGAAGGAGTGGGGAGCGGATGCGGTCTGCGTGATGGATCGGGGAGAGCGATTGCAGAAGTTCGGGATTGCTAAGCGATCCATACTCCTTTTCTCGTAGTGCACGACGATGCGGGGACGTGCGTTCAAGAAAATGTTGCAGGTCCGCAAAGCCGGCCATCGCGACACCCGCCTTCCAAAGCTCTGGCTGGTAGGCAAGCGACGCGATCGTCATATACCCGCCATAGCTCGTTCCCGCGATACCGATCCTCTGCGGATCCATCGCGAGCGTGCCTGTCAGATATCGATGGACTGCTTCCATGTCCTTGAAGCAATCGTGCCGCTTTTCTTGGTCATCGAGCGCCATGAAGGTCTTCCCAAACCCACGGCTTCCTCTGATATTCGGGGCAAGGACGAGGAACCCGTCGCGTCGCAATGCTTCCAGGAGCGGATAGTAGGCAGGGCGGATTTGGCTCGATGGGCCGCCGTGTACATAAACGACAGCGGCTTTGGGAGCCCCATCTGGTTTGTAGAGGAGACCGTGGAGCGAACGGCCGTCGAAGGTTGGAATCGAGACATGGGTCGGGGATGGGGCGTTGATGCGAAGCGGAAGACGATGGCCGTGGGAGTCCACGAGGCGCTGGTTGTCGTCCAGGACGGAGGAGACTTCATTGGTACGGAGATCCCAGAGATGAAGGGTCGACGGGGCTTGCGGGGATCGGTGAGCGAATGCCAGGCGAGTGCCGTCGTGGGACCACTCTGGGTGGAAGATGAGTCCGTCGGTTTTTGGGCAACCTTTTTGTTTTTCAAAGGTCGTCGCATCGCAGACGGAAGCGAGACGAAAACCACTTTCATTGGTCAAAACGAGGATTTGCCGCGTTGGCTCGTGGAGTTGGGCAAGCTCGATATCCATTTCAAGACCCAGACGAAGCGTGATAGCTTCGGTCTTGAGGTTGAATTCATAGATAGAGAGGAATTCCCGTTCAAAGTTGGAGAGGAAGAGCAAATGCCTCTCATCTGCCCACATCGGGGAGAGGAGTTCGGTCTCTTCTTCCGATTCTTCCATGGGAAAGGGTTTGAGTTCGTTGGTGTCCCGGTGGAGGAACCACCAGCGCGCGTGGCGAGTCGTTACGCGCTCGCGCAGGAGGAGGATGTTCCCAGAAGGGGAGAAACAGACGGGCTCGCACCAGCCAGATGGCGAGGGGAGCTCCGTGAGAGTCCCGCCAGTGCGCGGGATGATAACGGGTTGCACATTGGTCGCCCCGTGGACGAGGAGACTGGCCGCAATCCACTTTCCATCCGGCGACCATTTAGCGCGCCGCAGTTCATGTTCGCTTTTGAAAAGAGAAAATGACCGACCGGTTGCGATATTTGCTATGTACATCGTGACCGCATCTGATCCTGCCCGCTTTTTTCCGTAGAGGATTTCGTTTTTTGTAGGAGAAAACGTACAAGTCGACACTTTTCGTCCATGGGAAAGCCGTACATGTTCTTTTGTGAGGAGATTATAGGTATACAACTGGCTCCCTTCATCGTGCGTACTCCTATACGCCAACAGCGAATCATCCGGGCTCCAACTGGGCTCCGTACTGACCGGGAGGAGCAAGGAAGAAGAAATATCCGCTTTTGAAACCATACAGTTGAGAAAACGTCGATCACCACCAAAACCTGGTGCCAGAGAGAGGACTCGAACCTCCACGGGTTGCCCCACATGGTCCTAAGCCATGCGCGTCTGCCAATTCCGCCACTCCGGCAACAGGTTTTGAGGGCAACAAGAACGAGGGACTATTGGTAGGGAGAATAGCAAAGAGAGGCGCTGGGGACAATGGATGTGGTAGGATTGTGGTAATAAATATAGCCACGCGCCGAATCGATTCAAGGATGTTTGTTGGAAAAGAGATGCTCCAGGAAGGCGAGGAAAGTTCTCTGTTTCAAGAGATAATGTCCGAGAGGTTTTCGGGTTCTTGGGAGAAAAAAATGAAGGAATTGCGCAAGACGGATCGAATAAATAAGAATTATCGTAATTTGGCTCGCCAAGGGGGAATCACAAAAGAAGATCTCCTCGAGGGGGTCGAAGGCGTATAGGTGAGGAAATACCAACTCCCAGCCGACCGCGAACGGATGGCCAAGGAAATCGAAGCCGAGACGAACAGTGGAAAAGTGATTATCCGTTATTTTGCGGACTCGAAGACGGGGGAGAGATGGGTGGCGATGGAGGAGGAGGTTGGGAAGGTGAAGGAGGGGGAGTGGAGGGGGGAGAATGACGGTGGGCAACGGGTTCCGACGAAGCGGACCGCCTCCAAACGAACTCGAATTGGGCCCGCATGAGGGAAGTGATGTTGGGATCCGTCAAAATAACGGAAATATTGCGTTCTGGAGTCATGGTGAGCAATGTGACCGTATCGTCGTAGATTTCCATCGCGGTCTTAAAATGCTCGGAAAGTCCCTTTGCGAGGCGGATTTCGGTAAATTCACCTCCGCCCACCTTCAAATACTCCCGCGCTGCGGCATTGTCAGGGAGCAAGATGCGTTTATGGATCCCGCGTTTGCGGCGTTCTGTGACATACCGTTTGTTGAGGTCGGCTATTTCTTGTGAAAGCGCCGCAGGATCCAGATAGGTCAGGATTTCTCCCTTTGACTGCAGGGAATCGTAGAGCGCCTTTTTTGTCCCCTCAAACCCCTCGTATATCTGAATCGCCGGTTTCCCCGTGGAAAGACGGAATGTCGACAGCATTTGCGTGGCCGCTTCCTTGTATTCCGCCTCTATCTGCTCAATTTCTTTGCGCCGGCGATCAATAAGCGAAGAAAGGCGCCCTGGGTCTACGGCCTCATATTCCGTTTGTTTTCCCTCAACGACTTGGATAAATCCCATGGTTTGCAAAGAAAGCAAAGCATTATAAACGTTCCCACGCCCAAGCTCGGCCTTTTCAACGACTTCTCGCGCTTTAGACCGTCCCATCTCAAGCAGAAGCTCATAAATAAGGGCTTCTGTTTGATTGAGCCCCATCTTTAGAAGGATGGGGAAATGTATTTCATGGGGCATAGAGAGGGATGGCTAGAAATGGCTGGGAGGGCTAGAAAGAAAAGACTAGGAATGACTGGGAAGGAGAGGACTGGGAGGGCTAGGAATGTCCGGTTCGAAGCCTCCCTGCCAAGGGGAGGTTTGGTGGGGTTGCCCTTGTTCGGGCTCGGCTTGACGCTCGCCATTCCCCGCCTCTTTTTCCTTCTTTTCTAGAATACCTCATTTATGTCACAGAGTCAATGGCATTTATATACCTATATAATGTCTCTAAAATTAGATAATATGGCTATTTGCCGCCACTAGACCCTTGACACTTTCTGTGTTTTATGTTATACTCGTCCCACGAAGATCAAATGGCGGAAGAGGGCAGGAGGCAGAGGGCGGAGGGCAGGTTCTAAACGAACAGCTCCAACGCCGAAGATTCCAACATTCCAACATTCCAACGTCCTTTACAACTAGAGAGAGACCGAACCCTGGGTTATAAGGGGAACCAGCATGGCGCAATAGCCACTGGAATAATTCAAACCGCGAGGTTTGGATAAGGCAGGTTTGTCGAACTCTCATTGAGAAAGAACGATAAACCTGCCTTTTGATTTCTTCACAGAAATCGAGGCAACTCTAACGAGTGTTTCGTCTATAGGAGTGGGCGTCCGCAAGGACGACCGCAGGGAGAGAGACCTGATCCTATGGAAACAACCTCGTCTGGCAACCTTGGGTCGACCCCAAGGAACCGGCATCGACGGAATTACGTCACCTCGCGTTTTGAGAGAGGCGCGGGGAGGAACGAAGCGATGCCCCTGATGCGTTCACCAGAACCATCATGGTAACGAGTGCGCGGGTATTCAATGTCCAAAAGACATTGAGTCACCTGCACTCCTTATCAAAACTAAGGAGAGAGTCCGTGGAAGGCCTGTTGAAGAAACAGGAAGTCCGCGCAGCGTTCCTTACAACTGAATAACAACAGATTCAAAACAACTGCGTCTTTCCGTGTACGTAAAAACCGGCCCCGACACGACCTCTGGCCGAATGTCGGAAACCGGCTCCGTACTGTAGGAAGAAATGGTTTTTGAGTCTTGTTCTTACGCAAAAATGCGTTTACGGTCTTTGGAAGTGAAGGTGCCTTTTTCGACGAGCATGTCGACCATGGTAATTACCTTCGCATCTTTGGCCTTTAGCTCGTCCTGCGAGACGGCCTTGTCCTTAAGGAATTGGACGATCTTGAGAGTGTCTCGGGATTCTCTTGTGATGGTCAGGACATCGCTTTGGACGGATAATACGTCTCCCTTCAGTGTTTGGACATCGCTCTTCAGTGCCTGGACATCGCTCTTCACCGTCTGAATGTCCTTCTTGAGTTCTTGGATATCTTGCTTTGTCGCCATCGTCTTCTGGATGGTTCCGATATCTCCTTGCATTGATTTTATGTCCTTCTGCATGGAACCGAATTCCTTCTGCAAGGACAGAATAGCTGTCAGTGTCTGAATAACGGCTTGTTCCTGATTCATAGATTCCTAAATTTATGAATTAAGTGAACAAATTGCCGTTGGAGTTCGGCCTGTTCCTCTTGAGTATAACACACCACGAGTCACAAATTCCGTCAACGGCTCGTCTGTGGAAAAACGGATATTTACCTACGCTCCCAACCCGTTGGAGGCGTTCCGAATATCTTTATGGAGATCCAAATCAATTTGCTCGAGGCACAGTAAGGGTTGCAAGGGTTTCAAGAGTCGCAAGGGTCGCAAGGGTGTTCGGAAAGCGAATGCCCTTGAATCCCTTGTAACCCTTGAGACCCTTGAAACCAACGGGGAATAAACTTCCCCCTCGATCCCTCAGCTTCATCCAGTGCGATGGAGTTTGGGGAGAGAGTTCTCATAGTCGAATCAGGCCTGAAAGGGCGGAAAGGATTGAGAGGGCTGAAAGGCTCTGATATCCGGAAACTGGTTCGAACCCTGCGATCGCGTTTGGTCTTACGAGACTAGGCGAACCCCTGTTGCAGGCAATGTCAGAAAGGGGCCGGGCATGGACGGTTATCATCCATCGCCGCTGGATCAGCGTTAGATCCTCCGTGGTTCCAAAAGGGCCACACAGGAAAATATCCCGCCGTGTTGGCGCAAGAACACTAGGCTTTTATCGTCTGCTGAAGTCACGACGATATGCATGATGGCAAGACCATCTAGGGAAAGGACGCCCTAGTCCAAAGCGAAGCCCTTGAGAATATCGAAGGGGTGGAGTCGAGGGATGAAACGGATCCTGGAAATGAGTTCCTCTGCCGAAGGGTGGGGGAGAAGGAGATTCAAATGTTCAAGTTCGGAATCAATGGAACCCCGGTCTACTTCCAGAGATTCTTCAATGACAGCGACCGGGAGCTGTTGTTGGAGGCTTTGGGGCAAGCGATGCCCCAGCGTGTGTTGTTCATCGACACGCCGAGCACGCCCGTGCTCGCGCAGACCATCGAAGAGTTGGTCAAGATGAACGTCGAGGGCGTCGTCCGAGATCATCATCGCAGCGAAGGAAGAAATCCCGAGGCTGCCGAGCGCGTCGAATTGATTTTGGGTAGCAATGCCCAGATCGTGCTCCGGAAGGATTTCCCAGGCTGTGCCCAATTGGTGCAGCTCGGGGAGTTCGTGGGGATCGACCTTGTGATCGCCGATCCGGACCTAGACGGGCTTTTGGGCGCGATGAAAGCGCTCGGAGTTTCGTACGAAGGTTTGGACAAGGATGCCCCGATCTTCGACGTGCGACCCCAGCAAAACGCTCTGAACTTGAGCGAGCTGGGATGGCTCGTCTGCCGCGCCATGAGTACGCTCCCTCCCTTCAACAAGGAGAAGCCGCAAATCTCGGAGGATGCGAAGGCGAAATTGTTCGAAAATTTCGTCAAAGCAGCTTCCGGCAATGCAGCGGCACGGAGCGAGCTCGAGGGGGCGGTGGCGGCGTACGAAGCCGCGGTCGAGGGGGCCAAGAAGGTTCTCGAAACCACGGTCGAGGTTGCGCCGGCGGTGTGGCTCGTCGACAGCCGAGGTACGGGCAAATTCGATTTGAACACGGTAACCGGAGCGCTCGACAAAAAGGGCGCGAAGGTGACCGTCACGATCAAATCGGAGGGCCCGATCGCGGCAAAGACGGGCTCGCAGGTGTCGCTCGCGGTCGTCGAGAAGTATCAGATCAAGACCTTGGGTGACCAAGGAGTTGATCTGCGACGACTCGCGGCAGGCCAGCCGGTTGGGCTCGAAGTGGGATTGCTCTCAAATACCGACTTCCTGCTTCATTGCAGCGAAGCCGTGTGGGAGAGTGCGATTCTTCCGGCCCTCAAGGCCAGCCGTCACCTCGGGCCCACGGCTCAGGTGCGGGCTGCGATCGCTGCGACCAAGTTGGTCCCCAGCCGGAACGAGGGTTCGCCCTCGTATTGGGCCGACTGCCTCGCCATGCGCGCCGGGGATTCCGAGAAGCGACTCGGCTCGATCTACCCAAATATTGGGGTGGAGGAGCTCGAGAAGGTCGTGTTGGCCGCGGAGTGGGCGCCCTATGCCCATTCTTCGATCAACGCGCCGGCTCAGGGTTTTCGCGCGGCGCTCGCGGGAGAGATGGGGGTCGACAGCATCGACAACCTCCCTTCGGGGACAGAGTTGGTGCTGAATGACCAGAAGGGGACGGGGAAGCTCATGCCGGTGGCGGTGGGGCTTCCGAGGTCTTCCGTGAATTTCACGGTAGCTCTCGTTGGCCCCGGGGACAATGGCCAGATTATCTGGACGTTTTTCCCCGGCGATCCCATCAGGGAGTCGACCCTCACGACCGAGAACAATCAAGGGCTGAAGCATGGTGACAAAATTACCATTGCTCAAGCTCGAGAGTTGGGTCTCGAATTCGTGAAGGTCGGCTGACAGCCCGTCAAAAATCTCTCCATTCTGTGGTTGTGGAGAGATGAATCGATTACTAAACCACAAAAAAGGAGAGTTGAGGATGATTCCTCTATCGTTTCGCCCCATCCGCAAGGATGACGGCAAACTGGTGACTACGAACCAGTGAAACGGTAGCGGCATCCCCACTTTCCGCGGGCACACGGGGAGGATGCGACTGCTTCCCAAAGTGTCTGCTTAATACCTGCGCCATTGTGTGGTGCAGGTTCGGGAGAAAATCTTCTACCCGGTAAGAAAAGAGTGAAGTCACCTGTCTTGTGGTGAGCCCAGGGGAAGCAGAGCCCCAATGTACGCAAGTCAATTGATCCGCTCATGTCCAGTGCAGGGTTTCGACCCAGCGCAGAAGTAGGCGGAGAAAGAAACGCTTGGCGCAATGCCAGGAAGTCGCGACATCATGTTGCGGCGAACGACGGCGGTCGTAAAACGTGAAATGCACTCGGATGGCGAGAACAGTGATTGCACATCACTCCTCGCCTCTCCGACTATCTCTTTTGGGAAGCTGGCAGCTTGCAGTAGGCAGCTGGCAGCGGAAAACCTGAAGGGATTGAGGAGAGTCGTTACGAAACTACAAAAGGTACAAAATTACGAAAGTACGAAAGGGAAGGATTAAAACAAAACAATCCCGCAGGGCGGAATTGTTTTGGGTGGTGGACCCGACGGGGGTTGAACCCGCATCTCTATCTTCGCAGGATGGTATTTTACCGTTAAACTACAGGCCCGAGTCCACCAAACAGCAGTTTAGAAAAAAAATAAAATCCCGACGAAGTCGAGATTTTATTTGCGAAGATAGGTTTACCCGTAGTTATACGGTCACCATCCTTTTGGAACAGTACATGTTCAAAGAGGAATTGTCAGCTGCTGCAACTGGCGGAGGGAGGCCTTCGTCGGCAAGGACATCGAGACAAAGTTCTATTACCTCTTTCGCATTTGCCTTTGCTTGTTCAAGGGTGTCGCCTTCCGTGAAGCATCCAGGAATAGCTGGGACTTCAACCGTAAACCCACCCGATTCTTCATCGGGGGTAAGGAGGACAGTGTACTGAAGGATACGGTCTTTCATAGATGTATGATCACGTTGATCATAGCTCCGATTATCTCCTTGTGGCAACACAAAGGGATTGAGGGGATTCGTTACGGATTCCGGAAGTATACAGAATGACGGAAGTACGGAATTTACGATGTACGCCACAGCCATTTGTTCCTGTCGTTTTGATGGGAAAAAATGGGTATGACGTACATCGTCGTCCGCCCTGACGTCGCGGGGCCTGGCCACTTGGTGGCTTCAGGTCTCGCCTCGATCGAAGAGGCGGAAAAAGTTGCTGGGACCGTTCCCGGCGCAGAGGTCCGTGAGACCGAGGAAACGGTCGAGTGTGGCTCTTGCCACTCGATCGTCCCGGTCTCTTGGATTGACGGCTACGGCTGTCAGTCCATGGGTTGCACCTATTGAGGTGCGCCCTGGAGACCCTGCCTCCCATGGCTTTCTGGAAGTGACATCTGTCACTCGTCGCTGGTCAATGCGACGGTTCAAACCAGACGCCAAATTTGAGGCAAGCGGCCATCATCGGGCCTGAATTCCGTTGCACAAAACGGAAAGATGACGTCAGCCGACGTGTTCGGTGAGACACTGTTCTGGTGTCGACCGCGGCTGGCGGATCCAGTTACACGAAGGCAAGCACGCACATCGCTTGCCTCTCCAATTATCCTCTTGTGAACAACGAGGGGATTGAGGAGGGGAAAAGTACCAACCATCACGGCTTCCTTGTTGTCCTTCAGAGAGGGGAAAGAGGGAAACCATGGCGAAGTCTTTGGGTGGGTCCCTCGCGCAGCGGTTCGTGATGAACATCGCGGGACGTACGAGAAAGATGATCCACGTCATACTAAGGAGAGAATGCAGGTCTTCTTATTATGGCGCGGATCGAAAGAACCCTCCGCGAAACTTTCGCCAACCGAGAAATCGGTGGCGTGAAGTTCGGGTGGGGCGGGTTCACCACTCTCTCATTGGAGAGTGAAACCTGCCCCTTCTGCGGAGGGGGGTTGGGCCACTACCCCGAATACGGGGTCGGCGGGCACCTGGAGAACCTCCAGGTGTGGTGCCGGTCGTGCGGATTCGTTGAGAATCCGTACGATGGTGGCCTCACCCTGCCGGACGAGTGGATGAAAATCCACTTGCCCGAGCAGAAATAGGCTGCAGACGCCACAGCAGCCAATGCCTCCCATGGCACCTTGGAAGCGTCTCTGAACGCTCGCGGTTGGGTAAGAAAAACCCAGGTCAAAAACCGCGACACAGACCAAGGGGTCAAATTTGAGGCAGAGGCCTTCATCGAGGCCTGAAGTTGCGCCGCTCTGGCGAACACGATGACGGGGATGGAATCCCGCAAAGACTTCCCGTGGAAGACGCTGTTCTCCACGCACCACAGAAGCCGCCTTATTCATTATGGCGGAGGATCCAGCATCAGCTGTTTCCGTCCGGCTCTGCCGGATGTTTCTCGCGACGCTCGTCGCTACGAAGGCAAGCACGCACATCGCTTGCCTCTCCAATTATCCTCTTGTGAACAACGAGGGGATTGAGGAGGAAAAGAATGGGGAATGGAGCAAGGGAGAGTGACGAAAACAAAAACCGGCAGAGGCCGGTTTTGGGGTATGTACTAGGCCGCGATGCGGGAGCGGTCGGATTCGGTGAGGACTTTGCGTTCTACGAGGATGTCGGTGATGCGATCGGTTTTTCGGTGGGCGCCCAGGGCGTCTTCGCGTGGGATGCGAACTTTGTCGTCGAGGTAGTCGATGAAATCGAGCTTGAAGCCGTTGAAATTACCTTTCACCTCTTGGCGGAATTCCTTGAACTCATCCTGTGTGACGGCGTTGTCCTTTATGAATTCGATGGATTCCCTCATGTCTGACATCTCGAGTTTCATCTCGGAGAAATCAGTTCTTAGGGCAGAAACATCACTTTCAATGGCGGTAACCTTCTGGTCTAGACGGTTCACCTTCTGATCCAAACCAGTCACTTTCTGATCTAAAACAGTAACAGCCACCTTTAATCCCGCAACGTCGGTCTTTAAGTCCGTAACCGTCTCATTTATTTGAGATACGGTCTCCAGAACACTTTGCAATACCTTTGCCTGATCCATAGATCGAAAAATAATGAATTAAATGAATCAAGCATTCCTCCTTGGAACCTTGACCACAGTATACTACACATCATGCCGGGCGTTTTCCGTCAACGGGATATGAGTGGATATCGGTTTTCAACTACGTTCCCGATCGGCCCAGCGCTTGCTGGGCATGTTCGGGGACGTTGAGAGGATCGAGTTCTGGACATCGATTTGTGAATCATCCATCTAAATATAGGCGGGGTCCCCAGACCCCGCCTCCGGATGGATTCCAAATCGATGTCGCAGAGCGGCACGGCCAATGGAGCCGCCAACATCTCTAACCCAGGTCTCGAGGGTATCGAGACGGCGTTCTGCCCGTTTTGCAATGGGTCAGGCGTCGGAGACGCGGGTGTATCCGGCTGCACTTTGTGCGGCGGGACGAACCGCGTCCCCGTGGAAAATGCTCCCTCCTGTGGCCGGGGGAGCGAGCACTCCAACGGTTGTTGCGAGTGTCAAGGATACAACCCATAAGGTTGTATCCGCCAGGCCTATGTTCCCGGGGCGCGATGATTGGTGTACTCCACCTTTCGTCGTGTCCCCGGGCGTCTCAATTCCACGCATCTTTGGAAAAAGGTGCGCGGTGAGAGTTCACAAACAAAAGGCAAGGATGGGATTCATCCGTCCGAGGAGGTGGCCGTTGGCCATTGAACTCAAACAAATCTCAACAACCCTCGCGGGTTCGTGGGCATCCGCCCATCGCAACTCGAAAACGATGATCCTCTTCGGTGGGGATCGACTTACCTGTTGCGACGAGTTTCTCGCGGCCTTTGATGGCCAAGAGATCGTCGCGCTGGCGTCGATTGCGCCTTGGGGAGAAGAAGGGGAGGGGACCCCGACGATCGTGGGACTGTATGTCCTGTATGAACGTCGAGGCCAAGGGATCGGATCGATTCTCTTTGAGGCAACGGTAAAACGTTGCGTCGAACGAGGGTTCGAGAAGATCCGCGTGGATCTGATGTCTGCCGGGATGGCCCATGTGGTCAACCGGCTCTCGGAAGATCTGCGTCAGCGGCTCATGATCGTCAATCATGGGCAAATCATGGACAGCTGGCCTGGTTGAGGCGATGTCCGCGTTCTTGCTCAAACCCAAACGGAGGGAAATGGGGTTTGAGCGTGCTTTTGAGGATGCAAAGGATTTGCATTTTTGGAAGCACTTCTCTGAGGAGAGGGTGCGTAAACAACCTTGGGCAACCCTGCCTGCAGGCCCGACCCTGAGCGACTCAAGGAGTCGAAGGGAAGGGAAGTCGGTAGAGGACCGGCGGAGGCAGGGTGGGTGATGGTCGAAAGGCCGTGCCCCTGTCTCAAGGAGAAAGATGAACGAATTAATCGCGACCCTCCCCGTACTTTTGTACGGGGAAGAGATCGTGCGCATGGTGCTAAACCACCGTGCGCTACTGATCACCGCGGCTACGGGTGCTGGAAAGAGCACCCAGGTACCCCAGCTCCTTGCGAGAGCTGGATACCGCGTCATTGTGACGCAGCCGCGCCGACTCGCAGCCCGCACGCTTGCCCAGCGTGTGGCCCAGGAAATGAAATCACGGTTGGGCGCCGTGGTCGGTTTCCACACCGCCGAAGAGCGTGTGGCGTCCGCTGCGACGGACGTATTGTTCTGCACGGACGGGTTGCAGCTCGTTCGTGAACTTTCCGGAGCCGGACAGACCGGCGGAAAGACTGTCCTGGTGCTCGATGAAGTCCACGAGTGGAACCTCAATATGGAGGTTTTGATCGCGTGGACGAAGTCGAGGATCGCGGCTGGTGATGACCTTCGGGTTGTCATTATGTCCGCGACCCTCGACGCGGAGCGCCTCGCCGCTTATTTCGGTGGGGTGCCGGTCATCGACGTGCCGGGACGTCTTTTTCCGGTAGAGCGGTCGTCGGCCTCGTCGAGAGACTTGGTCGCGACCGCGGTTCGGCTGGGACGCGAGGGCAGGAATGTTCTCGTGTTTCAACCTGGAAAGAAGGAGATTGAGGATACCGTTTCCTCGATCTCCAAGGAACTCGGCTCGTCCGCGCTCGTGCTGCCGCTTCATGGGCAGCTCGAGCCGCACGAGCAGCAGCTTTGTTTCGACCCGCCTCCGTCAGGGAAAGTGAAGGTCGTCGTGTCCACGAATGTGGCACAGACGTCGGTCACGATCTCCGACATTGACGCCGTTGTAGATAGCGGCGTCGAGAGGCGAATCGAGCTCGTGGATGGGATTGAGGGACTTTACCTCAAGCCCATCTCGCGGGCAGATTGTGAGCAACGAGCTGGCCGGGCTGGAAGGTGCAAGCCCGGCGTCTATGTTCTCTGCTCGGACACGCACCTGTCCGAGCGGCCCGAGTTCCCGCGGGCCGAGATTCTTCGTTCGCGGTTGGACCAGATGGTCCTGCGTTTGGCGGTGCAAGGATTCGATGCGACAACGCTCGAGTTTTTCCACCAACCAGACGCGGCCACTCTGGCGGCCGCGAAGAAGTCGCTTATTGCCTTGGGGGCAATGTCGTCCGACGGTCAAGTCACAAAGATTGGTCGGAAGATGGCAAAGCTCCCGGTGAGCGTGCAGTACGCACGCATGCTCATCGAGGCGGAGCGGCTCGGCGTCGTCGAGTCGGTCGCGACCATTGCTGCTTGTCTCGAGGCCGGAGAAATCCGGGCTCGTGACGGCAGCTGGAAGCAGCTGACGATGGAGTCAAAATCCGACCTTTTGGCTATTCTCGACGTGTTTAACGCCGGGAAGGCCGTGAAGGGTGGAGGAGGAGCGTCCAAGGTGGATGTTCTGCGCGAGCAGGGTATCTTCACCAAGGACTTCTTCCGGGCCGGAGAAATCCGGGGGAAGCTCCTCGACGCGGTTCGGGGTTCCGTCCGCTCCGAGTCCAAGAGGTTCGCCTCGAAGGACGAAGAGCGGAAGGCGATCCTTCTCGCCTGCGTTTCCGGGATGGTGGATCACCTCTACTCTAACCAGGGTGGAGGGGAATACCGGAACGGGAGCGCGGGCACTCGGCAGCTCGCGCGTGAGACGGTTGTGACGGGGCGGCCCGACTGGCTCGTCGGCCTGCCGTTCGACATTTCCGGCAAAGGTGCGCGTGGACGATCGTTCACGCTGCACCTCGTCGGGAGTGCGAGCGCGGTCGACCCGAGCATGTTGCTCGAGGTCGCCCCACAGCTTGGAGAGGTCAAGACCGGCCTCTCCCCTCGGTTCGATGCCCAGAAGGACGTCGTCGTGTCCACGACACAGACGTACTTCAACGGGCAAAAGATCAAGGAAGAAATGGTCGCCGACGGGGAGAATCCCGAGGCGGCCAAGGTCTTCGCCCGGTGGCTCGCCAGCGCCGGGTCGGTTCAGGGGAGTGTGGGCGAGATCCTGTCCGCCAATGCCGCAAGGCAGAAGCGGGCAGGGGAGCTGAACGCTCGTTCCGGCGAGGAGACTTTCAAGGTCTACTCGTCGGACGAGTTGTCCGGCTTTTATCTCACCGCGCTCGCAGGCGCTCGGCGTATCGGAGAGATCCGAGACGTCGAGAGTCTGCGACTCCCGTCCCTCGACGAGGAGCTCGTCGAAATGGTCGTCGGTGAAAACCCCGACCAGATCGACATCCTCGGAGTGAATCTCGCGGTTGAGTACCGGTCGCCCTATTATGGGACCGTGTACGCCCCGCGCGTGAAGCTCTCCGAGGAGATGGTCAAGGCGAATGCCTGGGCCAAGCTCCCGGACGAGGGTATTCGTCTCCCGTCGGGTCGGTTCTTGATGGTATCGATCAGCTTCGGCTGGTCGACGACCATCGAGTCGTCCGAGATCCCGCAGCTCAAGGGGAGGGTGAGAAATCACCTGAACCAAGAGCAGTGGGGTCGGTGGACCAACCGACCCGTTCTCGCCCTCCCCGACCTTTCGGCCGAAGAGCCGGCGATTCCAGAGATCACAATCTCGACCTACGGGTCGTGTGTGGTTGATGGTTCGCCGCTCGAGGCGTTTGGCGCTGTCGCGGCTGCGTACACCTACTACGCATCGGACTCCAAGTTCGAGGCAAAGTGGTTTGCCAGCTGCGCGGAGGCCGAGGAGGCACGAAAGGGGGCGCTCGCGAAGCTCGAGGAGATCCGTGAGGAGCTCCGCGGGCAACGCGAACGGGAGAAAGTAGAGGCCGCCGAGCGCGTCGAGCGCGAAGCGGCAACGGCGGAGGCCGAGGCGGCTCGCGAGGAGCTCAAGATGTTGTCATCCCATCAGGGATGGTACGACATTTCTTATGAGCTCCACGGGCCGGTCGACTCCAGGCGGTGGGCCTACCTGCCGAGGGATTCGGCCGGGATCCGCGCGTGGACCGTTGAGACCAAGGCGATCACCGCCAAGGTCGAGACGGCTCTGCGTGGAGTCGCCAAAGTCAAGGAGGATGCCCAGCGCGCCAAGGCGGAAGCCGAGGCGGTCGAGCGCAGCGAGTTGTCGGCGATCTTAGGGATCGTTGGCGTCGACCTGCGTCAGGCGCGGAATATCCGCATTTTCGCCGAAGCTGCCGCCCGAATCGTGGGTGCAGCGGAAGCAGTGAGGGTGTTCCGTCGCGAGTTGACGTCCGGTTACGGACGTGGACGTCAACAGGAGGGGGTGCGCCAGGCGATCGGCACGCTCATGTACGTCGAGGGGGGAGAAAGTTTCTTCAACCTCGGTCGAGCGAGCGATGTCTACGCCTATCTCGAGGGTGCTTCAAGCCATCTCGAGAGCCGGCGTGGCGCCTCCCCACGTCCCTCCGCTTCCCCGGCGTCCGATGCGGGTGGAGCGTCCTTCAAAGACGAAGGTGGGCGAACCTTCCGTTGTTTCTGCGGTGCCACCGTCGGTGTCACCAAGGGGCAATGGAAGGCGTACCAAGCCGGCGAGACGTTGATGCTCGATTGCGTCAATGGTCATACCGGTGAGGTTCGCCTCGCCACGACTTCGTCCGCCCCCTCCGCACCGAAGACAGCCGAGACCGCCGCGAGCGACCAGCTCGCGGCGCTCAAGGCCAAATTCGGCGCTGGAAAACGGTGACCGTCGCATCCGCGACCGGTCGTCGTGATTACGAGATAGGTGGGCGCCTGTAAATAGCCCGCGCCGGTTCCCGTCTTGGAACCGCTGACGGTTGGCAGCAGACACCAACCAAGCCCAGCACCCATCATGGTTCTGGGCACACTCGGCTGGCGAGAGAGATGCACTCACTCGCCCATGCCTTTGAGGACAGAAGAAACCTTCTGTGCTCCAAGGCACGATCTTGAAAAAGAACCGTGCAAGATTTCATCCTGTAAAAAGGACGGAAACTCAGTTTGGTCGCGACCCAGGAAGCGCGACCCTGCCTGCTCGGCCGACCTGTGGCCAGCCATGGTGGTTGGAGGTGGGGAAAATGAAGGAGCAACAACGTCCGGAAGGGCAGAACGGGAGGCATCCCGGTCCTAGGAGGATGAAATGACGAAGCAAAAATTGTTTCTGGTTGATGAGATCGAGGACGGCGTCCTCGAATGGAAGGTGGAGGAGGACGGGAGCGTCCTCGATTCAGGCGGGGGACAGACCGCCTACAGTTTCCGAGGGGGAACCCTCCACATCTGGGAGGGGGACCATTGGCAGTACGGGGACAGAGACGAGGATCTCCAAATGGAGGATCCTCGTCTTGGGGAAAGTTTCTTCACCTTCTCGAAAGAGAAGGCGGAAGGACGTCTCGCCGCCCTCCAAGCGGCGGCGGACGCGGTTCTGGCGGAGAAGGAGCTCAATGCTCGCCGCCAGGCCGCCCTCAAAGAGGTCGGCCTCGACGACGAGACCGTCCGTATCGCGCAGGAGAAAGTCCTGCGCGAGCGCGGCCTTCTCGACTAACCTCCCCGCTTCCACCCAAAAGCCCCATCCGCTGATTCACAAAATAGGCGGAAGGGAAGATCCGGCACCCTGCCGGTTCCAGGAACGTCTGTTCCTGTCTACCACGTGGGCCAGCACTACTTCGCTGGCCTTGCCCTGAATCTCACATGATTCAGGGCCGTGTCCTTGAACAGAGGAAAACATTCCTCTGTTCCAGGGCACGCATCAACAAAAACAACCGCGTGACCCGCGCCACGGCGTAAAGTGGAGGAGAAATAAATGAACACAATGAAGAACCTCCAGATCGTCGACTCCTTCCTTTTCGCCCTCAGGGGCAAAAAGGATGAGTTGATGGTGACGAAGGAGGGCGGACGATTCGTCGTCCGCTCGAAGGATCGGGAGAGGGTGGGCCTCTCGATCGAATTCGCGAAGCTCGCCTTCCCGCTCGGACTCTCCCCCGAGCGGGAGTGTTGGTGGGGGTATCACGCCCCCCTCGTTCTCGTGGGAGAGCTGCCGGAGGAGTTGCCCGACCTCCGGCGGGTCGCGATCGAGGTCGGGCTTCGGCTCGACTTCGACGACAGCCGTTACTGGCTGTCGGGGATCTTCGAGGGGGTCGACCTTCGAGGGGTCGACCTCTCGAAGGCGGACATTGGTGGGGGAGGTGAGGAGAAGGACCTTCTCTCCTGCGACCTCCGCGGCGCGCGGCCTCTCGATAAGGTCGTTGTGTGCGCGTGGGGGTTCAACCTCGCTCGCTGCACCTTCGACCCCGAGCAGGTCGAAGTGCTCGTCACGGCGGCCGCGGAGAAGGGGAGGTACACCGAGATCCTTCGGAACCCTCTCTGCTCGGCCGACCAGGTCGACCGCGTCCTCGCGGGGATCGAGAAAGAGGGGCTCGGTCATCTCCTCGGAGATGTCATGCGCGCGCCCAATCTCTCCCCCGCGACGGCCGAGCGGCTCGCGCTCGGCGTCGCGGTGGGGGATGACCTCGATCGGGCCCTCGCCGATCGTGAGTTGAACCCGCACCTGCGGGGTCTTCTCGCGCGTAGGCGGATGGCGCTCGCTCCCGCGAAGTGGCAGGGACTCGCCCCTGCGTCCGTCCCCGTGACGGTCACGGAGAAAGTTGATGTCCCCAGTGGCACCCCCCTCGCCACGTTCCGGCTGGATCTCAACGAGTTCCCGCCGGACGCCATGACGGACCTTCCGTTGTGGTGGGGGGACACGGACGGCCAGCGCGTCCTCGAGGTGTACAAGTCCGCCGAGGGAGAGTTCTCGGCGTACGTGCTCGTCGAGCACGGCGAGTACGATTGGGACGGCGACTATAGGGCGACACTGGTCGTCCACGCCGTCCTTGTGGACGCGGCGGCCGTGTTCGGCGGAGGCCGTCTCGATTGAGAGAGGGCTTTCGTGAGTACGAGATAGGTGGGCGCCTGTAAATAGCCCGCGCCGGTTCCCGTTTTGGAACCACTGACGGTTGGCTACACCAACCACTAGCACGAGCGGCGATACTACTCGTTTCGCCGTGTGCCCCGAAGCCATGCATCTGCATGTACTTCGGGGTCTCGATTTCCCGCGTCTTGCCCCCCTCTTTCGGGCCAGGCGCGGGATGAGAGAATCCACTTCGCTGCCATCGTCCTGTTCCTCTCCGGGACCAGCATGATGGCAACGAAGCAATCCATCGACACCCCTGCCGCGATCTTCCTCGCCGTGTTCGTGGCCACGTTCATCGTGGTCGCCTACTTGGGCGTGGAAGCGGGCCGAGCCGGCTCGCTTACGGTCGTGTGCATCACCGTGGTCATCGAATGGTGCGTTCTGAAAGGCGGTGTCCTCACCGCTTACAGATCCCTTCGACGATGACCCTGCCAGACGCGCGCCCCCGGAGGAGCGCGCGTCTGGATTCCACTCCAGCCCATCCATGTCCTCTGGGGAGCCACCTCTCTCGGTATCTCCGAGTATCTGGTGCGCTGGAGCGGGCACAAAAACAGCCTTGAGGGGCTGTTTTGTGTTCCTTTGTATTTCCCCCTGCGCCCCTTGGACCTCCTGCGCCCCTTGCGCCCCCTACATCCACCCTTGTGCCTCTTCCCCAAACGCGGTACCCTCCCTTCGAACTATGCGCATCATCCTTGTCCACGGCTTCAATGCTTCTCCACAGATGAACTTCCATCCCTGGCTTGCGCATGCCCTGCAAGATCGTGGCTTCGAAGTCGTGGCACCGGCCCTTCCGCTCAAAGCAGGAGACGACCTGAACCTCCCGGAAATCGTCGAGATCATGAAAAAAGCCATAGGTCGGCTACGAAATGACGATATCATTCTTGGTCACTCGCTTGGTGCCTTTATCGCCCTCCAATACCTGGAAGCGGTCGAAATGGTCGAAACCCCCCGCGCGGTCATCATGGTCGCCGCCCCTTGGAAAGTGACGCGCCCCGAGCTTCGGCGGCTCTTCATTGTCGATCTGGACTCCGATGTGCTTATGTGGAAAGCGCGCGAGTTCATCGTCGTCCATTCCAAAGACGATACACTTGTGCCCTATGAGCATGGGGTAAAGCTCGCCGAGGCCTTTAAGGCGACGCTCATGACCGTGGACGGTTGCGGCCATTTTATGGACGCAGAATATCCAGCACTTTTAGATATCATCGAGGCAATTGCCCGGCGGCCGCACGAATATGCCCCAGGCGCTTCTCTCCCAAACGACTATGCTTGATGCCCACATCCTTTACGACCTCGACGGAACCCTTTTTGCATTACCCAAATACCTGCATCTCTGGTGCGATGCGGTTCAGGCCTCATTTGGCATCCCCTCTGCGCAAGCGTGGGACACATCAGAAGTCGTCAAAGACGACGGCTATACCTTTGCGAAACACTTGGGTGCGCTCGGGGTGCCGGAGAACCGCCAGTCCGCCAAGCTCATTCACGATTTCCACGCCCTCATCGCCGCCAAGAAAGACGATTGGCTTTTCGATGACACCATGCCGCATCTGGAGGCAGGACTCGGTCGCAAGCGCAGCATCCTTACCTTTGGGGACGCGGAATTCCAACAAGCCAAGATCGACGGCGTAGGCATCCATTCTTTCTTCGATGATATTCGCATCGCGTCCCAGGAAATGACCAAATCCATGCATATAAAAGAACTAGTAGAACAAGGAGAAACCGACCTTATTTTACTCGAGGACAGCCCAAACCAGCTGCAAGCTGTCTACGAGGCAGGCCTCCCCGTAAAGCTTATCCGTATCCGCCGCGAAGGCCAGGAACGCCACACGGAGTCCCATCCATTAGATAACGAGGCCTGGCCGGTCATTAGTACGCTTCATGAGTTGGAGGAAGCAGCATAAAATCAGCGGGAAAGATGTGCACAGCGACGTCTTGACACTCCTGGGGGCTTTCCGTACAATGCCGGCACGTTGATCATGAAAAGCCAGTTGGTACTACAACACGTCGGGATGTAAGCAGGGTATAACATCCTGCCAAATTCCCGCGTGCAAACGCGGGTTTTTTCATGGGCGACGCAAGCTCATTACAACTGAATACAATCAAGTAGAAACAAGTAATGAGAATCAACATTCAAATGTAAGCAAGCAAGTAGTACCATCTGTTGAAATCGAACCGCGTTTCGATTCTCGGATGGTTGTAGAGCAATAAGGGCATACGGTGGATGGCTCGACATGAAGCGCCTAAGAAGGACGTAGCAGCCTGCGAAAAGCTTCGGGGAGGTGGCAAGCAACCTTTGATCCGGAGATATCCGAATGGGGAAACCCCGTGCGGGGAATGCCGCACGATCATCCGCTGAATACATAGGCGTATGAAGGGCACCTGGTGAAGTGAAACATCTCAGTAGCCAGTGGAAAAGAAAAAGACTACTCGTTGTATCGTAGCTGTAGAACACTGTTCTACAGCTACGATATCCAACGAGAATATTCCCCCAGTAGCGGCGAGCGAACAGGGAACAGCCTAAACTTATTATGTGAAGCTTTCGATGTATGTGGGACTTCGGTTCCATGTGCGTCGGGAGTGAAAGGTGGAAGCCGTTGCATAGCAAGTGTTGTAAGGTCTTACACGATCCGCTTCCAGGGATCAGACAGATGTATTTCTTTCTAGAAGAAGTTGTTGGAACACAACGCCAAAGAGGGTGATGGCCCCGTATTCGAAAGAAAGAAATCAGTGTCGTAAGAAACCTTGAGTACCTCGGGACCCGAGAAATCCTGTGGGAATCTGCCGCGACTATGTGGCAAGGCTAAATACGCTTCACGATCGATAGTGAACAAGTACCGTGAGGGAAAGCTGAAAAGCACCCCGGAAGGGGGATGAAATAGTATCTGAAACCGTATGCTTACAAGGAGTCAGAGTCCGGCATTGCCGGATGATGGCGTTCCTATTGAAGAATGAGCCAACGAGTGTGCTGTACGTCGCTTGGTTAAGCCCTACGGGGCGAAGCCATAGTGAAAGCGAGCATTAACCTGCGTTTCCTCTACTGTACTGACGTATTGGGGCAACCCGATACGCCGGCTACAATAGGGGAAGGTGGCGTGCACACGACCCGAAACCGGGTGACCGAACCATGACCAGGCTGAAGCGGACGTAACAGTCCGTGGAGGGCCGAACCCATAAGCTGTGCAAAACTTCGGGATGAGTTGTGGTTAGCGGAGAAATTCCAATCGAACTCGGTAATAGCTGGTTCTCCCCGAGATAGCTGTAGGGCTAGCGTCGGTATAATAGCGTGTTGGGGGTAGAGCACTGAATCGGGCCGTCGCCTTCGGGTAGACGCCCTAACCAAACTCCGAATACCAACACGTGTTTCCGGCAGTCAGACGATGGGGGCGAAGCTCCATTCGTCACAAGGGAAACAGCCCAGATCTCCAAATAAGGCCCCTAAACCGTGACTAAGTGTAGAAGGCGGTGGAAAGACTCAAACAGCCAGGAGGTTGGCTTAGAAGCAGCCATCCTTTAAAGAAAGCGTAACAGCTCACTGGTCGAGTTTTTCTGCACCAAAAATCCATCGGGGCTCAAGTCACGTGCCGAATTTGAGAATTTGATCCGGCTCTGCCGGACAAGTGGTAGGGGAGCGTTTGCAACTGCGTCGAAGCCGAAGGGGAGACCCGCGGTGGAGCGTTGCGAAGTGAGAATGTTGGCATAAGTAGCATAAAGGGGAGTGAGAATCTCCCCCACCGTAAACCTAAGGGTTCCTGGGCAACGCGAATCGTCCCAGGGTGAGTCGGGAGCTAAGGTGAGGCCGAAAGGCGTAATCGATGCACAGCAGGTTAATATTCCTGCACTTGTTTGAAGACTGAAGCGGGGACGCTTTTGCTAAATTCCTGCGCTGTATGGCTATGCGCTGGGGGTTTCGAGGTGGTTGGTAGGTAAATCCGCCAACCGTTACACCTTGGGATCATCGCGACGTCGGTGCTGAACCGGCGGAGAGGAACAGATCAAGAGCCAAGAAAAGCCGCTAAAGATATCTTCAAACAACCCGTACCGTAAACCGACACAGGTGGGTAGGCGCGTAATGTGCCAAGGTGTACGAGAGAACCCTCGTTTAGGAACTCGGCAAAAAAGTGGCCGTAACCTAGGGATAAGGCCTGGTTGCTTCCGTGAGGAGGCGACCCGCAGCGAAAGATATCAAGCGACTGTTTACCAAAAACACAGGTTCCTGCTAAACCGAAAGGTGATGTATAGGAGCTGATGCCTGGCCAGTGTCCGAACGTTAAGGAAGGGGGTCATGCTCGCAAGAGCGGCAGCCTTCGACTGAAGCGCGGATGAACGCCGGCGATAACTATAATCGTCCTAAGGTGAATAACACTGCCTTAGTGAGGTGGAAGACCTCTCTTCGAACTTCTCTTTTGCCAGAGAAGACGTAGAAGAAAAATTTGGCTATGTGCTGGAATATCTGATGAACATCAGACAATCAGCAGGAAAGACCCCGAGAGAATCTCGTTCATACGAGACGAATCAAAGGGAATCCTCAGAGACTACACGCCAGACCTTGAGTGACTAAACGGTTGTTCAAGAGAAGATATAGTCCGACCCGCATGGCGACATGTGGAAGATGGCAGAAATGACCATCTCCTCCTTTCCAAGGAGAGCAACATCATGAGCGAAATTCCTTGTGGGGTAAGTTCCCACGTGCACGAATGGCATAACGACTTGATAACTGTCTCAACGAGGGACTCGGCGAAATTGCAAGATGAGTGAAGATGCTCATTACCCGTGGTTAGACGAAAAGACCCCGTGAAGCTTTACTACAACTTGATCTTGAGCACGCGCTTCACCTGTTCAGCGTAGGTGGGAGCTTAGGCGCCAATGAGACACCACCCTGGTGCTGCGCGTGCCCTAACCTTTTGCCGTAATCCGGCATGGGAACAGGATCTGGTGGGTAGTTTACCTGGGGCGGGTGCCTCCTAAAAAGTAACGGAGGCGTTTACAAAAGTCAGCTTAGCGCGGATGGAAATCGCGCTGGACGTGCAAACGCAAAAGCTGGCCTTACTGCAAGACTGACACGTCGCGCAGTCACGAAAGTGGAAGTTAGTGATCCGACCGTACGATATAGGACGGCGGAAGCTCAACGGATAAAAGCTACTCCGGGGATAACAGGCTGATCCTTTCCAAGAGTTCACATCGACGAAAGGGTTTGGCACCTCGATGTCGGCTCATCGCATCCTGGGGCTGGAGCAGGTCCCAATGGTTTGGCTGTTCGCCAATTAAAGCGGTACGCGAGCTGGGTTCAGAACGTCGTGAGACAGTTCGGTCTCCTATCTACCATGGGCGTTGAAGATTGAAGGGACTCATCCCTAGTACGAGAGGACCGGGATGAACAGACCTCCCGTGAATCGGTTGTCCTGCCAAGGGCATGGCCGAGTAGCGGCGTCTGGTTCGGATAAGCGCTGAAAGCATCTAAGCGCGAAGCCGACCCTAAGATTAGTCTTCGTTAATTAGGATCCTTCGAGATGAGAAGGTTGATAGGCGGCAGGTGGAAGCGTGGTAACACGTGTAGCCGAGCCGTACTAATAATCCGAGCTCTACAACCATTTGAGAATCGAAATTACTTGTCCTCTTGATTGTATATTCAGTGCCAAACCGTTCCTTAGTCTTGGTGCCATATCCAGGCGGGTCACACCCGTTCCCATCCCGAACACGGAAGTTAAGCCGCGCTGGGCCGATGGTAGTCCGATTGGGCGAGAGTAGGTGGGCGCCAGGACCAAGGAACGGTTTGAAGAAGAAACGCCAGTCGCAAGACTGGCGTTTTTTTATCGGAACGATAGAATAGAGGCCTATGGAGAAGAAATGTACGCTTTGTTCGGTCATTGCTTGGGCCGTTATTTTTGCCTTGGGGATGTTGGTGGGAATTTTTATCGATGCCTTTATCTAGTATGAAGCTACGGATCGTCATTTTAGCCGCGGGGAAAGGGACGCGGATGGGGCAACCATTTGCAAAAGCATTGACGCCCGTCGGCGGGATGCCGATTTTGGGACATCTTTTGGAAACGATTCAATCGTCAGGCCTCGATCCGCTCCCGGTCGTTGTGATCGGTCACTTGGGAGACCAAATTCGTGCGGCGATGGGGGATCGGTGTGCGTATGTGGAACAAGGGGATCCGCTGGGGACAGGGCACGCCGTTCGCATGGCCGCACCTTTCTTGATGGAATCGGACGCCGTCATGGTTCTCTATGGCGACCATCCGTTTATCTCGGCCGAATCCCTGCGGCGGATCGCGAAGGAGCATGAGGAGCAGGGGAATACGATCACGCTCATGACAACGACCGTTCCTTCCTTCGAGGGGTGGCACAAAGCGTTTTTGAAATGGGGAAGGATACTCCGCGGCGCGGACGGAGCCGTGACGGACATCCGCGAATACAAGGATGCGTCAGAAAATGAACGGAATATCACGGAAGTGAACCCAGCACTGTATTGTTTCGAGTCGTCTTGGCTTTGGAAGCATCTGCACAAACTCGGGAATCGGAACGCCCAGAAGGAATATTATTTAACCGACTTGGTCGCGATGGCCGTCGCGGAAGGAGCTTCTCTTTCGACGCTCCCGATTCCGCCCGAGGAAGCGGTTGGGATCAATACGCCGGAGGAATTGGCGTTTGCGGAGGGGTTGGTGAAATAGTTGATATGTTGTATCCAGACATCGGGAAAGAACTCATCAAGATGTCGCAACGCGACCAAGAGATGCGAAATCGAGCCATGAAGGATATGGAGGCATGGGATAAGTCGGTGGATATTGAGAATACAATACGTTTACAGGAAATTATCGATGAAATTGGGTGGCCGACTATTTCGAAAGTCGGGAAAGAAGCATCCCGCATGGCCTGGCTTATCGCTCAGCACGCCGACCATGATTCCATATTTCAACACCGGGTCTTGGAAATAATGAAGTCCGTAGAAGCGGGAGAGATTGAAAAAAGTGAGTTGGCGTATTTGGAGGATCGAGTTCGCGTGAACGAGGGGAAAGCACAAAGGTTTGGGACGCAATTTTTTTGTGATAAGGACGGGGTTTTTGGTCCGAGACTAATTGAAGATCGAAATGGATTAGAAAATAGACGGAAAGAATTTAGGTTGGAGCCGTTTGCTGAGTATGAGAAGAAGATGAGGGAAAAATACAGGGATGTATAATGTAATCAGAAAACCTACGGAAACATATTTTTTGCAGGTTCGATGCTAAAAGATTTTGTTTCTCTGTGATTTGGTCATTGTTCCTTGCTTCTTTGACCTCTCTATCGAAATTTGTCCTGATTATTTCGATCGCGATGCCAATTTTTTGGGTTATCCTGAATGTATTTCCTAATATTATCCAATTCGATTTCGTTGCGGATAATGTGGTCATGAAATGATCGTTGCCACTCAAACGTTTCATCGTGAAATTCCTGGCGAATTTTCTTTCCGCACATTTCCTTGAATGATTTGATGATTTTGGACAGCAGACCGTAACGGGAATTTTCCGGGTTCGATGGGTCCGGCGTTTCCCCATACAACGTAGGGACAGGACATTGTCCTGTCCCTACGTTGTCGGTGTGCATGGGATCATCAATTATAATAATCCCATGGATATGATTTGGCATGATCACCCATTCATCCAACGAAACGTGTTGATAATGATCAGGGATTTGTGACCAAAATTGTGTGGCAATGGATCCATATGAATATGACGTAGGGACAGGACATTGTCCTGTCCCTACGTCATGGAATATATCGCCAAAATATTCAATACGATTTTTCGTACAGAACGTCACAAAATACCAGCCATTTGCAGAATAATTGTGTTTTTTCCATCGATTTGGTTTTCGATCCCTTTGCAAACCCTCCATAGGTAGAAAATGATGGTCTATCCTGCTAGCATGTTTGTATTATGCGCTACATCACCGATTGGCACATCCATTCCAAATTTTCCCGCGCGTGTTCCAAGGATTTGGAATTGCCTACGATCGCGGCATGGTGTGCGAAGAAGGGGATCGATATCGTTGCAACAGGGGATTGGACGCATCCCGGGTGGTTTCAGCATCTGGAGGAGCATTTGGTGGAGGAGAGACAGGGGATTTATCGCCTGAACCCCAACGTAGGGACAGGACAATGTCCTGTCCCTACGTTGGCAAACGCCAATACCAATACGAACCCCACAGAATTCATGCTAGTCCAAGAAGTCAGCCAAATATACAAAAAAGGCGACAAATGTCGCCGGATTCACAATTTGGTCTTCTCCCCATCCCTCGAAACTTGCCGCAAGGTGATCGCCTGGATGAACGATCGCTCCTTTAATCTCAAATCCGATGGACGGCCGATCCTCGGCATCGACAGCGAAGTCCTCTATCGAGAGCTCAAATCCATCGACAAGAAGATTATCGTCATTCCTGCCCATGCCTGGACCCCGTGGTATGCGGTGTTTGGATCGAAATCGGGGTTCGATTCGATTGAGGAGTGTTTTGGAGACATGAGTCCATACATCTACGCGATCGAGACGGGGCTCTCGTCCAATCCGGCGATGAACTGGCAGCTCTCGGGGCTTGATAAGGTCGTCTGCATCTCCAATTCAGATGCGCATTCGCCTCGCAAACTCGGACGTGAAGCGAACGTCTTTGAGTTCGATACGCCACCAACCTACGACGACTTCGTCCGTGTCCTCAAGGAACAAGACCGGAACCATTTCAAATACACGATCGAGTTCTTCCCCGAGGAGGGGAAATATCATTTTGATGGCTGTGCGGCGTGCGGGTTCTCATCGGCACCAACCGAGTCCAAACGTCTCGGTCTGCTTTGTCCCAGGTGCAAGAAGCCGATGACGCTTGGAGTAGAACATCGGGTCGAGGCGCTGGCGGATCGATCACCGACGGAAGTTTCATCAAGGAAGATCCCCTATAAATCCATCGTCCCGCTGGAAGAGATCCTGGCCGAGTGCTTTGGGGTCTCAAGCGGGAGCGGGAAGAGGGTTCAGGAGGAGTATCAGCGACTCATCGATCAGGTGGCGAATGAGTTTACGCTTCTCCTGGATGCGCCGATCGAACAGATCGCGACGGTCGCGACGAACTCGCTCATTTCTCAAGCCATCCAGCGTGTACGAGATGGGAAGGTGTGCGCGACGCCAGGATACGATGGAATATTTGGGACGGTAAAAATTTTCGACAAAGAAAAACCAGAAGGCACGAAACAAAAT
>JACPHX010000015.1 GCA_016188425.1 Candidatus Uhrbacteria bacterium | reverse complement strand
TTCCAACCCGTCCCTCCCACCACGGCCGTGGCAATCTCACCTTTCTTGATCAGGAGACGTTCGCACAAAACCTCTTCTGCGGCCGAGATCTTATCGGAAATGTGTTCGGGAATGTTCGACGTCTGTGGCGACCTCCTTGCGACGCCAAGGTCAGGGTACAGAAACAAAAGGCGGCGAAAAAGCCATGATCCCCCGCTTCAGCCCCATACTTTCAGGCGAACGTTTTCAAAAACGCTGGGAGTTCTTCTGGCGCGAGAGGAATCTGCTTGGTTGGATCCAGGGGGACGAACCCGTGTTTTCCGATCGCGGCAGCGAGCACGAAATCAGCCGCTCGCTCTGGCTGTATATCATACCGGGGAGGGACGAGGAGGAAGTAGGTATTCGTTCCTTCTTCCTCTACCACTACGCGGACGCCGGCGACATCTGGTTGGTAAGCGCGAGGAACGAAAAGGTTGCCGCTCATCAACTGGCTCATACAGCAATAATATGTAAAGGAATATTCGGATATTCTTCTTGAACGCGACGAATCAATTCCGGATACCCGGGCTGATCCGCCCTGTCTGCGGGGATATTCAGCGATTCGATATCTTCAATCTTTACCCCACCTAAAATAGGGACATCCACGTAACTCCATCGTGGATCGCCCGTTGTTTCTTGTTCCAAATCCACCTTCGCTTTTGCCACCGCGGCGTCTGACGAGTGGAACAGGCGGCTAGGAGCCGACATGGCCGTATGGAACGAGTCCCCGGCAAGCATGGCGGTGCGGGTTTCTTGAACCTTCGGCTTCAGCCGGAAGAAAAATGAACCGTAGTCGGGGGCGGCACCCCGTTTCTCATCCTTGCCGTTTTCCGCCGCCAACGCGCCATACACGGGATGCGGATCGTTCTCCGTCCCTTTCGAACGGATCCCCAGTTGCCGTTCAACGGCATGGCGGCGCAACAAATAGAACTCATCGGCTTCGCCCGGGGTCACGCGGCCCAGGGTGCTATAGACGTCCGCTCCCGCCAAATCTGCGTCTCCGCGGTGCCGTTGCTCCCAAACGGACTTTAAGCGCCCACTCTCCAGTATCGGGAACACCTGGCTCGCAGGAACGTTAATTGTCACGAACATGTTTCCCTCCAGCGTTTTTAGCCGTGCCCGTACCGTTTCCTCTCCGAACTGGCGCTTCATATCCTCTAAAAATATCCCTTTGTTTTTGCGGGATTGTTCCGCAAGCTCGCGCTGAAATTGTTGCTGCCTCTTTTGGGTTGTCTCCGCTTTCTCGCCCCGTTCAGACCATCTCTTTTTCTGACGCGGATCCGCGAGCTCACTCGCAAGCGCGGTCGCGGTACCCGCATCCCCAAAGTCTGCATCTAACGCATGCTCGATCAAGGATGGAAGCACGCGTTGTTTTGCCTCGGCCGACATCGTCCGAAAAAGCTCCATCGCGAGGGCGCGATGCGTTTTTTGAACGGCAATTGCCTCTTCTGCCCCGGTATCGAACGGAGTGGCAAACCGGTCGCACAGTTCAGTCACGAGCACCTCTCTGGCCGCCTGATCTTCCGTGGCACGCGCCATTTCCTGAAAATCGTCCGGATACTTCGTAAGAAAATCCCGCACGCTTCGTCGGAATCTTCCCAACGCCTCGTTCTCATTCGCTTCGTTCTTTCGCACCCGCCTTTCCTGCGCAAGCACGCGGCGCATCGCTTCCTTCCGTTCTTCTGCCGTGAAAGAAAGCCGGGCGTTTTCTTTCGACAAAAGACGCGAGGGCGCCTGTGACAATTCAATCGACTTTGCGGCAGACAGTGGTGGTTCCCGCAGGACAATCGCTCCGCTTCTCTGCAAATCGAGCACGTCACTTGCCCTCCCTTCCCGGAGCAGGGTATCCACCAGCGCAACTTGTTCGTTTTGCGTTATCTGCAATAGTTGCGATCGTCGTAATAACGAGGTTGGATCCGCTTTTTCCAACAGAACCTGACGATTCCTTGGTTGCAACAGCTCACGCCGAACCGCAGTATCCCCCAAACCCGAATAGCACGCGTAATCGGGGTCGGACAGCACCAAATGTTCCGCAAGCACGTCCACGACCCCCGCAAGCAGATCGTCCCCGAAACCACCTGCGTACCTTTCGAACAACTTCTTGGGTGTCGCAGCCGCCGCCGCATCAAAAATTCGAAAACGCTCCGATCGATCCACCTCCACCGGCGGCGACAACTTGTCTGGAATATCTAATACCAACAACGGATCTTTCTTCATCAGTTCTTCGTACACGTTCAAATCCGCCATGGCATCCCCGTACCGTTCCTTGTTCGGAAGACGGGCGTATTCCCGGGCGAAAGAGGACGGATCCTTCATAAGCAAAGCCGCAAAAAAAACCATGCGCTGCTTGTCCGATAATTCTGCGGCGCGAACCCGCTCGAAAACGTCCCCGAACTCCACCTTTCTGTTCCCATGCTCTCCCGAGACATACTCGCCAACGACAGCGACTGCGCTCGCCAACTCCTGTTCTACCGCCGATAAGGGCGTCTCCGTCCCCGCTCCCGCCTTTCCACCATCCATCATCGACATCCGAAATTCCTCCTCGGCCGCTTTTGCTTCCTCCGCCAACCCGGCCAATGCCGTTTGCACGGACGGATCAACCTCTCGCTCCCCGTACGATCGCACCATCTGCACGCTCATGTCATCTCCTCGCCTAGCAAAATCAGACACAACAGCATCCGCCTCACTCTTGGGGCGTTCCGATAGCCGCTCTCCGGACTCCGTCCCCTCTGGGGCGGAAAAGCTTTCCGGACGCTGTTCGCTTTCAAAGCGAGCAAGCGGCTTCAATTTGTCCATACGGATGATCGGATCCCCTCCCGCATCTTCTCTGTCTTCCGCTCCGACAATGCTCGATCGTATCGAATCAAAATGCCGCGCTGCCTTTCGCGTAACTGCTTCATTCTTTCCAAGAACATCCCAAAATGTTGTTTCAGCTCATCTGTGGAAACCATACCCGCAAAGTATACCAGGAACCTCTGAAAAAGTGATGGATGTTCGGTGAACGGGCTGCTGAGCCCCGCGAACCCTACTGAATCGTAGGGAGAGCGGGGTCAACGGGTGCCCGCGCCATCCAGCTCATCCTCAAATTCCTGTTCCATCGCCCGCTCCTCGTCTTCGCTCTGATGCTCGGCGGCATCCTCGGACTCCTGGTGGGATAAGATGTCATCGTCGCTCTCCTGCCCTGCGGCGTGTCGCATCCGATGCTGCACGATGTCCCGCAGCGGACGCTCGCGGCGCAGGGGAAACAGGAGCGCGCCCTTGACCGCGATGCGGGTGGCGGCGACGGTCTTCGTGGTCGTGTTCGCCGTGCCTTCAACCCGGATGATATCGCCCACTTCGAAGGCGGCCTCGGTGGCGTTTTTTCCGTTTTTACGGATCTCGGTGGCGTCCGTATACGTGACGGTCCAAACCCCGATCCTCCGGACGGTGACGGTCAGGCGGTTAGCCGCCAGATCGATGCCGTCGATCCTCCCCAGTTCGCGCGCCACGCCTTTGCGGAAAATGTCGTTGTCTCGAATCAGGCGGGCCAGGATCGTTCCGTCATCATCCACGCGGCCGACGATGAACAATTGGTCGCCAGGGACAAGCTCGTCGCTCGTCGTTTTCCCGCTGTAGCGGCGGACGAATTTCGTGTTCTCATCCCAAGTCACAGTCACGAGCTCGCCTGGAATCCCAACCAGGTTGTTGACATCATCGCGGCGGAGGTTGCCGTTCTCTCCCAATCGCACGGTCATGGTTTCGTGCGTCTCATCGATTTCCACAAGCTCCCCGTTGAACGGGCGCGTGCGCGCCTTAAGGAAAATTTCATCCCCGCGGCGCAGCGCGACGATGATGGTCGCATTCGTCCTCGTCGAATCCACGCGCAATCGGACGCGGTCGCCGACAAGGAAATCCGCCAAGGTCGCTGGGTTCTTTGGAGGCACCACCATCCTGGTCGTCGAGAGCACGTGCACCACGTGGTCGACTCCCGCCCATTGCACCGTCATCGTCGACGCGGACGCGTCGATCGCCGTAATCCATCCGTTCAGTCCGCGCTGCGTGGCCGCGATGGAAAGGTTGCGGATACGTTTGGCATCGATGACCAGGGTGTTCTGGTTTTCCGTTCCAAAGAGTGAGACCGTGTCGCCCGTGATCCAATCTTCCATCCCGGGACCTTGGATGGATGTCGTCGTCAGGATGTTGACCGTATGGTCCGTATACGTTCCCGTCGGGTTTTCCCGCACGATGATCGTCGTCGGAGCATCGGTGCTGGAAAGTTCGATGAGCTGGCCCGTCAGTTCTACTTGCGTGGTCGCCTCCGTCTCTTCCGCGGATACGGGGGGAACAAAGGCGGACACACTCAAGGCCAGAACAAACAAAGCCGCTCCGATGAGGGAGTATCTGTGCCGCATAGAAAAATGTTTATGTGCTAACCCCGAGCGTCTGCGCTGCCAACGCTCGGGGTTAGCACGAAAAAATTAGACCACCTCTTTCGACCTCCCGATGATCCCCATGCCGACAATCGGGCCGATCATCCATACGGCCCGCGCGGCATCGCTTAAGAAGAGCGCACGCGAAAGCTCCGAGAGCCACTGGGCGTTCTCTTGGGGAAGAAAGGAAAGGGTCACGGAAATAAGAAGCCCCGTCTGGAGGAATGAAAGCATCAGGATCTGCCACATCTTTCCTTGTTCAGACGAAGAACCGAATGTCTTCAAAAGAGCCGAGTGGGAAAGGAAGAAGAATAGGAGGATGAATATCCCAAGAAAAATTGATACCTTGAACGCCACCGTCTCGTTGATCGCCACCTTCGCATTGAACTCGCGGATGAAAGGAACGTACGTGACGACGGCGAGCGACATATACACCGCGACCAGGATGACCATGATGCGGTCTCGTCCCAGCGACACGCCATAGAGGAGCGACGCTAACACAAAAAACACCAACAGGAACACATCCCAGGTCGGGTTGATCCAGTTGAGGTGTTGGATATTGGAAACAAGGTCGGAGAAGGACATGGGGGAAGTATACTACTGTCTCCCCACCATCGCTACCGTCGGCACGCTTGCGTCTACGTAGGTGGGCGCCTCTGCGGGGACGAGGCCAAGCATCCCAATGGATTTCTGCACCTGGTCTAGGGATTGGGCGTCGCGGACGGCAACGTCTAGTCGTTCGGTCTCTTGGGTAAGGTCGATGATGGCGTTCTCCCAGTCGCGGATCGCATAGCCGGTCGCCACGGACCGATTGAGGAAGAGGATGAACGCGAACACCAAGAGGACGCACAGTCCAAGCAGGGTCGCGTTGATCCACGGCAAGCGGCCGCTCACGAGCACGGAGGTTGTAGAACGAGGCTTATTCATAAGGCATTCCTTCGCGCGGCGCGCAGATGGCTGCTGCGCGCGCGAGGATTGTCGCGGATTTCTTGCAGAGAGGGTCGGATTGGTTTAGGGGTCAAGACATCCAGACGCGGCTCGGATCGGAAAAACTTTTTGACGATGCGGTCTTCCAGTGAATGGAAGGATATGATCACCAGTCGGCCACCGGGGTTCAGAAGGTCTACCAAATCCGGGAGAACGGCTTCCAGCTGGGACAATTCTTCGTTCACTTCGATGCGGAGCGCTTGGAACACGCGCGTCGCGGGATGAATCTTTCCACGACGCGGGACGACGGCCTCGATGCGGTGCGCCAAATCCAGCGTCGTTACGATCGGGGCATTTTCACGAGTGGCAACGATCGCTTGCGCTATCTGCCTGGCATTGGGCTCTTCGCCGAATACACGAAATAGGCGGGCAAGCTCGTCTTCGCTTTCACGGTTCACAATGTCCGCGGCCGTCCTCCCCTTGGACTGGTCGTACCGCATATCCAGCGGCCCTTCGTGCATGAAGGAGAAGCCGCGGGACGGGTCGTCGACATGGAGCGAACTGAAACCGAGGTCCAAGAGAATACCATCAACCTTCTTTACCCCGTGCTCGGAAAGGAGACGTTTCGCGTCGCGATAAGTCCCTTCAATAAAAACAGCACGGTTTCCCCACCGCGCCAATGATTCTTTGGCGACGGACAGATTGGTAGCATCACGGTCGATTCCGAAGAACCGGCCATCAGGGAGGACACGGGGTACAATCAACCCCGCGTGTCCGCCCTGCCCCACTGTGCCGTCTAACACTTGCTCCCCCTGTTTCGGATCTAGGTACAAGATCACGTCTTGCACCATGACCGCCCTGTGAACAAACTTGACCATACGTTGGAGAGCCAAGGCTGGCGCGAATAATCGCACAAAACTTAGACCCCAAACGACACCTCTGTACAGACGCCCAATTTGGGCGTCTGTACACACTGCATACTACACGCCCAGCTCCCCCAATTTTTCCGCAATGCTTCCTGCTTCTGCTTCCGTCTGGCGTTTGTAGGTTTGCCACAGGTCGGCATCCCAAAGCTCCAGACGGGTATAAAGGCCGGCGATCACGACCGACTTCTTCAGGGACGCGTACTGCCGAAGGTATTCCGGAATGATAAGCCTCCCCTGCTTATCCAGCTCTACGTCCATCGCCCCTGCAAGCATCAGTCTGGCAAATGCCCGGCTTGTGGCCTGCCCCAGGGGCAAGCCGGCCAACTTTTCGGCCAGTTTCCCCCACTCCTCCTTTGGGAACAGGAACAAGCTTTGATCGAGTCCGCGCGTAACAACGGCGCCTTCGGATAATTCATGCCGAAACTTGGTCGGCACGCTTAGCCGTCCTTTATCGTCCACATTGTGTTGGTACTCGCCTATGAACACATGGGGAAAGGTAAGAAAGCCGTTCGCAGGATGCCCATCCCGCGGGTGGTGTCGCTCGGACCTAATTTTCACAAAATAAAAGCGGTTACCAACCAAAGGTCGGTCCCCACTTTTTTCCACCTGGTGCCATTTTATCCCACGCCTAACCACGGGTCAACAGAATTCGCCACGAGGATGTGGATAAGTTGGGAAAACAAGAAAGGGGAATGGAGGAGGGAGAATGACAAGAACGAAAATTCTGTCACCCTTCCTTGTGTTATACTACCCCCAACTAATTCCCATGCTTGTCCTTTCTATGCTCCCTCATTTCACGCCTGTCGCATTCAATCCAGACCTCGGGCTATATTTTTTACGTTTGGCAGTTGGTGCCGTATTCCTTTTCCACGGCTGGATGAAGCTTGTGAATGTTTCTGCGGCCGCCAAGGGAATGGGCATGAAAGCGGGAAACGTGTTCGTGATTGGAGCCATCGAACTCCTGGGCGCGCTCATGCTCATCATCGGCTACTCGGTACAGCTTGCGGCCTTTTTGCTTGCGATCATATTGGTGGGCGCGGTCTACTACAAAATTTCAAAATGGAAAGTTCCTTTTTACTCCAATAAGTCCACGGGGTACGAATTCGACCTCGTCATGCTGGCCTCCTGCCTCGCGATTCTCCTCACGGGCGGCGGCAGCATCGGCTTCGTCCAAGGGCTGATCCGCATGGTGAACCTGGGCGTCTAAAAAAACACCTCGACTCTTATGAGTCGAGGTGTTTTTTATTTGATTGATGCCTTTCCTCTCACCTCCCGATGATACTTCACCGCAAACCGATGCGCTTCATCGCGGGCCTTCTGGAACGTCTCCTTCCCCCGAAGCGCGACGCGCGCGAGTTCCTGATTCCCCTCGTCGAAGACCAGACGATCTTGCTTGCGATCGAATCCTTTCGCAATACCTACGAGCGGGATCGACACCCCCACCTCCTGAAGCACTCTCTGCACCCGATGCACCTGTCCCTCTCCCCCGTCGATGACCATGATAACGGGGAGCTCCCATGCCTTGGGTTGAGAGATGCCGCGCGCGATCCTTCGTCGCATCACTTCCTCCATCATCGCGACATCATTGCTTCCTTTGACGGTCTTGATCTTGAATTTGCGATACTTCTGCTTCGCAGGTTTTCCTTCTTCAAACACCACCATCGATCCTACAGCCGACGTCCCTGAGATATTACTGATGTCGTACGCCTCTATGCGCCCGTTCAAATCGATCACGAGCTCCGGCTCCGTCGAGGCGAACGGCAACGTCACATCTTCCTTGCTAATAAGCGCGACGTCCTGTATGTGCTCAAGCCACCCAAGCTGATTCCTTAACCGCGCCGCGTCCTCGAACCGCTCCTCCTTCGCCGCCTTTTCCATTTCCTTCTTCATCTCGCGCACGAGCGACTTCTTGTTCCCTTCATAGAAAAGGATGAGATGTTTGATGATCTCGCGATACGATTTCACGTCGATGGCTCCCGTGCATACGCCAGGACATTTATGCAGATGCGCGTCGAAGCATGGTCTCGTCCGACCGGTGACGGACGGGGGCTGGCATGTAGACCAAGGAAAAATACGACGGAGGATTTCGAGCGACTTTTTCAAGGACCACCCGCTCGTGTACGGACCAAAGACGGCAAGAAATTTCTCTTTCGTCTTCGCGGAGAGTTCCATCGAAAACGGATTCACTCCGAGACGTTCCAGCTCGAGCCCCCTAAGCAGCTGCGGACGTGGGTACTCTTCGTTGGTAAAGACGAGGTAGAGAAAACTCTTATCGTCCCGGCTCATGATGTTATACGGCGGCTGGTTCGCGCGGATCTGGTTCGCTTCCAAAACAAGAGCCTCAATCACGCTCGGGGTCTCGATGTACTCGATACGCGCAATTTTGCCGACCAGCTCCGCAATGCGGCCGTCGTGGGCCTTGGTAAAATAAGAGCCGACCCGCTTCTTCAAAGACGTCGCCTTTCCAATATAAAGGAGGGTCCCGTCCTCCCCATAATAAAAATAGACCCCCGGCTCATCGGGAAGCACATCGTTCTTTATCTTGATAAACTCGGGTATCATATCTCCCACAGCATAAGCAATAATCGTCGTCTTCTCAATATGCGCACCAAATATGCTTCTCTCGTTCTCGGAACACTCTTTCTCCTGGGCGCCGGCTGTTCCACGGCCCCACAAACGACCGCGCCTGCCCCAACCCCCGCTCCCATGCCCGTCCCAACGACGACCGCTCCAACCCGCGAGGTTGAGATCGGCCTTGGTTCAGACGGCCGTTTGGACATCACCACCGAACCCTTCAAAGTTCGTCTTGATTCTGGCAATTTCTACTTTAAGCCAGACACCATAACCGCTGCTCCGGGACAGCCGATCGAAATCACTGTCGATAAGAACGCCGGCTTCCACACCTTTGTCATCGACGGGATTAGTCTCAAAGAAATCGTGAAGCAAGACGGCGTCATCTCCTTCATCGCCCCGACACAACCCGGATCCTACGAGTTCTACTGCGACGTCGGCAGCCACAAAGCCATGGGGATGAAGGGGGCTTTGGTGGTGAAATAAGGGGAAGGTAACAGAGGCAACAGAGGATGACGGAGGTGACAGAGGAGAAGGAAGGGAACTTTGTGTATCGATGATAGGCGGGGTTCCCAGACCCCGCCTTCGGAGCACAAACACAAAAGACGGATCCCACCGTCTTTTGTGTTTTGATCAACACTCTCCAAACAAACTGCTATACTATGGCAAAATCCCTTATGTTCGACGCCCCTGTGCTTCTGTTCACTCTCGCCGGGATCGGCCTGGCGGAGAGTTCGTACCTGATCCGTAAACGCATCATCGCGGAGCGGCCCATTTGCCCCTTGGGCGGCTCCTGCGAACTCGTCCTGGCCAGCAAATACAACCGGCTTTTCAAGTTCATCCACAACGACGTCCTGGGGATGCTCTTTTACGTAATGGTCGGGTTTCTCGCCGGACTTCTGCAGATCATCCACAGCTTCGCTCCGACGTATCCATTCTTCCTTGATGTCCTCTCGTGGATCGTCGCTGGGGGAACGGTTATGTCTCTGGGACTTATCTACATCCAATGGCGCATCCTGAACGCCTGGTGCTTTTGGTGTTTAATGTCGGCAGGGACGATCTTTTTGATGGCGTATATTTTGCTTCTTGCAAAAAATATTTTCTAATATGAAAAAAACCTCCAGCTACCACATCCTGCGCATCGGCCTTGGGCTTACGTTCCTTTGGATCGGTATCCTTATCCTCCAAGATCCTTTTTACTGGGGCGGGTTCATTAAGCCCTGGGCCGCCGATTTGATCCCGGGGACGATCAAGAATGCGATGATCAGCACCGCCATCCTGGACTTGGCCGTTGGCGTCGTCCTCCTGGTCGACTACAAGACCTGGGTCGCGGCGCTCATCGGTTCCGCGCACATCCTCATCGTCCTCATCACGGTAGGCATCGACGCGATTACGGTGCGGGATCTCGGGTTGCTCGCGGGGACGATCTCGATTTTGTGGGACGACCTCCCTGCCCGGCACAAACAAGCGATCAGCGAGGCGAAGCTGCTGGAAAATAAAAAAACGGCCACACCAACCCGGATGAGTTGATGAAGCCGTCACGTGGACGTCTTCTCCTTTTCCTTTTTCTTGGGAGTCTCCCGCCCCAGGAACCCGTACGCTCCCCCTTTTCCTTTCCAAACGCTTTCGTACGTTTTTGAAGGGTCTCGAGGAAGCCGCGGGTCTCTGGGGTGGTATTTTTTATACTCCACCATGTCCTTGAACCCAAGCCGGATGGCAGAAGCCGAGGCCTCTTCCCAGGTGGCATAGGGCTCCTCAAGCGTCACCCCCAGGAACCCGTCCCACCCGCCGACCTGTTTCCATGCTTGGGGATACTTCAGATCAGGGTCCAGAGGGAATGCGTTCGAGCCGCCTGGAGCGTGGTGGCAGTCCCAGAGGTAGCTGTCTCGCGTCAGCGCCCCTTTCGCCCGTGCGCGCCGCATGAGCTCGGAGAACTCGCCGATGCCTTGCGGTGTGCGTTCCCGATCCACAGACGCGTCGCTTGCGCGTTTTTTCGCGACCGGCCGAGAGGCCGCCATGTTCGGTTCTGTCCCCTTCGGTTCCGCCTGCGGTTCCTCGCCCGAATTTTCCTTGGCGTCCGATGTGGAACCGCCCCTGCTCAATCTGGAGTAGTGGATAAACTCCCACAGGCCGCCCCCCCGCCCGTCTGTTCCTTTTGTCGCCCGTTTCCAGTCCTCCGGGTAGGCCTTCCATGGGTGCCTGGGCAAACGCGGATCCGCCAGCGAATGCGCGTCATAATTCCCCGCGTTCAGAAACTCCAGACGACGAATCGCGGCGGCCGCTTCCTCAAATGACGGATACGGATTCGCGCGACGGACGCCGTAGAACGCCTCCTCTTCTCCGAAACCGATCCATGCGTCCGCATACGCGGTTTTTGGATTGCTCGGAAGCCGAGGATCTTTCTTGAAGTCGCGCGCGTAGGCCGCCGGATGTCGAAGCCCCATCCGTTGCGCGGCCGCCGACGCCTCTTGCACCGTCTGGTACGGAGCGGCGCGCGGCACATGTTCAATGAACGCCGCCCATTCAATCTTGTCTCCCCACCGCGGCGTTTTCCACTCCGAGGCATAGGTCACCTCCGGATACAATGGGAGGCGCGTGTCTGCGTAGCACGCATCCAGATACTGGCTCTTCCGATAGCAATCGAGCCGGTGGCACGCTTCGCGCGCCTGCATCAGCGTCTCGTAGGAAGCCGGCCGGACAAAGCCCAGGAACCCATCCCAACCGCCGCTTGTCCTCCACACGCCTTTGTAATAGACGTACGTGGCGGGCATCTTCGGAAGGACTGGGTCGTGTTCCGCCCGTTCGCGATATTCCTCCGGGGTCTTGATCCCGAGTGAACGGACATAGGCGCTTGCTTCCGCAAGGGTCAGGTACGGCTTCGTCTGCTTCTTGGAATCGGCAGCGTGATCGAGCAGGTACGCCCACCCGCCTTTTTCCTGCCACGCCGAGGCGTAGCAAGCCGCCGGTTCAAGCGGGAGCGAGGGAATCACGTACGCCAGATGGTTTACGTAATCCTCTGTCCGTTTCGTGTTTGCCTGTGGCGTTTCTTCCCAAGATTCAATCGCCTTTTTTGCCTCTTCCATCGTAGGAAAAGGAGCGGGACGCTCGATCCGGAGGAAGCCGTCCCAGGCGCCTCTTGATACCCATTCGTCTTCGAAATACTTGGGCAGATCTCCTGGCAGACGCTTGTCTTTGTGGGAGAGGCGTCCGTATTCCTGCGGCGAACGGATGCCGAGCACCCGCGCCGCCGACGACGTCTCTTCCCACGTGATGTAAGGGCCGATCCCGAGGAACCCAGCCCATTCCCCCCGCTCTTCCCAGACGCTCGCATAGCACTCGTCCGGGTAGGGCGGAAGGAAATCTTCTTCCAGATACAGTTCTTCGTAGAGCAGTCTTGCCTTGTCTGCATTCGCTCCCACGTCCTTTTCCATGATGCCCAGCCGACGTGCCGCCGCCGCCGCTTCGTCGTAGGTCTCGTAAAACCCCGTGCGTTCCACCCCCAGAAACCCCGCCCAATCGCCGCCTTTGGCAAACTGGTCGCGGTACTGGTCGGCTGGTTCCGCCGGCAATCGAGAATCCTGCTCCCGCTGCTTCGCATACTCGCTCGGCTTTTGCATGCCGATACGTTTCGCGGCCGCGGAGGCAAGCGCATAGGAGCGATAGACAAAGGCATCGACAGGGGCAAACGCTGCGAGGCGCCGCACCCGTTCCGTATCCCATCCCTCCAAGAGCCGATCTGCGTCCTTAATGGGGAACAACTTCAGGATGCGACGGCATGTGTCTTCCCCAGCGCTCGGTGATTCACAGTACCGAAGCAAGGATTTCCACCCGCTCACCGTCGCCCCGTAGGTCTGCATCACCTCCGCACACCGATCCGCTACCTTCCAACGGATAGACGAACGGTAGTCCTCTGGAAAGGATTGGATTTCTGAGAACGCCGACGGACGGTCCGTGAGCGACGCTTCATCCAGCAGCCGGCCCAGCAAGGCGCCGGCTGCATGGCTGCTCGTACCATCATCCAACAACGCTTTGAAGACGCGATCGACGCAAAGATTCTTGATCCGTTCGCGGTCAGCCCGCACGAGCGCGCCAAACACCCTGCCCAAACGAACGAGCGGAATCTCCGAAAGCAGCACCGGTAATTCGTACCGAACCTTGGACTCTGTCCGTATGTGCGTGTGCAGCAGCCCCGCCAACGCGGTATCGCTCCACGCCTCCACCAACGGATCCGCTCCCTGCAAGGAATGCAGCGACGAAACCGAAACTTCAATCAGCAACAATGTCTGATCATACGCCGGCAATGAACCGAACGAGCCGGGAAGCGCCTGCTCCTGGCCAGGCATCAGGGGATGCTCCAGCAAGCACATTGGAAACGCTTCCTTCTTCACCTGCGGATCATTCATTTGTATCGCCGCCAGCACCGCATCCGACACGGCGACGGACAAGCCCGAGAACCGATGCCAGATGGCCCGATTCGCCGACAGGTACGCGCGCAACTTCAGAGGAGCTGGAATGAGGTCAAACACCTGTTTCACGGTTGCCTGCTCTCTTTCGAACACTTGGAGCAATGCGCCCCAATCGGTCTCCGTAAAGGAACCTGCCCGCGATAGAAGCAGCATGAGGAACCGCTCGTCGCCGCCCGTTTCCGGAACGACGCTGACCGCATTCACCACTTCCACCGTCTCGAAGCGCAACCCAACATCCCTCACCATCTCCAGCAGTGCCCGACGTCCAGACGCGCTGGATTGCGTCCATACCGACAGCAAGAGGATCAGGGATGGGGACGCCGCAAGGACATCCACCAACAGATCCTCACCGAGCCCTTCCGCCGCCCGTGCGACAATCTGGGCCTTCGTCTCGACAGCCAGGGCAGAATGGAACACCGCCCGCCAGTCGATCTGACCGCGCGCCTGTGCTTTTGTTTGCTCCGGCCATTGCCCGCAGGCCGCCAAGAGTGCCGACAGCTTCTCTGGCTGCACCTGCCGCAGAATGGACGGATTCTGCACCACGCTCCCGCTAAACAGCATTTCCTCGATGCCGGGTCCGTGGACTAACACCTGCTGGGCCGTGAAGCCCCACAGGCGTTCCTCACCGGATCGAATCGAGGCCTCCATCGCTTCCAGACGAAGCTGGCGGAACCACGCAGATACTTCTGTGAGCACCAAGTCCAAGACTGCTTCATCCGCCTTTGCGATGACGGCCGGTTGTTTCTCGTTCTTGTCAGGATCGAACTTTTTGGACATCTGCACGTAGCCGACCAGCGCGCGAATCGCGGCACGGCCGTCTTCGTCCATATGCCGTCTGTTCCCCCACCGACGGGACGGGACATCGACCTCCTGCAACTCTTTTTCCCGAAGAAAGATGTGCTCTTGCATGAACGCGGAAACCGTACCAAGGGTCGAACCCTTGTGCCACGGCTCCTGGTTCAGAGAGGCCTTCCAAAGGAAACTCCGAATCACCAGCGATAGCACGTCGCCGAAGGGAGAAGGATCCAAGGTTCCGTCCCGACGATGCGTCCGCTCATAGTGCGAAACGGGGAAGGACTTCACTGCGAGCATGGACGCCAACGGGAACTGCTCACCCAAGGCGAGCCGTGCCGACGCCGACGCCAGTTGCCGCTTTGCCAGCAAGAACTCCCTCTGGCTTTGGAACAGGAAATCCGACGATGCGAGGTCTCGGACACTCTGTTCCTGTCCCTCTGGAAGCAAACCGTAGGACGACTTCCCTACCGTCAGCAAAAGCTTTGCTCCCAATGGCTTTGCCGCTTTCCACACACCCTCGTGCAACGAATGGCCGATCTGGATGAATTTCACCAGATCTAGCCCCCGCAACAATTCCACCGCGACGGACAAATTCCCTTCCGCCGCCGTTTCCAAACCGAGAGACAAAAAGATCCCAACGATGCAAAGCGCAAGCCGTGCGTCGTTGGGATCTGACGCGTTGAGGCCTCGCTCTTTCGCGATCATCTCCGCATAGCGGAAGAATATCTCTCGGTCTGATTCACCTTTCCGGTCTGCTTCCGCCAGGGTCAACGGCACGTACGGCCTCTGGCTCCCATGGGGAACCGGGGGATCTTCGTATCCGAAGGCCACAGACCAAAGCACTTGCAGGAACGAACGTCTGCGGGAATCCGGCTGCCACGGCTGTGGGTTCACCACGAGCTCGTACGCGCGCCGGAAAAATTCCTGGGCAGAATCCTCGCTCCGTACGGGTTTATAGCGAACCAAACCGTGCATGTTTACTCTCCTTTCTTCATCCGTTCGATGTACGCCCTGGCTTCCGCCAGCGCGTCTTCCGCTTCTTTCCGCTCCGGGATCGCCGCGACCTGCGCCGCGTTGGCCTCTGCCTCCGCTGCTTCCCGTTCGAGACGCATCTGCTCCAGGTTGGACGCGCGCCATTCCGCCCGGTCCTCCAGTGCACGCAAATGCAAGTCGTGACGCGACATATCACGAAACGAATAGATGCTCGCGGCGAGGTCGCGATCAACGACACCAATCTCCCGAAGGAAATCGATGTCGGAATCGCCGTCCTCTTCCGCCACGCGAATGGCATAGGCCAGGTAGTGGACGGAAATCCCGTTTAAGGACTCCTTCTTCCACTCCTCATCGTTCTCGTTCTGGAGGATAGACGAAACGCGTTCGATGATTTCCTCCGCGTTAATCCGGTGTACGAAGGCCCGGAGCCCGAACGCGATGGGCTCGGCCATGACCTCCGAGTACTGCGTCACCATGACCCAATCCCCAAACCCCCCTTCTGCGAGAAGACGATACTCCTCGGCCGTGATCGGCGTGTAGGAGGGGTGCTCGTCTTCCTGGTTGACACGCAGGTAGGCCCGCTTGCTCAAGGGCTCGAACACCCGTTCGTCCTGCATGAGGACGGCGGGAAGCGCCTCGGCGGGCGTAGCCACGATGAGCTCTGCCCGTCCTTGCGATTTCCTTGTCTGTCCTAGCTCCTGGGCGACCTTGAAGGTCGTCATGGCGCCAATGGCGCTTCTGCGCGCCGTTTCGATCCGCAACGTTTCTTCGCGGACCAGTTCGTGTTTGCTCTTCTTCTGTGAATGAACCATTTCTCGTCTCCTCCGTCTGCAAGAATGGCAGAAAAAATAGGGAATGTCAAGGGAAAAACGGGGACATAAAAAATAAAACGAGGTAGGAAAACAAAGGGTTTTCCTACCTCTTGCGTGTGAGAGCGCGAAGCGCCTGTCGGGAATCGATGACGTCTTTGATGGCACCAGCGAGTTTTCCGAGCGCTTCGGCCTCCGAGGAAGTATCCAACTTGCTCCGCCGCTCGTCGATTTCGGCCCGCGCCTGCCTCTGCTTCTCCTGCAGTTTTTCGATGAGGAGCTGGCATTCCTCAATTTGTGCCTGCAGCTGGCCCAGTCGGGCGCGCTCGACATTCTCGGCGTTCACCTCGGCGGCAAACGTCGCGAGCATCTGCTCGTCCACCAGGGCGTTCACCTCCTCGGGCGGGACGCCTTCCGGCAGACGTCGCAGCAAGGCCTGCAAGAGGACGAGGCGCGGATCCGCTTCGGGTGTGGGCAGCACCGAAACGGGTGCGGCGGCCGACGAGGAGTGTGTGGGGAGTTGTGCCATTTTTTCCATCTGTCTTCGTTCCTTCTGTTCTTGGTTTCGGGCTTCCTTCTCCTGGGCTTGCCAAAATCGCCGGATGATGGCCTGGACGCTTTGCTCGGTTTGGCCGTTCATGTGGCGCACATACAACCACGCATCGTCTTCATGATCCTGGACGATGACCGGTCTGGTAACTTGCCCGGACAAAATCCAGACGACCGGCGCGAGGCCTTTGGGTACCGCCACCGACACGAGGCGTCCGACATACGCCAGCGGGCTCAACACCGCGAACACGTCGTCGAAGGCGACGTCCATGCCCGAAAGCTCTTCCATAAGCAAGTCACAATGCGAGGCGCCCAGGTCGCGCGCCATCCCGTACCCGATCAGGCCCATGCCCGTACTGATCTTGAGCGACCGCGCCGTCCATTTGGAGACCGGCAGGGGCAAGGCAGGGGGTCCACCTGCTTCATTTCGCGCGAGCCGATCCTCCCGGATCCTCTCCCACTCGCGCGCATGGTCGAAGAAGCGCGTCCGCTCGACGGACCTCCTCCAGGCCAGGTACTGCACGAACTCATCCGCCGACAAGGTCTGCGTGGCAAACGTGAGCTCGCCTCCGATCGTGCGGAAGTGGCGGGCCATCGCCTCGTCGGTGGTATCGCCCCACCCCTCTCCTGCCAGCTTACGATGCGCCCACTCATGGAGCACCACGAAGGGAATCCACCGCGGCGGCGTCAGGGTCGAGACGAATGACATGTCCCCGAAATACACCCCGTAGTGCTCCTGCTCATCAACCGCCTTCAGGTATCGCGGCGCGCACAGGACGAACTCCACAGTGCTGTCCCCAAGCGTAATGGCGTAATGGGGCGACCGGGCCCAAATCTCAAAGAGCTCTTCCAGCGGCGATCGCCCACGCAGCTCTACCCTCGTCTCCAGCGAAACCTCTTGTCGTAGAACCAAATCCATCTTCATCTCGTTTCTCCTTCTCCGGTTGAAGACTCCAGAGAACCTACTTAAAAAAACGCGAGTGGTCAAGGGGAAAAATAATAGCAGGCGCCCTCCCCCGTTGGGCGCCTGCCTGTCAGTCCTTTCCATCGCGTTTGCGGTCTACGTCGCGTCGGATCGAAGCGACGATCGCTTCCGCTTCCTCTCGCGCCCTCGCCTTCGCGGCGGCTTCCTCCTTTCCAATCTCCTGTTTGACCTGCTGAATCAGCATCGCGATCCCCAGGCGGATGTCCCGCAGGGTGTCGACGACGATGCCGGTCAACAGGTCGATGAATCGTGGCTTGAACCACATGTCAGATACACCTCCTTTCTTGAAAGTCGATTGCTCCCATCCCCTTCCTCGACATCAGTCGAGAACGCGGATGGGAATCCCAGCAGGACGGTCAAGACGATGACAGTCGAGATCTGCTGGGCCCGTAGGTGGGTCCCCCTTCACTCCTCGGAGGAGCTACGGGGGGATTAGAAAAAAGGAACGAAAAGTGGGACTAGGCGGCCGTGGCCAGAGGACAGCGACGGGTCGCAAGTGCGTTCACTGTCCAGTAGTAGACGGCGCCGCGGACGAGATCCGCATTGTCCAGGCCGAGAATGGTGAGAGCATCGAGATAATCCAGTCGGTTCCTGGCTCCGAACCGCTCCATGAGATGTTCCGAGACCTTCGTCTCCTCGCCCGCGCGGAGAAACCCGCAGATGCCCTGCGCGATGTCCACGACCGATGAAAGGCCGAGATGATCGCGACAGGTGTCCACGAGGGACTTGAGCGTCTCGCGGCGGTCTCGCGGACAACTTCCGTCGAGGCGAACATGGCGATCTCTTTGGCCGAGATCGGCGGGTCGTTTTCAGAGATCGAGATACTCGTCGACAAAGCGTCGAGCCAGCTAGGGGTGGGATTGTTTTGATGAAACATTGTATTCTCTTCCTGGGAACTTCGTCCCAATTTTCACATTCCCCGTCGCGCGTGGGAATCACTTTGAGCACTCACCTGCCTCGCGACATGACGTCCAGCACCCGCTGAACGTAGGCATGTCAGAAACGATGAATCCCATCTATCCCCTCGACCAGGTCGAGACGATGGATGGGAATCCCAGCAGGACGATCAAGACGATGATCGTTTGTTCTGCTGAGCCCGTAGATAGGAAAAATGTACTAGGTGCGTTGCGTCCGACGCGGGGGTGATAGGATGAAAAGCACCCACACCACCGACATCCAGAGCGCGGTCGAGAGGAATGACATGAGCCAATCCTTTTTCGACCACTTGTGTGCGTCGAAGTAGTGAACCTCCGTCCATCCCGGGTGGGGGACGAGCATCCACTGTGGCGACCATTGGCCGGGGCGGGTTTGTCCCATCTCGATTACGAGGTTACGCATGTGCGTTTACCTCCCTGACCGATTTGGGCATCGTCACCGCGGGCTGAAAGATGCTGGGTCCGTGGATCCCCTCCTGTTTGAGCAGGAAGAGCCGCGCGTCGTGCCAGGAGCACGGTTGCCCATCTTTGTCATTGGGCCACTGGAAGCCGAGCCGCGCGAAGAGCTGTTTCCAACTGGATGCGTAGTACGCGCTCCAGTTGAGCCGATTCTTCGCGTCGCGGAAACGCCCCTTGTCCTCCATGTAAAAAACGTTCTCTTTCATCCCGGCTTCCGCCAGGAGATCGAGCCACCATTTGTTGTGCTTGCTGGGGTGCTGGTCCAACGAGACGACGTAGACGATGAATCCGTCCGCGAGGCCGCGCTCCAGAACACCAGTCGACCTTCGAAGGTAGTCGGCACCCATGACGATTTCGGAGGTGCTAAGCACCAGGATTCCTTGAAGCACGCTTGCTCCTTTGCGAATGGGGACGTGAGTGTCCCATCACCATCCTCGACCTCGTCGAGAACAGTGATGGGAATCCCAGCAGCGAAGGTTCAGACGAGAACCGTCGTTACCTGCTGGGCCCGTAGATAGGATGGACTACTCTTCGTAGTCCAAAAGGCGGAAGTCGACGAGCGAACGCTCGGTCGACGAAGGAACAGGGGGAGGTGTTTGCGCCGTTTGGACTGGCGCAGACTTTTTGGAGGGGAGGTCGTAGAGGAGGCCTGGATCCAAGATGAGATCAGGCATACTCTCGGCTCCGTATCGGACGAGTTTCACCTTCGCTCCCGGGCGGTATCGGAGGCCTTTGCCCAGAAGACGCTTGTCCAAGACGATTCGATGGGCCTCGCCGTTGGCCCAGTCCTCGATCTCGTCGAACGTCATGTTGGAGCGGCCGTGCCCCTCAAGTTCGGAAATCTGACGAGCGATCACCGTCTCGAGTCCGTCTCCCTCTTGGACAAGAGACGGGTTCTGGGCGAGATCTTCACGAGACGGAATCGACGGAAGACGAGAAGAAACCATCTCGCCATCGAGCTCCTTCCAGGGCATCGGCGCGAACAGCCCGCGCGAGACGCCGACATTGTAGACGTCGGCCACTTTGTCGAGGAAGGCGCGCGATCCGCCCGGATCTCGATTGACCTGAAACATCGCGTAGCCGACGAGCCCAGCCACGAGAAGAAGGAACGAGAACGCGTAACCGGCTGCGGATTTGACCCCGCGACCAACCAGTCGCCCCATCCCTTCGATGGTTCGCTCGATCCGAATCTCCATTCGGTCGACGGACGGGACCAAGCGATCCGTCCAGACGTCGAGCTGCTTGTCGAAAAACCCGATGGGACGCGACGTCCCGAAACCTTCGGTCATCTCCGGGAGACTGCACGTACGAAACGGCTCCCACACCGGCGGCGGGACGGGACGTGCGGCTGCGGCCTCCGCTGAAAGCATGTCATTGCGTCGACTGAACGACGCCCCATTTCGATTTTTCACTGATTCGATTCTCCACCCTGTGCACGTCAGGGCTACATTTTGTTTATTTACAGGCCACCACGGCCTACTCTCTCCTGCCTCGCGACATACCACCCAACGTCTGCGCGTTGAATGGAGGCATGTCAAAAGCGTCGAGAACTTAGCAAAAAAACGGCAGGCCCACGTTCCTCTCGTAAAAGAAGCGCAAACCTGCCGTTTTTAACGACCGTCTCTGGTGAAATCCTGACGAAGTAAAATACCACATTTTGGACGTTTTGTCAAGATGTGACGGATGTATTTTGGCTAAATTTTAAAGAAAAATATGGAAAGGGACAAAAAACAAAAGGAGGGAGGAGGGAGAGTGGAGAGTGACGGTATGGCCGTCTTCGTCATGCTCCCCGTCATTGTCCCCCCTCCACTCCCCCTCCTGCCCCCTTCTCCCCTCCGGCGGAGCCGGATCCGGCTCCGCCGGACAACACCCCCTTCAAATACTGCCCCGTATAGCTCGGCTTGTGCCACGCGATTTCCTCGGGGGTGCCGGTTTTCACGACCGTGCCGCCCTTGTCCCCTCCCTCTGGCCCCATGTCGATGATCCAGTCGGCGGTCTTGATGACGTCGAGGTTGTGCTCGATGACGACGATGGTATTCCCTTTGTCCACGAGCGTGTGCAGGACTTCGAGGAGTTGTTTCACATCGTGGAAATGCAAACCCGTCGTCGGTTCATCGAGAAGATACAGCGTCTTCCCCGTCGATCGTTTTGCGAGCTCGGTCGCGAGTTTCACCCGTTGCGCTTCCCCGCCCGAGAGCGACGGCGCGGCCTGGCCGAGCTTCACGTATCCTAAACCGACATCATTAAGCGTCTTCAACTTGTCGTAGACGAACGGAATATCGCGGAAGAACTTCGCTCCTTCCTCAACCGTCATCTCGAGGATTTCATGGATGTTCTTGTCGTTGTAGATGATCTCCAACGTCTCGCGGTCGAAGCGGCGGCCTTTGCAGGTGTCGCAGGTGACATACACAGTCGGCAAGAAGTGCATCTCGATGGAGATGAGGCCGTGGCCTTCGCAATTCTCACAGCGACCGCCAGGGCGATTGAAACTGAAACGTCCAGGTTTGTATCCGCGAAACCGCGCCTCTTCCGTCGAGGCATACAGTTCACGGATCGGTCCCCACGCGCCGGTGTACGTCGCGGGATTGGACCTGGACGTGCGCCCGATCGGCGACTGGTCCATGAGGATGGCTTTGTCGATGTACTCAATTCCAAGAACCGCCTTGTGCGCGCCCGGCGTATGTTTCGATCCGTACAATCGCTTGCTGATGGCCTTGTACATCGTGTCGTAGGCAAGCGTGGATTTCCCAGAACCAGAGACGCCGGTGATGCAGACAAAACGACGCAGAGGAATATCGACATCAATGTTCTTCAAGTTGTTTTCCCTCGCTCCGCGGATCTTGATCGAGTCCAACCCGACTGCGCGACGGTTCTTGGGAACCGGGATCATCTTGTCACGCCGAAGGTACGCCGCCGTGAGAGACTTCTTGTCATCAAAAATGGCCGGGACTGGACCGTTGGCAATGACTTCCCCTCCATGCACGCCCGCCCCCGGCCCGATCTCGATCATATGGTCGGACGCGCGGATCGTGTCCTCATCGTGTTCGACGACGAGCACTGTGTTCCCCAAGTCGCGCAGTTGCGTCAGTGTTTGGATCAGACGTTCGTTGTCGCGTTGGTGGAGGCCGATCGTCGGTTCGTCGAGAACATACAAAGCGCCAACAAGTTGAGAACCGACTTGCGAGGCAAGTCTGATGCGTTGTGCTTCACCTCCAGAGAGCGTGCCTGCCGTGCGATTCAGCGTGAGGTAATGTAAACCAACATCGAGCATGAAGGAGAGACGATTCATGATCTCTTTGAGGATGGAACCGGCGATTTCTTTCTGGCGATCATTGAGATCGAGAGTGAGAAGATAGTCTGCGACGGCTTCGATGGAGAGGCGGGTGAGGGCGACGATAGACATGCTACGGGGGGCAACCACCCCAAACCCCTCCTTCATGGTGGATGTAAGGAGGGGCTTTTCGCTATTGTCTTGTCCTCCCCCTTGCGCCTCCTGGACCTCCTGCGCCTCTTGCGCCCCTTCCAGCCACACATGCAACGCCTCGGGGCGCAGGCGGTCACCGTGGCAGACGGGGCAAATCACTTCGCTGAAGAGTTCCTCGACGCCGAGGCCGTGGCAGGTTTGGCAGGCGCCGTAGGGCGAGTTGAAGGAGAAAAGACGAGGTTCGATCTCTGGGAAAGAAAAGCCGTCGACGGGGCAGCTGAACTTAGACGAGAGCGCTTGCTCCGTCTTGTCCGGGTACGCGATCATCGCCACGTCGTTGCCGCGCTGTGTGGCGATTTCAAGCGCATCAGCGAGACGCCCGCGTGCCTCTTTGTTCTGGGTCTCAAAAGACGAGATGGGAATCGAATCGATGATGACTTCGATGGCGTGGACTTTGTATTTGGACAATTTGATACGCTGGTCGAGGCGGTATTCGTCGCCATCGATGCGCACGCGCGCGAAGCCGGAGTTATACAGGTCTTGGAGCATCTGGAGGTATTCTCCTTTGCGGCCCACGACGACGGGGGCGAGGATTTTCACGGAGCCACGGCTGGCAGCCGGCAGCTTGCGGCTGGCAGCGCTGTCGTTAATCTCATTTCCCTGAGCTGCAAGCTGCCCGCTGCCCGCTGCCAGCTTTCTCAAAACCACATCCACCATCTCTTCATTGGAGAGTTTCTGGATCGGGCGCAAACACTTCACGCAATGCGGCGTGCCGACACGGGCATAGAGGACGCGCAAGTAATCGTAAATCTCGGTGATCGTGGCGACAGTGGAACGCGGGTTGGCACTGTGGGCTTTCTGGTCGATGGAGATCGCAGGGGAGAGGCCGATAATCTCGTCGACGTCTGGCTTCTCCATCTGACCGAGGAATTGGCGCGCGTAGGCGGAAAGCGATTCGACGTACCGCCGTTGCCCCTCGGCAAAGATGGTGTCGAATGCCAAGGACGATTTCCCCGAACCCGAAAGACCCGTGATCGTCACGAGCTTGTTTCTCGGAATCTCCAAGGAGATGTTCTTCAGGTTATGCTCTCGCGCGCCTTTGATGATGATCTTATTATGCATATTATTTCTTCTTCGTTTTCTCAAGTTCCTCCTTCAAGATCACGAGCTCGTCTCGGAGAATCGCCGCCGTTTCAAAATCTAATTTCCGCGCCGCCTGCTTCATCAACCGTTCCTTCTCATCGATGACTTCCGCGATCTCATGCGGTTCGGCGACGAGTTCAAGACGTAAGACATCCTTCGCACGCGGGTCGACTTCTACGCCGAAGATTTCGCGGATGTCTTTCACGCGGGACGCGACGGTCTTTGGCGTGATGCCATGCTTTTCGTTGTAGGCGACCTGGATCGCGCGACGACGATTTGTCTCATGGAGAGCGCGCTTGAGCGAGCCCGTCATCTGATCCGCATACAGGATGACTTGCCCCTTCACGTTACGTGCCGCACGACCGATCGTCTGGATTAAAGATGTCTCGGAACGAAGGAATCCTTCCTTATCCGCGTCGAGAATGGCCACCAAGGTCACCTCGGGCAAATCCAAACCTTCACGCAACAAGTTTACGCCCACGAGAACGTCGTGCATCCCTTTGCGCAACTCGGAGAGGATTTGGACGCGCGTAAGCGTAAGGATGTCGGAGTGGAGGTACTGGACCTTGATATTCCTCTCCTTGAGAAATTCTGTGAGGTCCTCGGCCATCTTCTTCGTCAACGTGGTGACCAGTGTCCGTTCGCCCTTCTCGGCACGGATGGTGATCTCTTCGATGAGGTCTTCGACTTGGCTTTTGCCGGTCTGTTGAATCACCCCATCTGACGTGTCCGAATGGCGGGCTAAATCCGCGCCGCTACGTTCCAACATTTCAGCCTTTTCCGCCCCTTCCGCCCTTTCAACCTTCGCTGTAACAGGACGGACAATCACCTCTGGGTCGACTAACCCGGTCGGGCGGATGATTTGCTCGACGACCGCGGCGCTGACTTTTGCTTCGTACTTTCCAGGCGTGGCGCTTGTGAAAATGACTTGGTTGATGCGCTCCTCAAACTCATGGAACTGGAGCGGTCGGTTGTCGGCGGCGCTTGGGAGGCGGAAGCCGTGGTCGATGAGGGTCTGTTTGCGGCTCTTGTCGCCTTCGTACATGCCGCCAACCTGTGTGGCTGTGACATGGGACTCGTCCATGACCATCAAAAAATCCTTGGGGAAATAATCGATAAGCGTGTACGGCGGCGTGCCGGGCACGCGTCCATCGAAGTAACGCGAATAATTTTCGATGCCGCTGCAATAGCCGATGTTGCGGATCATCTCCATGTCGTAGCGCGTACGGCGCTTGAGACGTTCCGCCTCGAGAACATGTCCGTCCTTTTCCAAAGAAGCCAGACGTTCCGTCAGTTCCGCGTCGATCGCCTTGATGACGCGGGCGCGCTCGGCTGGCGGGGAGACGAAGTGCGTCGCCGGGAACAACCAAAACTCTTTCATCGTCTCGATGAACTTCCGACTGACATGCTCGAGCTTCTCGATCTTGTCGATGAGGTCGTCATAAAAAGAAATGCGATACACGACTTCCTCATTCTTCGGCATCACTTCAATAACATCTCCGCGTGCACGAAACTTCCCACGCTCGACATCCGCCGTCGTGCGCTCGAATTGCATGTCGATGAGCGTATGTAAAACCTCCGACCGCGCACTGCGGCCTGGTTCAAGATGGAGGATGGTCTTTTTATATTCCTCCGGAGAACCGAGGGCGTAGATGCAAGAAACGGACGCGACAATGATCGTGTCTCGTCTGGTCAGGATCGCTTGCGTCGCCGCGTGGCGGAGACGGTCGATTTCTTGGTTGATCTCCGCCTCTTTTTCAATGTAGGTATCCGTTCGAGGAAGATACGCTTCTGGTTGGTAATAATCGTAATAAGAAACGAAATACTCCACCGCGTTCTCGGGAAAGAACTCTCGGAACTCGTTACATAACTGCGCCGCGAGCGTCTTGTTATGCGCGATGACAAGTGTGGGGCGTTGCAAACGCTCAATGACATTGGCGACCGTAAAGGTCTTTCCAGACCCCGTCACTCCCAAGAGGGTCTGCGCTTTGTTCCCCGCCGACAGCGAATCAACCAACTGCTCGATTGCTTTCGGCTGGTCCCCCGCGGGCTGGTACTCGGATTTCAGAACGAAATGTTGGCTCATATGCAAAATGCGCCCATGGGCGGTTGTGCCTAGGGGGTATGGAGTATGTATAGCACAAGAGAACACGATTGACAAAGCTTGTATTCTATTGACTTTTCCCCAATTTTATGCTAATTTTGATGTAAGATTTCCTCATTAAACTCTTGCTATGCCATTCATTGTTGGATTCATCCTTTTTATCGGGTTCATCATCCTCGTCTCTTCCCTCTTCACGGTGCAGCAGCAAACCGCGGCCATCATCAGCCGGTTTGGAAAGTACGTCCGCACGGCAGGGCCGGGACTGAACTTGAAAATCCCGCTCATCGACCATGTGGCCGGCCGTATCAGCTTGCGCGTTCAGCAGTTGGACGTGCGCGTAGAAACCAAAACCGCGGACGACGTGTTCGTCTTCGTGATCGTCTCCGTGCAATATTTCGTCCGCCCGGAAAAAGTGTACGAAGCGTTCTACAAACTCCAGGATCCAGGACGGCAAATCACCTCCTATGTTTTTGACAGCGTGCGCGCCCGCGTGCCGCAGATTAAGCTCGATGACGTTTTTGAAAAGAAAGACGAAATCGCGGACACGGTAAAAAACGAGCTGGAACAAGTCATGAGCGAATTCGGTTACAGCATCGTCAAATCACTGGTCACCGACATCGACCCGGATGCTAAGGTGAAGCTCGCCATGAACGAGATCAACGCCGCGACCCGCATGCGTTTGGCCGCGGTGGAGAAGGGTGAAGCGGAACGCATCCTCAAAGTAAAATCCGCGGAAGCCGAAGCGCAAAGCAAGGCCCTCCAAGGAAAGGGGATCGCCGACCAACGCCGCGCGATCGTGGAAGGGTTGCGCGAATCCGTCGCGAACTTCCAGGAAAGCATCGAGGGCGTCACCGCAGCGGATGTAATGCAGCTCGTACTCATGACACAGTACTTCGACACGTTGAAGGAAATGGGCCAAGGATCGGAATCGACGACGATCCTGATTCCCCACTCGCCAGGAACTTTGAGCGACCTCTCGGCACAGATTCGCGATGCGATGATTGTGGCTGGGAAGGTGCCAGCGGCAGCGAAGGTGAATCATACGATGCAATCCTAACCCCCTCCCGCCGTCGCCCAAAACTGCACCCTGCTATGGCGGACAGACTGGGGGAGAGCCGAGCAAAAGAAATACCCCACCGGAATTCCGATGGGGTATTTTGTAAACAATGAGTGAGCATTCTCCTACTGGCACACCGCGCATTCCTCGTTCGTGAAATCCCGCTTCGCGGCCGGCGCGGCGACTAACTCCGCATTCGCCGTCTCGATGCGCGATGCTTCGATTGGTGCCTCCGAACGCAGGTAGTACAAGGTCTTCAATCCGCGTTTCCAGGCGAGCATGTGGGTGTCGTTCATGTACTTGCCGCTGATCGGGGTCGCAAAGAAGAGGTTGATGGACTGGGCCTGGTCGATGAATGGCTGGCGGTCGGCGGCTTGTTCGACGATTTCGCGCATGTTCATTTCGTAGCCAGTGCGGAACACCATCTTTTCCGCGTCGGAAAGGGCTTTCAGGTGCTGGACGCTCCCCTTGGCCGCGATGATTTCTTTCCAGACCTCGCCGTTGTTCAATCCTTTTGATTCCAAGAGTCTCTCGAGAAATTTATTCTTCACAAGGAAACTTCCCGACAAGGTCTTCTGGAGGAAGGCGTTCCCCGAGATCGGCTCGGTGCATGGCGTTGCCTCGCCGCAGATGAAACTCGTGCTCGCGGTGGGCTGGATCGACGTCACATAGCTGTTACGTTGCGTCCCTCCATCGAGCGGGAGGCCACGCTCCTCTCCAAGACGTCGGGATGCGGCATGTGCCAAGTCCGCAAAGCGAGAAAAGATCTCCTTGTTGGCGGCGCGGGCAGCCACGCTCTCAAAGGGGATGTTCTTCCCCATGAGGTAGCCGTGGTAGCCCATCACCCCAAGGCCGATCGAGCGTTCGTGGCGAACAGAGTTGATCGCCTTCTTGTACTCGACCGAGTCGGCCAGTTCGCAGAAACTCTCGAGGTTGTTGTCTAATCCTTTAACGCAGGCGTAGATGAGGGCCTCTTCTTTGTCTCGCCAGTCGTCGTACGTCTCGAGGTTCAAGTTGCCCAGACAACAGACGGCCGTGCGGTCATTGGTCGTGGGAAGGACGATCTCGGTACAGAGGTTGCTCTGGCGGACGAAGAGGCCTTTTTCTCGATGATGCGGCGGGATCGCCTTGTTCACGTTGTCGATGAAGACGAAATACGGCTCCCCTGTCTCCGCACGCATCGTCAGGAGTTTACGCCAAATCTCGAGCGCGCTGATCGTCTTGGAAACCGTGTTGTAGTGCGGGTCGATGAGGTCGTAGTCCGTGCGGTTCTCGACCGCTGCCATGAACGCGTCGGTCAAGACCACACCATTGTTGATGTTCAAGCACTTGCGGTCCGCATCCCCACCGGTTGGCTTTCTGATCTCCAAAAAATCCTCGATGTCCGGGTGATCGATGCGCAAGTACGCCGCCGCGGCTCCTCGACGATGGCTGTTCCTGGAGATCGCGAGCGTCTCGGAGTCCATGATCTTAAGAAACGGGATAACGCCCGAGGAACGCAAACCGCTGGACTTCAAGGGAGCGTTGGACCCGCGCAACTGTGACCAATCGGTGCCGATGCCACCACCGAACTTGGCGAGAAAGGCGTTCTCGCGATAGATGTCAAAAATCCCCTCAAGGGTGTCTGGAACCGTGTTGAGGAAACAAGAAATACAGAGTCCCTTGTTCGTCCCGATATTCATCAACACCGGTGTTGCCGGGATGAACCACCCTTTGCTCATCGCATCATAGAGTTCCTGGGCGAGCGCCGCATCCCCGCGCGACATCCCTGTCGCGACACGCGCAAAGAACGTCTGCGGGTTCTCGCAAATCTTCCCGCCACTGTCGCGCAAGAAATACCGGTCGCGCAAATTCTCCAATCCAAAGTACGTCAATCGCTTGTTCGCGTCGTGGTTGATTTGGATCCCTGTCTGAATGCCACGGTCCGCGATGTAATGCGGACAGTCCCAGCTATTCTTGTCCCTCGTCATTTCCAGAAGCTCGGATAAGAGAATGTCGCGAGCGACGGCGAGGTCTTGGCGGGAGAGAGCTTCGATGAGCGCGGGGGAAGACATAGGGGAAGGTTGACAAGGGTGAACAAGAGAGAACAAGGGGAACCAAGGGAGAAGAAGGTTAGATATTTTAATTAATGAAAATAGTGGTTCATCAAGGATTATCGTGGCTGCATTTCCAGCTTTCCGCAGTAGAAGAGGATCGCGATACGGTAATGGGCGAACGTGCGGAAGCCGCGGGCGCTCGCTTTCACATATTGGATCTTCGAGTTGAGTCCTTCGGTCACCG